>NZ_JAPSHI010000017.1:0-103780 GCF_031180005.1 Paenarthrobacter sp. | reverse complement strand
AGTATTAGTTCTTGTGAGCAGGGGACGTCATGGTGGTGACGTCGAGGGCCTTGTCGAGCTCTGCCTCGGTGACTTTGCCTTCGCCCTCGCCAACGAAGCCAAGCTTCTCGGTGGCCTGGCGGATGGTTAGGCCCTCCTTCACAGCGATCTTGGCGATCTTGGCAGCGTTCTCGTAACCAATGAACTTGTTCAGCGGGGTCACGATGGACGGGGAAGCCTCTGCAAGGAAGCGTGCACGCTCAACATTGGCGGTGATGCCGTCGATCATCTTGTCGGCCATAACGCGGCTGGTGTTGCTCAGCAGGCGGATGGACTCGAGCAGGTTGGCGGCCATGACGGGGATGCCGACGTTGAGTTCGAAGGCGCCGTTGGTGCCCGACCAGGCGATGGCGGTGTCGTTGCCGATGACCTGGGCGCAGACCATGATGGACGCTTCGCAGATGACCGGGTTGACCTTGCCCGGCATGATCGAGGAGCCCGGCTGAAGGTCCGGAATGGCGATTTCGCCGAGGCCCGTGTTGGGGCCGGAGCCCATCCAGCGGAGGTCGTTGTTGATCTTCATGAAGGAGATCGCGATGTTGCGGAGCTGGCTGGAACCTTCGATCAGGCCGTCACGGTTTGCCTGTGCTTCGAAGTGGTCGCGTGCTTCGGTCAGCGGCAGGCCGGTGTCGGCGGCGAGGAGTTCGATGACGCGCTCCGGGAAGCCGGCCGGGGTGTTGATTCCGGTACCAACAGCGGTGCCACCCAGGGGAACTTCGGCAACGCGGGGGAGTGCGGCGTTGATGCGCTCGATGCCGTACCGGACCTGGGCAGCGTAGCCGCCAAATTCCTGGCCGAGCATGACCGGTGTGGCGTCCATGAGGTGGGTACGGCCGGACTTGACGACGTCCTTGAACTCCACGGCCTTCCGATCGAGGGAAGCTGCCAGGTACTCCAGGGCCGGGATCAGGTCGTTGATCAGGGCTGAGGTGGCGGCGACGTGCACGGACGTCGGGAAGACATCGTTGGAGGACTGCGAAGCGTTCACGTGATCGTTCGGGTGGACAACTTTGTCACTCCCGGCGGCCGCGAGGGCGCGCGATGCCAGTTCGGCGATGACCTCGTTGGTGTTCATGTTGGAGGACGTGCCCGAACCGGTCTGGAAAACGTCAATCGGGAAGTCGCCGTCGTACTTACCGGTGGCAACCTCATCGGCAGCGGCGGCGATAGCCTCGGCGAGCTCACCATCGAGCACCCCCAGTTCGGCATTCGCCAGTGCAGCTGCCTTCTTCACGCGGGCAAGAGCCTCGATGTGGGTGCGCTCAAGCGTCTTGCCGGAGATCGGGAAGTTCTCCACAGCACGCTGCGTCTGGGCGCGGTACAGGGCGTTCACGGGGACGCGAACTTCGCCCATCGTGTCATGTTCAATACGGAACTCAGTGGTGGAAGTCATGGGGCTAGCTTAGGGCGATCGGACGCTTCACAGAAAACCCGGAGGGGAGTGCTACGTGCTCCGGCGCTGGGGCCGGAGCACGTCCTCTTAGAGCTTGCCGATCCCGGAAACGAGCGCCGCACGGCCTTCATCGAGCTTGTACGACAGGCCGATCACGGCAACCCGCCCGTCGTCGATGGCGTCGGAAATCACACGTGAGCTGTCAGCCAGGCGGGCAGCAGTCTGCTTGACGTGCTCCACCACCATGTCGTTGACGTCTTCCTGGCTATTGCGCTTGGCAGTCAGGACGGACGGTGTGATGCGCTCCACGAGATCGCGGATGAAGCCCGGAGGCATCTCGCCGGTTTCAACGGCCGCCTTGGTGGCCTTCACGGCGCCGCAGCTGTCATGGCCCAGGATGACGATCAGCGGAACCCGGAGTTCGCTGATGCTGTACTCGAGGGAGCCCAGGACCGCATCATCAATGACCTGGCCGGCAGTGCGCACCACAAAGGCGTCACCGAGCCCCAGGTCAAAGATAATTTCTGCAGCGAGCCGTGAATCCGAGCAGCCGAAGATCACGGCGAAAGGGTTCTGGTTCTCAATGAGTGATGATCGTCGCGAAGCATCCTGGTTGGGGTGCAGGGATTCGCCGGAAACAAAACGTTCGTTGCCCTCGCGGAGACGGCGCCACGCCAGGGCTGGAGTCAGGTAAGTAGGCACGAGCCTTACTTTACGACGCGGACTGCGCAGTCCGTGAAACTGTTGCGCCGGGTTAGGCGGATGCCCGGGGCCAGCGGACAGGGAGTTAGGCGGACGGCTGCGCGGAAGCAGTCGCAGTAGCCGGCGCGCTTGCAGGCGGCGCCTGCTCTGCAGACTTCACGACGGCGGCCGCCAACGTTGCGAACTCTTCCAGGTTTGCGGTGCCGCTCAGGACGATCGTGGTGCCGCGGTACTCCAGGACCATACTGCGCTTCTCTTTGCCTGAGTCGCGCAGCTCCCATTCCTGGCCGCCTGCACTACGGGTGCCGGTGACAGGAAGGTTCTCCGTTTGCTGCACAACCCAGGTGGGGTTCGCCTGGTTGGTTTGGGAGAGTCCAATGAAATTTTCTTTGGGAGTCAGGAAACCGATCTCCCAGGTAGGAACGCCGCTTCCGCTGCCGGACTCCCAGCGGGCGTAGTTGGGCTTGAATGTGTCGCCCGTATCCGGGGTAACCGGTGTGAATCCCGCCACACCCGTGGCGTTGCGGGCAATGGCCGCCACATCAACATCCGGCCTGAAACCTTCGCCCTTGGGAGCCGGGTTCATCAAAACGATGGGGAGGAAAGCCAGTACACAGACAAGCAGCGCAATGACCATGCCGATGACCGAAGCGTTGGCCCGCTTGGCAGCTTTCGCCGCAAGGACGGGTTTGTAGGGGGCATCCGAGGATGCCTGGGTGCTTGTTTGCTTAGCCTCCGCGGCATCCGGCTCATTGCCGGCAGCGGGCTTGTCCTGCGTTTCACTCACCCCTCCATGATCGCTTATCCCGGCAGGGAACACACATCCGGCAACCTCACCATTGGTATTGCGGTCCGTGGTCATCCAACGACTCCCGGACCACGTGGCGACTATGATCGTTGATAGAGGAACCCCGGGTTGCCCTGCGCAACCATGTCCGGTCCCGTGAATCGTCACTCGAAGAAGAGGTTCAAGTGTCTCCTGCACCAATGACCCAGCAGTATTCCACGATTTCGCCGTCGCTCGCCGTCGGCCTCGACGAGCCCGACCGCAACCTTGCGCTTGAACTCGTCCGAGTCACCGAGGCTGCGGCAATTGCCGGTGGCCACTGGGTGGGTTTCGGTGACAAAAACAAGGCAGATGGCGCCGCCGTGGATGCCATGCGCTCATTCCTCCAAACCGTCCACTTCAATGGTGTCGTGGTGATCGGTGAGGGCGAAAAAGACGAGGCCCCCATGCTGTTCAACGGCGAGCAGGTTGGTGACGGCACCGGTCCCGAGTGCGACGTCGCCGTGGACCCCATCGACGGCACCCGCCTGACCGCCCTCGGCATCAACAACGCCCTCGCAGTGTTGGCTGTCGCTGAACGCGGATCCATGTTCGACCCCTCCGCCGTGTTCTACATGGAGAAGCTCGTCACCGGCCCCGAAGCCGCCGACATGGTGGACCTTCGACTGCCTGTCAAACAGAACCTGCACCTCATCGCCAAAGCCAAGGGCGTCAAGGTCAATCAGCTCAACGTCATGATCCTGGACCGCGACCGCCACCGTCCGTTGGTGGAGGAAATCCGCGAAGCCGGCGCACGTACCAAGTTCATCATGGACGGTGACGTCGCCGGAGCTATCGCTGCGGCCCGCACCGGCACCGGCGTGGACGCTCTCATGGGCATCGGCGGCACCCCTGAAGGCATCGTCACTGCCTGCGCCATCAAGTCCCTCGGCGGCGTCATCCAGGGCCGCCTGTGGCCAACGTCGGACGACGAAAAGCAGAAGGCGATCGACGCCGGCCACGACCTCGACCGTGTCCTGTCCACCAATGACCTCGTCACCTCTGACAACTGCTACTTCGCAGCCACCGGCATTACCGACGGCGACCTCCTCCACGGCGTGCGCTACCAGAAGGACAGGGTCCTGACCCAGTCCATCGTGATGCGTTCCAAGTCCGGGACAGTCCGCTTCGTGGAGGCTGAGCACCACGCATCCAAGTGGGAGACGTACGCGCGCAAGCCGTAACCCCTCTGCACCTGACAGAAGGACGGCGAGCATCGCTCGGCGGCTATCTCCTCGTACCTCGTCGATTTGATGCCGCTTTCGCGATACTCGCCGTCCTTCTCTGCGTCCCGCCAAGTTCGGTCGCGCGCGGATTTGGGTGGCAGTGAGCGAGGTGTGCCGTTATCACCTACTTTGACTTTGGAAACCTGCGGACACGCCGGGATGGCCGGCGTGTCGAGATGAGGGCGTCCTCAAAGTAGGTGGCGGAGGTACAGGTTCCTCACGACACCCTTCGGCGAGCGGGCCTAGCGCAGTTTGTCGCGGAGCTTCCTGGCCAATTGGTAGGCGCCGTAGCGAAGTTTCCTGACCGGGAGGTCCCAAGTACCAGGGTAAGACACTTCACGGCCTCCGAATGACTTTTTGAACGCGGTGAAGCCCGCCCATTTGTGGTCCGGCTGGTCCTCCGGTGCCACACCCCAAAGGTCAACGTGTTTGAGCCCCTTTTCCTTGGCATCGGCCATCAGGGTGACCAAGAGGGGGATGCCCGCGCTGAGTTTGCGGTGGGTATCGTCCAAGGCGGCGTGCGCGTACACACGGGTGTCGGCGGAGTCGTAGGCGAAAGCAGCGGCGATCGGTTCCCCCTCAAGCTCCGCGATGAACAGCGTTCCCGCACCATTCGGCAGCAGGGAAGCGGCTACTTGCGTGAGGTACTCGTCGCTTTGGGGCTTGAAGCCGTTCCGGGCAGCTGTCAGATGGAGGAAGTGCAGGAGCACCGAGATGTCGGCGGGGTCCTGGGAAGTGCGGAAAGTCACGCCCTTCTTGTGGATGTTCCGGTAGAGGTTTCGGTTGGTTGGTTTCATACCAGCCAAGACGTCTTTGAAGTCGCTCTCAAGATCCACGATCCAGCTGAGCTCAGGCTGCTGGTTGACCGGCGCCGGCGTCAAACCACGGGCGCGAAGGAGAGTGTCGGCGTCGGACGCCGTGAACCCGGCGGCAGCGGGCTCCATCCGCACGAATACGGCACCCTCCGCCTGTGCCAGGGTCACCAAGGCCGCAGTGGCGGCGTCGAAAGCTTCCACTGACTCCGCTACGGGGCCGTAGGGGGTGTAGATGACCTTGCCGGCGGGGTTCTTCTCCTCGATGGCGAGGAAACTCCAGCCCGGCCCGGACTGCTCATACACACGGCGTCCGAGGGAACGCTGAACAGCGGCCCATGCGGGCGTTTGCAGGAAAAACTCCATGAATCAGTTCCCCAGCCCCGTGGTCACCGCAAAGGCAACACTGGTCTCTGTCGCTCCCTGCACGGGATGGACGTTCACCGGGGCCTCGACGTCGGGGATGAACGCTGCAGCGCCACGCTGAAGCCTGAGATCGCTCTTGGGGGAGTCGAGCAACACCGAACCGGACACCACGACGACGACGGCGGGTCCGGTTTGCGCCAGCGGCACCGGCTCGGCGCCCGGGCCAAGCTCAATGCGCTGCAGCTGGAATTCCTTGAAAGGCGGACGGTACAATTCCTGCCCGAACTCGGTCCCGCTCGCCTCGACGCGGGGTACACCGAGCGCTTCGAAGCGCACAGTCTTCAGCAACTCAGGGACGTCCACGTGCTTGGGCGTGAGTCCGCCACGGAGGACATTGTCAGAGGAAGCCATGACCTCCACGCCCAATCCGTGGAGATAAGCGTGGATGTTGCCGGCAGGCAGGTAAACCACGTCACCAGGCTGCAAGGAAAGATGGTTGAGAAGAAGGGAAATGAGGACGCCGGGATCTCCGGGGAAGGCTTCATTGATGTCCACCATGGCGGTCAACGCTTCGCGGTGCGGCTCCAGCGGTGCGCCGGCGGACAGGACAGCGACTACCTCGTTGATGGCGTCGGAGACGCTGGTGCCACCTTGGATGAGCCGGCTGAACGCTGCTTTTAATGCTGCGGGCTCATCGTGCTGGCCAAGATCTGCGATCACCCCGTTGATGACATCCGGAACGTCCACTGCCGCGGAATCAAGGACGTGGGCAAGGTGCCCAAAGATGTCCTTGGACTCCGAAGGTGAACGGAACCCACACAATGCCTTGAACGGAGTGAGCGCGAAGATCATCTCTGGTTTGTGGTTGTCATCCCGGTAGTTGCGGTCCGCTGCATCGGCGGGCATCCCTGCCGCATTCTCCCGTGCGAATCCTTCCCGAGCCTGGTCAAGGCTGGGGTGTACCTGCAAGGACAACGGCTGCTCTGCGGCCAGGAGCTTGGTGAGGAACGGCAGCCGGGGTCCGAATTCGGCGAGGCTTTCCGAGCCGAGGCAGCGCAGGGGATCCGAAGCGATCAACGCGTCCAAGGGCTGGGTGACCCCGTTGGGGTGGACGGCTGTGGAGGGGGAGTCCGGATGGGCTCCGATCCACATTTCGGCTTCGGGACCACCTGATGCCGGTCGACCAAGCAAGCCGGCGATCGCCGTCGTCGAACCCCACGCATAGGGTCGCAAAACATTCTCAATCTGGTACACGAAAGAAAGTCCTTATCGTTGCGCTGAACGTGGGGTGGGCTGCTACAGCGGTGCGCACTGTCCGTTGGTTGCCACAAGGTTGCGGATGCCTTGCTCATCGCCTTGGGCCTTGAGGCCGTTCAGCAACTCGATGGTGATCGGAGTGCCGTCCGGCGTGGTGGTCACCGGCGTGAAATCAGCCGACGGCGACGGCGACGGCAACTGGCCGGCGGGAACGGAACCGGCGAGCGGGCCTGCGGCCATGACGGCTCCCGCACCGGCGCCATCATAGGAAACGACGGCGTCGCTCGCCTTGGGGGTGTTGGAGGAGGACAGCAATTCCTGAACCTTGGAATGGATCAGGTCAAAGTCAGGCACCGTGGAGAAGGACACATCAAAGTCCGGCGGACCGATAGTGAGGCGCTTGACGGGCTGGTTCTTGGACTTCAAAGCGAGGTCCACAAAGCTGCCCAGCTGATTGGAGGAAACGTTGGAGTCAACCACCTTGGTACCGGCGTTGGCGATGTCCTCGAACTTGGTGAGGAGCGTCGCAGGGTCCAACTGCCTGAGCATGGCTTGCTGCACGCACTGCTGGCGCGCGATGCGGGCGTAGTCATCCACGAATTCGCGGGACCGTCCGTACCAAAGGGCCTGGAAACCATTCAAGTGCTGGTCCCCGGCAGGGATCCAGCCATCGGGCATGCCGTGAATGCCGTTGGCCTCGTCAGTGACGGGACCACTGATGGGTACCCAGCCACCGGCTTTGATACGGATGCCGCCCATGGCATCGATGAGTTTGGCGAAACCGTCCATGTCCACCAGGACATAGGCCTGGACGGTGATACCCAAAGTGCCGGACACCGCTTCGAGGGTGGCCTGCGCTCCGGGATCCGCGACGCCTGGATAGAGATCCTGGTGGTTGTTGGTGACCTCTGTGTTGACGGCGTTGATCAGGCATTCGTCACCGCAGTTGTAGCCATCGGGGTAGATCTCGCGCATCGGCGAGCCCTCGCTGAATTGGGCGTTCTGAAGGTTGCGAGGGACCGAGATGATGGCGCTCTCGCCGGTTTTCGCGTCGACGCTGATGACGGAAAGGCTGTCCGGGCGGCGGCCGGTCCTGTCGTCTCCGGCGTCGCCACCCATCATGAGGAAGTTGTATCGTCCGTCCACAGGATCAATGGAGGGACCTGCATTGAAAATGCTGCCGATTGCGTTGCGGCTCACGTTCAAGACGTAGGCGAGATAGCCCAGCGATCCGCTGGCGAGGACAGTGGTTACCGCCAGGACCACGGCGATGATGGGACGCATTCCCGGTGCCAGGAGCGCGGGCCTGATGATCCTCAGGGTATTGAGGAACAAGAATGCCCACCCCAACGCCAACGCCACGAGGATCACAATGATGAACAACGAACCCACCGGATGCGTGACTACGCTGAGCAGCAGCGTTCGGTTCACCAAGGCGATAAACAGGGTAAGCAAGGCCAGAGCCCACACAGTGATGGTGACGCGCAAAGCAATGCGGCCAAGTTTGCGGTCCCCGGCAACGATTTGCGCGCTGCCGGGAACAAAGAGGGTGAGGAGGACCAGCACGAAGGCGCGTTTGGTCCGCACCGGGGCGCTTGCGCCGGACGGATAGCGGACGGGGTCAGTCAGGGCGGAACCGTGCTGACTCGGGGTCTTGTGCGTGGTCATCAACTGCTGCCTTCCTAGCGGGAGCTCCGGGCAGAGGCATTGGCAGGGGAGAAGACCTCTTCCACTTTGTGGCGCAGGTTTTCACCCTTCTTGGTGGCGACGTCATTCAGTTCCTGGGCAAAGGTGAGGAGGTCTGCGCGGAGCTTCGATGCAAGTTCGTCAGTTCCCGAAGCCAACATGCGGACGGCGAGGAGACCAGCGTTGCGGGCACCAGCGATGGACACGGTGGCCACTGGAACGCCGGCAGGCATCTGGACGATGGACAGCAAGGAGTCCATGCCGTCCAACGTTTTGAGGGGGACGGGGACGCCGATGACGGGAAGGGGCGTGACGGAGGCAAGCATGCCGGGAAGGTGGGCTGCCCCGCCGGCTCCGGCAATGATGACGCGCAACCCGCGTTCGTGGGCAGTCTGGCCGTACCGGATCATCTCGGTAGGCATGCGGTGAGCTGACACGACGTCGGCCTCAAAGGGGATACCGAACTCGGCCAGGGCGTCCGCGGCGGCTTCCATGACCGGCCAATCGGAGTCCGAGCCCATCACGAGCCCAACCAGCGGGGCTGTTGTTTCCGAAGTCATGCGGTCTCCTCAAAGGTGGTCTGCTCGGGCTTGCGGCCGTCACGGATGATGTTGGCCACGGCGGTAGCGCGCTGGCGGACGGAGTCGACGTCGGAAACCGAGCTGCCAACCAGGTTCACATGGCCGATCTTGCGGCCCGGTCGAACGGACTTGCCGTAGGAGTGCACCTTTGCCGCGGGCTCGAAGGCCAACGCCATGGGGAAGGCCTTAAAGAGGTCCTGGTTGTCGCCGCCCAGGAAGTTCTTCATGACCACCACCGGGGCCAGTGCATCAGTTGCGCCCAACGGAAGGTCCAACACGGCCCGCAGGTGCTGCTCGAACTGGCTGGTGATGGAGCCGTCCTGCGTCCAGTGCCCCGTGTTGTGGGGACGCATCGCCAGCTCGTTGATGAGGAAGCCTGCTCCGATTCCCGGGGTTTCAAACAGCTCAGCGGCCATGACCCCGGTGACTCCGAGCTCGTTGGCAATGCGCAGGGCAGCCTCTTCGGCGGCAGCTGCAACTTCGACGGAAATATTCTGGGCGGGTGCGATCACTTCATCGCAAACACCATCCACTTGAATGGTGTGGGCAACGGGCCATGCTCGGGATTCGCCGCTGGGGCTCCGTGCAACAAGGGCCGAGAGTTCGCGGCTGAAATCAACCTTGGCTTCTGCCAGCAGGGGGTTCATGGCTTGGAACCAGTCGGCAGTTTCCAAGGCATCGTCTGCGGAGTCGACAATTCTGACTCCTTTGCCGTCATAGCCACCGCGGGGGGTCTTCAGAACCACGGGCCAGCCGATCCTGTCGCCAAAGGCCACCAGATCTTCAACGCTGCTGACAGCTGACCACTCGGGGTTCGGCAGGCCCAAGCGGTCGATTGCAGCCCGCATCACCAGCTTGTCCTGTGCGTTAACCAACGCATCAGGGCCGGGTTGAACGTTGACGCCGGCGTCCAAGAGGGCCTGCAGGTGTTCCGTGGGGACGTGTTCGTGATCAAAGGTCAGTACGTCCAGGCCCTTGGAGAACTCAAGAAGAGCGTCCAAATCCTTGTAGTCGCCAATAGGTGCAGTGGCCACTGCAGCCACGGCAGAAACGTCCTCACCCTCGGCCAAAACACGGAGTTCGAAGCCCAAGGCGGTAGCGGGCGGAGCCATCATTCGTGCGAGCTGGCCGCCGCCAACAACGCCAATTACTGGAAAAGTCACAAGGTTCAGCCTACCGAACCACCGGCAGGATCACTGATTCTGCCGTCCTTTGGGATGGTTTTTCTGCGGCGTGAGGCGACCGTATCGGCGTTCTCACAGCGCCCTCAAAGGCAGCACAAGGAAATCGGCGCTAAAATGGGTGAGGCCCATCGGCCCACTTTTTCAACGGCCATGGAGGGTCATGATCACCACACTTGCAGATCGCATCCGCGGACTTGCCTCACTTTTTTGGCGTGAGGTAGCAAAGTTCGGCGCCGTCGGCGGTGTTGCTTTCGTCATCGACTCGGCGGTCTTCATCTGGCTCTTTTCGGGCCCGATGCACGGCAGCGAAGTGTGGGCCAAAGCCATTGCAACCATTGTGGCAAGTATTTTCTCGTGGGTCGCCAACCGTTTCTGGACGTTCCGACACCGTAAACAGGCCAATGTGGTCCGTGAAGCCGCGCTGTTTGCCGTCATGAACCTTGTGGGGCTCCTGATTGCGTCGGGCTGTGTGTGGTTCGCCAAGTACATTCTTGACCTCAACGACAAGCCGTCACTGTTCATAGCCGGCAGCGTTGTGGGGCTCATCCTGGGCACTATTTTCCGATTCTTCGCCTACCGCTTCTGGGTGTTCAACGAAGAACTGGATGCCGAACCCGAGTTCTCGCATGACCACGAGATCATTGAACTGCACCACAAGCCCAAGGCAGGCTCCGAGTCCGGCGCCAACCCGGCAACCGGCGAATTCCCGTCGGTTAAGAACGGCTGACGCGCTCGTTCTCCAGAAGGTGCCCGGTCACTTCGAGCCCGGGGTGGACCAGCACTACGGAGCCGTCCTCTTTCCACGCCCCCAAAGAAGCTGCCAAGCACGATTCCAGGCCGTCCGCCGCGCGTACCAGTAGCCGGACGCCTGGTTCCTGGGCGGCGGCAAACCCGTCAATAAGATCCTCGTGGGGAAGTCCTGAGGTTCCGCGTACGGCGGGCAGGCCCGCCTCGGGTTCGTTATGAGCCATGAAGACGTCGCCATGGGAACGGACTTCCGCCGCATAGTCCACGACGCCGGACGGCAGCTCACCCGGCCAGCGCATGGCAAGTGCAGCGAGGGGCACGGCGACGACTGCATCGAAGCCGGCACCGGCACCATCGTAGGGCTTGTCGGTCGCCAGCAGATCCGCTGAGGTGTCGTTGAAGACCACCTCCATTCCCAGTTGCCACGCTGCAAGGGCCCAGACGAAGGATTTCCAATGTGCCGGGAGGTCCAGCTTGATGGACATTCCGGGTTCGGCATCCAATTCGTCCTGCAGCAGGTTGCTGGTCTTTGCGACCCAGTTATCCAGGACACGCCCCGAAAGTTCCACCCGTTCGGAGTCGGGACCATACCAGGTGAGTCGTGGTGACGTTGAATGGCCGGATCGCAGGGCGGTCATGAGGTTCGCTGCCGGGATGCTCATGCGTCAATCTTGCCACGGGGGTTGCGCCGCGTCCGTGGGCTTCGCAGCACGAATGTGAAATGCGACACACTATAGTTTTTCCAGTCGATGGTCGACTTGGGGGCCCGGGGCGGTTTTCCGCGGAAATTCAATGAAAGTTCACCTGAACCGATCAAACGCTTCCATTTGCCGCCCCGACACACGGGGCGCGGCTGAAAAATGTTGGGCGTGGCGCATCCCACGTTTCTACAGATTCTTGATTATTATCCCGGCGCGGCTTGACTGGCGGGTAGTTACACGCGTGTAATTAGTAATCAACGCCGCTGCACAGATTCCCGGAACGTCACCGGTAGTCGGAAACACATCCAAGCAGCAGCTGCAAAATCAGGAGGGACGCCATGGGGCAAGCGTTGCGTATCCAGGAAGATGCAGTCGTCGCAGAACATGCGTCGGTGAAGTACCGTTCGAGGGAAGTGCCGGGGGATTGGTACGTAGACCCGGCGGACCCGGAAGCGGCAGACCGATACAACCAGAATGTGCAGCAGTCCTTGGAGGATCAGGCAACTGCCCTCCTGGCCGCACATGAGGCGTTGGTCGGGGACCTGCCCGCTGGACCGGACGAAGATATGGACGACCCTCCCATGGAGCTGCGTCGTCCGCTTGAAACGCCGGGGCAACCTGTGTGGATCGGCCTTCCCAGCCAGGGGGACTTCGACGACGAAGGTGAACTGGGCTGGCAGACGGACGCACTCTGCGCACAAACAGATCCCGAAGCTTTCTTCCCGGAAAAGGGTGGTTCCACCAGGGACGCCAAGAAGGTCTGCGGAGCGTGCAACGTCCGCTCGCAGTGCTTGGAGTATGCCCTGGCCAACGACGAGCGGTTCGGAATTTGGGGCGGACTCTCTGAGCGGGAACGTCGTCGGCTAAGGAAGCGAGCGGTCTGATTCTCAAGGAAGTACACGTTACCGCCGTTGTGGTCTCCCACGACGGCGGCAACTATCTCCCCAGGACCTTGGCGGCATTGTCGGACCAGACGCGTTCGGCAGATGCCGCCATTGGCATTGATACAGGTTCCACTGATAACTCGCTGGACTTGCTCCGTGAAGCGCTCGGACAGAACAGCGTCACCTCTTATCAGCATGCAAGATCCGGTTTTGGCGCGGCTGTTCGTGCCGGCCTGCACGAGCTCGCTCCTGCCGACGGTGTCACGCAGGGTGATTCCGTGCAATGGATCTGGCTGTTGCACGACGACGCTGCTCCCGCGCCTGATGCCCTGGCGGAGCTGCTCCATGCGGTTGAACGCGCCCCCTCCGTAACCGTGGCGGGCTGTAAGCAGCTCGGCTGGGACAACAAGCGGCATCTGGTTGATGTGGGACTTTCAACCAGCCGCTGGGCTGAGCGCCTCACCCTGATCGACGCCGACGAAGTAGACCAAGGGCAATACGATGCCCGCACTGACACTTTTGCGGTGAACTCCGCAGGTATGTTGATCCGCCGCGACGTCTGGGAACTGCTGGAAGGTTTTGACCCGGCCTTGCCCGGCAGCGGCGATGACGTGGACTTTTGCTGGCGTAACTGGCTTGCGGGCAATCGCGTAGTTGTAGTGCCCAGTGCCCGGATGTTCCACGTGGAGCACCGCCCGCATGGCCTGGGAACATCCTCCGCGGCGCGCAAAGCCCAGATCCATATGCGGCTCAAGCACACGTCCTGGTGGAAAGTGCCGTTCCAAGCAGTGGGCGCCTTGTTCGGCGCCATCATCCGACTGATGCTGAGCATCCTGGTCAAAGAACCGGGATATGGCTTCTCCCAATTCACCTCCACCATTGCTGCCCTGGTCCGCCCGGTTGCCATAGCCAGGGGTCGCCGCGTTGCGGCCAGGACACGCCGGGTACACAGGTCCGTGGTCCGGGGACTTCAGACACCCACGCGGGACGTGCGTGCCAACAGGCGCTCGTTATTGGAAGCAATCCGCCCCGCCGAAGAAACTCCCGCTGTCTCTGACCTTTTGGCCCCTGAACCCAGCGGGGACGCGGCGGATGATTTCACCGCACTGGCCACCAATGAACGTGGCTGGGTGGGCACAGGCGCCGTCGCAGCTGCACTGATAGCCCTCGCCGCAGCACTCGTGGGACTGCTGGGGCTGCTTCGCTCAGGCACCGTTGCCGGTGGCGGGCTCCTCCCTCTTTCGGCGTCACCAGGCGACATTTGGTCGAATGCGTCCACGTGGTGGATTTCGTTAGGAGCAGGCCTGCCCGGACACGGCGATCCGTTCGGCTACGTGTTGTGGCTGCTCTCGCTCTTTGGAGGCGGGGATGGCAACACCGCGATGGTTTGGCTGCTGATCCTTGCCATGCCGTTGTCCGCACTGGGCGCATGGTTCGCGGCGGGCGCGCTGACTACCAAGCGTCGCTTCCGGGTAGCGGCGGCACTAGCGTGGTCCGGTGCTCCCGCACTTCTGATCGCGATCAACGAAGGCCGTGTCGGCGCCTTGGTGGCGCACGTCATGATGCCGTTGCTGCTCCTCGCGCTGTTGCGCGCCTCGGGATCGGCGGTCGCCCAAGGGGCCGCTTTGGCGGGGACACAACTCAGCCGCCGTCCGGCCCTGATCGTCGGTAAGCCTGGCATCAATGGGACACCGTCATGGACTGCCGCAGCCGCCGCAGGTCTTGCCATGGCCGTTGTCACGGCTTCTGCTCCGTCATTGTTGGGGCCCATCGCCGTTGCCGTGATTCTCGCCGCGGTGGTCCTCGGGCATCGAGGCAAAACACTGTGGTGGTCGCTCCTGCCAACTGTCGCTTTGTTCCTTCCCTACGTGGTGTCCGTGCTGGACAGGCCGCGCTCGTTGCTCGCCGATCCCGGAATGCCGCTGACGTTTGAGGCTGCTCCGTTGTGGCAGCAACTACTTGGCCAGCCGCTTGCCTTCGACATCGACGGCGGTTTGACCGGTCTGGCGATCTTCGGTCCTGGCGCTGTGCCCTGGGCTCTGTTGCAGGCTCTGCTGGTCATCGCACCAGTCCTGGTCCTGGCGGTTGCTGCCTTGTTCGTTCCGGGTAAACGCGCTGCGTTGGCCCGGGTTTTCTGGCTGGTCGCCCTGGCTACCCTTTCGAGCGGTTGGCTGGTGGGCCATGTAGCCACCGGGGTCAATAACAACGTGATTGTTGGGCCGTTCACCGGCCCGGCTGTATCAGCGGCAGGGATGTTGCTTCTAGGCGCTGCCGTTCTCGGTGCTGAGAAGCTCTTCACAGCAGCGCGAAAGATGCCCAAGGCTCCCCGGCGCCACCTTCCGCTGCGGCGCATGGCCTCGGCCGCGACCATGACGCTTCTGGTTGCCGGACCGCTCGCCGGCATGGCTGCCTGGACGGCTCAGAATGTGGTGCAGCCTACGCCGACTGCCGTGCCCGTTACGGCACCCACCACTGCCGAAAAGACGTCGTCCCTTGGCGCCGAACGGCAAATATGGCCGGTGGATACGGGCACGTTGCCCGCCACCGCCGTCGACCGTGGCCAGGGACCGGAGCGAACGCGTACGCTGGTCATCACCACCGGTGAGCAGGGCGCATTCTCCTCTTCCTTGATGCGGGGAGCCGGGACCACGTTGGACAGCTTGTCCACCATTGCCTCTGCACGAACCATCATTGGCGCGCCAGGACGCGAGGAAATCGCAGCCGATGACGCTGCCACCACATCCCTTCGCAGGGCAGTGGCCACCATCGTGGCGGGGACGGGCGTGGACCCCCGCGCCGACCTTGAACAACTTGGTGCCGGATTCGTGGTCCTCAAGGCAGCAGATAACGCCGCACAGTTGACGGCCAGCAGGATCGACGCCGTTCCGGGACTCGTAGCAGTTGGCCAGACAGACGCCGGATGGCTGTGGCGAGTGACTCCCCGGAACCAGCCCGCGGCTACTGCCGCGGACACGGCACACCGGGTACGCGTCGTGGACTCCCAAGGCGCTTTACTGAATGCGCTGCCATCCGAAGACGTGGATGTCGCTGCCACCGTGGAATCGGGCAATGAGGGCCGAAAGGTGGTCCTCGCCGAACGGTCCGATCCGGGCTGGAGCGCCTGGTTGGATGGCCGCCAACTGAAGGCCACCACGTCCGGCTGGTCCCAGGCGTTCGAGTTGCCTGCCAGCGGCGGCGACCTGGAAATCCGCTACACCAACCCTTGGGCCTTATGGATCGGAATCCTGCAGGCTGTGGTGATTGGATTGACGGTCCTGTTGGCCGTTCCCATGCCCGCACGCCGCAGCCGAACCGGTATGTCGAGGGATGAAGTCTCCCTCCGTAAGGAGTACAGCAGTGTCTGAGGACCAGAAGAGCGTGTCCGGCGAAAGCACTGGAGGCCTGGAAAAACCCAAGTCCCGTGCCGGGAACACGGGAGGAGCAAGCGGTTCGGGTAAGAGGTCCGGGAGCTCCAAGGTCCGCACTTCCGATTCCGGCAGTTCCAGTTCCCGAAGCACGAAGTCCCGCAGCTCCAACAAGGGAATGATCACTGGCGTCCTGTCAGCGGTGGCCATCCTTGCGGCGGGCGGAGGCGCCGTGGCCGCGACGTCCATGGTCCCGGAACCTTCCGGGGGCACCACCATGGATATCCGGCAGGCTGACGTTCCCGCGGGCCGTTCCATGGGTGTCTGTCCGGAACCCGCGAGGCTTGTGAGCGGAACCGTGGTGGGCACGGATGCTGACTTCAGCCCGGTGTCCACCACAGCCACCAGCGCCCTGAACGCAGTGGTGCTGAGCAACCCGGCGGGTACTGTGCCCGAGAGCAACGTGACCTCGCTGGGTGGTGAGACAGTGGATGAGATCGCCAAGGCTCCTACCAGCACGCCTACACCCACTGTTGGTCCGCCCGTACTCGCGGCCGGGGTTGCGAACATCAGCCCGGTGGCGTCTCCCTCGGTTGTGGGAGCCGAGGCCCTGGGAAACGAGCAAGCCTCCCTGGCTGCCAACCTTAGCTACTCAGCTACGGACGGCGATCTTCGCGGCCTTGCGTCAACACAATGCCAGCCACCGGGTAACGATGCCTGGCTCCTGGGGGCCAACACTTCGGTGGGCAGGACAGCCGTCCTGAACGTGAGCAACGCCTCGGAGACCCCGGCAACAGTAAACCTTGACCTTTTTGGATCCGAGGGACAGATCCAGGCCCCCGGGGCACGTGGTCTCCTGGTGGCTCCCGGAACCACCCGCTCGGTGAACCTGGCTGGACTAGCGCCGGGCGAATCGCAACTAGCCGTGCACGTGCGCAGCACAGGCGGTCCTGTTGCCTCAACTATCCAGCAGAGCGTGTTGCGTGGAATCGCCCCAGGCGGTGTGGAGTACCTCTCGCCAGGTTCGGCGCCTTCCAACCTGCAGGTGATGTCCGGCGTCGATATCCAGGATCCGGCGGCCGTCAAGGCGCTGGCCGGTAAGTCAGGTTTCGCGGATGCCGTACCGGCACTCCAGATCGCAGTCCCCGGATCCACGGACGCCGTTGTGCAAGTCGGTCTTTACGGCGCCAACGGTGAACGAAAGATTCCCAATGGGGGAGTCGTGACGGTTAAGGGCGGGACAGTATCCACACTTAACCTTGATGGCGTCCCGGCCGGTAGCTACACCGTCAGAGCCAGCTCGGATGTATCGTTCCTGGCATCGGCGAGGGTCACCCGCGGTTCCAAAGCCGAGGAACCAACCGACTTTGCGTGGTCGCCGTCATCGGCCCGTCTTGGCAGCCAGCACTTGGTGGCCGTACCGCGGGAAGGCCAGAGGTCTTTGAGCTTCGGCGTTCCCGAGGGGCGCGGCACGGTCAGTTACGCTCCCGTGACTGCTGACGGAAAGGTCGGCAAAACCGTTGATGTGGACATGTCCGGCGGGACCACATCTCTGATCGGGCTGCCGGACAAGTCCGGTGGCTCGGCTGTGGTGGGCTACGTGGTTTCCGCTTCGGGTGACCCGGTGTACGGTGCGCTGGTACTTGGAAAGCAAGGACGGGCAGACGTTTCCGTCGTGGCAATACAGGACGCGGCAGCGGGACTTGAGAAGGTCCCGGTCTCAGTCGGCTACTAAGGAAGCTATTGGTACCGGCGGCGGTAGACCGGGTCCAAGGTTTCCGGGGGCACGCCTAGCATTTCTGCGGTGTACTCGACTACGACGTCGTGGACAAGGTCCTGCAGTTCTTCACGGGTAGCAGCGCCTTGCTCAACCACTCGGCGGTACACCGTGATCATAGGTGCCTCGCCGCGGCCGCCGGGGGTGTAGGAGCCCAAGGGGGCGGTGTTTCCTGTAGCAACCAGCTGCTCAAGGTTGGGTGGAATCTCATCGACCGCAAAGAGAACGCCGTCGAGCTGTTTGCCCCACATGTCCTGAAGCCGTTCGGCGGAGTCCAGCACCATGTCATCAAAGCGTTCCGAGCGGGTGCGGAAGCCGGGGAGATTAGGGAGCATCAACTCCCCACGCAGTCCCCGTCCGTGCCGGTTTCGCCGGCGTCGCCGGAAGCCCCGCGCTTCCGAACCGGCGTGTTCCTGGGCCTGATCGCCATCGGCGTCAGTCCACCGGATGTTGAACCCGGGAACATGTGGCTGTGACTGCATATATCGACTTTAGTCCTGAGGAACCGCCAGCGCGACATCAAGGGCCCCACCGCGCCGCATCGGGGGATACTCGCGTTGAGTTCGTGGGGCACGGGCGGGCAATGCGCAATGTATGGGGCCATTGGCGCTAATCTGGGATGTTGTGGGTGCCATTCGTCAGTGTTCCAGATCAGCCTGCCGCCAGTCCGCGGTGGCCACTTTGACGTACGTGTACGCAGAGTCAACCGCAGTCCTGGGTCCTCTGGCCACGTACGCAGAACCGCATGCGTACGATCTTTGCTCGCAGCACGCAGAATCGCTCACGGTCCCGCGGGGCTGGGAAGTCCTGCGCCTCGCCATGCCCACAACGCCGCAAGAGCCAGGCCCGGATGACTTGCTGGCACTTGCCAACGCGGTCAGGGAGGCGGCTTCGGCCACCACCGAAACTTCAGCCCGGCACAGCCACCCTCAGATGGAGCCACCCGCCGGCACCGAAGGCACCCGTCGAGGGCACTTGCGCATCCTCCGCGAGCCGTCTTAGCCGGACGGCCTTCAGCTCCTGAGTTTCGGCTCCCGGACGCATTTCGTCGCCTGGATCAAAACAGGATCTCCCTGCGCGGTAGTCTGGAATCTGCAGATATATCCGCCAGCGGCGCCATGCCGGCGCCACCCAGGGAGCATCATTCATGCCAAAGGTCAGTCCTGAACTGTTGTCCATCCTGCGCTGCCCCGTTACGGGTTCACCGCTGGTCCAAGAGGGCGATGAGTTGGTTTCCACCGATGCCGCTGCGGAAGGCGAAAAGCTCCGCTACACCATTGAGGACGGCATCCCGCTGCTCCTGCCTCCCGAACTGCTGGCCGCAGCTAATGCGGCAACCTCAGGCCAGCACGATTCCAAGGCCTGAGGCGCTTTCTTCCATCAACTTCGCACGGTACCCCTAAGGACTTCCATGACTTTTGACTTCAAAGTGGCTGATATCACTCTTGCGGAGGCCGGCCGCCACCAAATCCGTCTTGCCGAGCACGAAATGCCGGGCCTCATGTCCCTTCGCGCGGAGTTCGGCGCGGAGCAGCCCCTCAAGGGTGCAAGGATTGCCGGTTCCTTGCATATGACGGTCCAAACCGCAGTGCTCATCGAAACCCTCACTGCCTTGGGCGCAGAAGTTCGCTGGGCTTCCTGCAACATCTTCTCCACCCAGGACGAAGCCGCTGCCGCCGTCGTCGTCGGCAAGGGCACCCCGGAAAACCCGCAGGGTGTTCCGGTTTTCGCTTGGAAGGGCGAAACACTTGAGGAGTACTGGTGGACTGCGGAGCAGATCCTCACCTGGCCTGGTGCGGACACCAACCCGGAGTTGGGTCCCAACATGATTCTCGACGACGGCGGCGACGCCACACTGCTGCTGCATAAGGGCGTCGAATTCGAAGCCGCGGGTGCCGTGCCGACGGCCAGCGAGGATGATCCGGAGGAATACGTCCTCATCCTGGATCTCCTGCGCAGGACCCTTGCCGCTGATCCGCAGAAGTGGACCCGCCTGGCTGCCCGCATCGAAGGCGTCACCGAGGAAACCACCACCGGTGTGCACCGCCTGTACCAGCTCGCGGAGCAGGGCAAGCTGCTGTTCCCGGCCATCAACGTCAACGACTCCGTCACCAAGAGCAAGTTCGATAACAAGTACGGCATCCGCCACTCCTTGCCGGACGGCATCAACAGGGCCACGGATGTCCTGATGGGCGGCAAAGTGGCGGTCGTGTGCGGCTATGGCGACGTCGGCAAGGGCGCCGCTGAGGCGCTGCGTGGACAGGGCTCGCGTGTCATTGTCACTGAAATTGATCCTATCTGTGCTCTTCAGGCCGCTATGGACGGCTACCAGGTTGCCAAGCTGGAGACGGTGCTCGCCCAGGGCGACATCTTCATCACAACCACAGGCAACAAGGACGTCATCATGGCCGAGCACATGCTGGGCATGAAGAACAAAGCGATCGTTGGCAACATCGGCCACTTCGACAACGAAATCGACATCGCCGGGCTTGCCAGGATTCCGGGCGTCAGGAAAGTTGAGATCAAGCCGCAGGTCCACGAGTGGGTGTTCGAGGCCGGGACGGATTCCGAACGGTCCATCATTGTGCTGTCCGAGGGCAGGCTGCTCAACCTGGGCAACGCCACGGGCCACCCGTCGTTCGTGATGAGCAACTCGTTCGCCAATCAGACCATTGCGCAGATCGAACTCTGGACCAAGAAGGACCAGCCCGCCGGTGAGCGCGAGTACCGGAATCAGGTCTACGTCCTTCCCAAGATCCTTGATGAGAAGGTTGCGCGCCTCCACTTGGATGCTTTGGGCGTGGAGCTGACGGAATTGAGCAAGGACCAGGCGGACTACCTGGACCTGGATGTTGCGGGTCCGTACAAGCCTGAGCACTACCGCTACTAAGCTGCATAGTCCGCCCCCGGCGGTACCCAAATCGATGGCGAAAGGCCGGGCACGCAACCAGCGTGTCCGGCCTTTCCGGTAGAATTGGGTGTTCGGTAATGCTTGCGGGGGACAGGATGACGGGAACCATGACGGAAGTCGCCAAACGTAAAAAGGGCAAGATCCTTGCCATCATTGGAGTCTGCGCAGCTATTGTCGTGGGTGGAATCGGCGTGGTCACGGTGCCGGGCCTGCTGGCAGGTTCTACGCAGGATTCGGCGGTCGCGCCCACTCCTACCGTCGAAGCCAAACCAGTAGAGTTGGGGATCACCCCGCTTGATGGAGCTGTGGAGTGGAACCCTGTTGTGGGTCCCCAGATCAAAGCAGTCAACGGCAAGCTGAAGGACGTAGTCCTGGCACCGGTGGGTGGCGGGACGGCTGTCCAAGGCAAGACCAGCCCTGATGGCAGCACCTGGACCACTCAGGAAGTGCTGAAGTTCAAAACCCAATACAGCTACACCTTCACCGTTGTGGATACTGCGGGGAAAGAGACCAGGAAGTCCCAAACCTTCACCACGGTTTCTGCCGCCTACGAGGCCGACGCTTCCATCTACCCCCGCCACGGCACCACAGCCGGCTCCGGGCAGCCCATTGAAATCAACTTCAGTGAGCCCGTTGTGGACAAGGCGGCAATGGAGAAGCGAGTGGCCATCACGGTCTCCTCCGGCCAACCCGTGGCCTGGCACTGGTACTCGGACAAGAAGGTCAGAATCCGTCCGGAGGCTTTCTGGGCGTCCGGCACCACCGTCACCGTGGACATGAAGCTTTTGGGCGTCGATTTCGGAAACAACATGATCGGCAACGCTGACGTGGTCTCAACGTTCACCACCGGCCCCCAGAGAGTGGCCGTGGTGGACGACAAAACCAAGACCATGAACGTGTACTCCGACGGCCAGTTGGTTCACACGGCTCCTGTGTCCCTTGGCGGGGAAGACTGGCTTTCGCCCACCGGGTACGCGGTGATCATGGAACAGGAACGCCACTCCAACTTCAACGCCGGAACAATTGGCCTGAAGCCCGGTGACAAAGGCTATTACCCGCCCCTCGTAGTGGAATATGCCAACCGGCTGACGTGGTCCGGCGTGTACGTTCACCAGGCCCTTGAGGCCGCATGGAGCTCCATTGGAGTAGCTAACGTCTCGCATGGCTGCGTGGGCCTGCTGCCGGCGGATGCTGAGTGGTTCTTCAACAACATGAAGACCGGTGACGTTGTCCAGATCCTGAACACCGGCGCACCGGCAGTGGAGCCGCTGGAAGGCTTCGGCGACTGGAACATTCCGTGGGCGAGCTACGCCCAGCGGTAGTCCTGCCGTTAAGATTGTCGAAGCCCGGCAACGGATGTTCGATCCAGACCTCGCATTCACAGCGGAGCACCTTTCCGAGCGCATAACGGCCGCCGCACAAGGTGATGCGTCCACGGTCCTGGCCACCGACGTCGAAACTCTCCATGGAGAAGTCCGCGCACTCCTGACGGAGGTTAGCGAAGAACTACGCGCCTCCTACGGGGCCGAGGACAAGCCAAGGCTCGACGCCGGCCGCCAACCGGGTGCCGACGCCAGGTTGGGCGGCGCTGATCTGATGGGAGCCGACCTCTCCAGCGCGCTCTACCTGACCCAACCGCAGATCAACGCCGCTGAAGGCGACCCCTCCACCCAGCTACCCCACGACTCACAAGACCGGATCACTGGTGACTGCAGCGGTATCGGGACTAGCCGGTCGGCCGGCGTCCGGCAGCGTGCGTCTAAGCGAGGAACGAGCGAGCGCGCCGAGGACGGCGGCCGACCGGCGATGGCTGGCGTCGGCCGGTAGCGGGGGCACTAACCGTTAGTGAACGGCAGCTTCCTGAGTCGTTCCCCTACGGTCGCGTTTCGCTGCTCCGCTTGGCGGAGCCGTGTGAGTTCGCGGTTGCGCCGTTCCCCGAGGACTGCTCCTATGTAGTCTTCGGGGATGGTGCCGGCCGGCGGGGGTGGGGCGACGTACCTTGCGAGTTCCGATGCGAGCGAGGCAGCCATGTTAATGCGTGAGGCGGGTGCCATCAGGTAGGCCTGCTGCACGAAGGTTCCTGCCCGGCGAGCGGTGGCATCCGGTACCCTGCCGATATCTGCCATGGCCACCCATGCTTGCAAATGGTGCGGGGCTACGGGCATGATGCGGGGCGTTGAGGGTACTCGTTGCCGGAGGGAGTAGGTGCCCGCAACGATGTCGCCGAGGCGCTTGGATTTGTCGTTGAACAGTGCAACTCCGATTGCGAGGCCGCCGAAGGTCAGGTAGATCTCCAGGAATCCGAGGAGCCCGCGGATGAGGGCGTGCCGAAAACGGATGGATCCGCCGTCGTCGCGCACTATGCGGAGCCCTGTTGCGAGCTTTCCCAAGGATCGCCCCCGTGTCAGGGTTTCCACGGTCACGGGGACGATGACCACCGAGAATATGACGCTGCCGAGGACCATTGCCTGTATGGCTGCGTCGTCGAGATCGCGGGAGGCGCTCGTGATCAGGATGATCAGCAGTATGGCAAGGACGACTTGGGAGATGACGTCCAGGACGAGCCCCAGCGCACGCGCTGCGAAGGAGGCCGGGCGAAGTTCGAGGACCACGGCCTCGCCTGTGATGATTGAACTCATGCCTGCCCCCATGTTTCGCCAACGCTTCGGGCCACTCGACTGCCCGCTGCAACGAGTCTAGCGGCGGGCTGACCTGCCGGTGGATACAGGCGCTAGGGTGGTGGCGTGGACATCGATGCCTTCTCGGCCGTACATGGGGACAAATGGTCGCGGCTTCATTTCCTGGCGCATAAGCGAAGGCTTACGGGCGCCGAAGCGGATGAACTCCTGCGCCTGTACCAGACAGTGTCCGCGCACTTGTCCCTGATCCGGTCCGTGGCGCCCGAGACAGGGTTGTCGGCATCCTTGTCTGCAGCGTTGGCTCAGGCCCGGACTAGGTTCACGGGGGCCCGCTCCAATTTCATGGAGGACCTGGCACGGTTCTTCGTGATTTCCCTTCCCGCGGCCTTCTACCGGATCCGATGGTTGACCATTTGGTGCGGGCTTGCCTTCGTCCTGGTGGCGGGCGCCTATGCCTTGTGGATTGGCACTTCACCGGAGGCGCTGAGGGCCGTGGCGTCCAGCGATGCCAAGGTGCAGCAGTATGTGGACGAAGACTTCATCGACTACTACTCCGAGAACCCCGCGGCCTCGTTCGCCGGCTTGGTGTGGACGAACAATGCGTGGATTTCCGCACAAGCTGTGGCTTTTGGCATTACCGGATTCTGGGTGCCCTTCATCTTGTTCATGAACGCGCAGGCGCTGGGAATCGCGGCGGGACTTTTCCTGGCCACGGGGAAGATGGACATCTTCTTCAGCTACATCCTTCCGCACGGCCTCATGGAACTCACTGCTGTCTTCATTGCCTGCGCGGCGGGGCTAAAGATTTTCTGGGCTATGGTTCGGCCCGGACCGCGGACAAGGCTGCAAGCTGTGGCTGATGAAGGCCGGTCGCTGATTACCGTTGCTTTGGGATTGGTGCTCGTCCTGCTGGTTTCGGGCATTGTTGAAGGCTTTGTGACGCCGAGCCCCCTTCCCGTATGGGCTAAGATCACCATCGGTGCTCTGGTTTTGGCCGGGTACTGGGTCTACACGTTGGTGCTCGGTGGGAAGGCAGTCCGCGCGGGCGTTACAGGAGATATGGATGCCAACGACGCCGGGTATCGCAGCATTGCATCGTAGACCTTACAGTTACGTTTCAATCTGGTCGCAGCCGGGGTGGCACCGCGTGTCAGTGTAATGCCGGGCGGTAGGCTCGAATGCAGACAAGAGAGCCGGCAGCAAGCAATCGCCGGTGGATGCCTACGGAAGTGAAACCCGCTGTGAGCGACAAGAGCCCAAAACCACAAGAACCGGACACGGACGTCCATGAGGACCCCAATGAACCGGCCTTCGACTGGATGAAGCCGAAGACGTCCAGTGGTGCATCTGCGGCCACTCCTGCAGCCAGCACCGGATCTGCGGCCGGCACCGGAGCCACACACAAGACCGGGGCAACGCCGTCGGCCGCGAAGCCGTCAGTCAACACTGCGTCAACTCCCACTACCGCGACGCCTGCCACCGGCCAGCCCGGGAGCCGCGCGGACCGCAAAGCTGCAGAAGCGGCGGAGGGGGAAGTCGAGCCGCCGCTGTTCGCCGACACCCTCGCGGGCGCTTCCAGCACCAAGCAGCCGGCGCACTACTCAGAACCCCTGCCGACGTCGGCTCTTCAGATACGTCCTCCGGAAGACGAAGTGGCGCGACGAAACGCTGAACGCGAGCAAGCAGCAAAGGTGAAACCGATCGGCCCGCGGATCTTCCAGGTGCTTTTGGCGGTTTTCTACCCGGTGATCCTGTTGGTGCTTGCCGTGCGGGCAGTCACCAGCCCGCTGTTTCTCTGGGTGGAGTACAACCGCCCGGGCTTCCCCGGCGACGGCTACGGTTTCAGCACTGATGACCGTATGACGTATGGCTCATATGCGGTTGATTACCTCAGTAACTGGGCCGGCCCGCGCTACCTGGGAGGCTTGGTCAACCAGGACGGCGACAAGCTCTTCACCGACAGCGAAGTGTCGCACATGGCCGACGTGAAGCTGGTCATTCTGTCCTCCTTCGGGGCCGGGCTTTTGCTCATCATCCTCAGCATCATCGCCATCCTGTATCTGCGTAAGAGAAGCACGGGCGGGATCCGCCGCGGACTCTTTGCCGGTTCAATCGTCACGCTGGTCGTCATTATTGGCCTCGCCGTTTTGGCCGTCCTGAGCTGGCAGCAGTTCTTTACCGAGTTCCACCGCATCTTCTTCGCGAATGGAACGTGGACATTCTCGCTGGAAGACACCCTCATCCGGCTCTTCCCGGGACAGTTCTGGATTGACGCGGGCATTGTCATCGGGGCACTGGTGTTCCTCGCAGCGACGCTGACATTCATCTTCACGTGGCCTACCAAGCGGCGTCGCGGCCTTGCGACGGCACAAACAGACGAGGACCGCGAGGAACTTGGCGAGGCGGCTTCCACGAACGACGACGCCGACAGCCTCCGCAAGGAACCCACAGGAATTACGCGCTAGCAGGTACGTCCCGTGCCGTGCTGCATCTGCGGTGGCCCAGCCAAGCGGGGAATCTACTTCGCATAGAGCTTCTCCACAGCCGCTGAAAAGTCGTTGAGCACCGCGGCCCGCTTCAGCTTCAGCGAGGGCGTCAGGTGCCCTGACTCGACGCTGAGTTCGGCCGTGATGAAAGCGAACTTCTTGATCGACTCGGCAGCCGAGACGAGCTTGTTGGCCTCGTCCACTGCCGACTGAACAGCCGCCTTTACCCGGTCATCGCCAGCGGCTTCCTCGGGGGTCAGGGCGCCGGCCTTGTTCTCGGCGCTCCAGTCGGCAAGTCCTTCGGGGTCCAATCCGACCAGTGCCGCGACGAAGGGCCGGCCGTCGCCGACCACTACTGCCTGACCCACCAGGGGGTGTTCGCGGAGCTTCTCCTCCAAAGGGGCCGGTGCCACGTTCTTTCCAGCGGCCGTGACCAGGAGGTCCTTCTTGCGGCCGGTGATGGTCAGGAAGCCGTCGGCGTCGAGCTCGCCGAGGTCGCCGGTGCGGAAGAAGCCGTCAACGAAGGAAGCCCGATTGGCCTCTTCATTGTTGTGGTAGCCCTTGAAGACACCAATGCCCTTGACCAGCACTTCGCCGTCCTGCGCCACCCTGATGGTGGTTCCAGGGAGGGGAATGCCCACCGTACCGATGCGGGACATGCTGGGAGTGTTGACGGTACAGGGTGCAGTGGTCTCTGTTAGCCCGTAGCCCTCAAGAACGGGAACTCCCGCGCCGTGGAAGAAATGGTTGTCCCGGAGGCTGAGGGGACTGGCTCCGGAAACCGTGTAGCCGACGTCGCCGCCGAAAACGTCCCGCACCTTGGGATAAAGGAGCTTGTTGAAAGTGGTGTGCTTCAGGCTCAGAAGCCAACCCGGTCCCTGCCCCTCACCACGGCTTGCGAGGTCCACCGCCGTCGAATATTCAACCGCGGTGGCCGAAGCTGCCGAGAAGAGGGCGGACTTACCGCTCATGGCCGCTTTGTGGCTGGCGCCCGCGTAGACCTTCTCGAAGATGCGGGGCACGGCGAGCAGGAAGGTGGGCTTGAAGGATCCAAGATCCGCCATGAGTCCGCTGGTGCCGGCACTGTGTCCCAGCGTGATGCCTGCCGTGAGGCAAACAACCTGCACAGCCCTGGCGAGGACGTGCGCCAGGGGCAGGAACATCAGGGTTCGTGCGTCTTGCTGCATGAGCAGTTCGGGGAGGAACGGGATGACGTTACGTGCCACGAGGACAAAATTGCCATGAGTGATTTCGCAGCCCTTGGGCTTGCCCGTGGTTCCGGAGGTGTAGACGATTGATGCCAGGCTCGACAGGTTCGCTGCGCTGCGCTGGCGCTCCAGTTCGGCGTCCATGATGCCGACCCCGACGGCGGAGACGCTGGTCAGGTTGGGTGCGTCGCCGTCGTGCTCCATCCGGATGATGGCCACAGGTTCCTCAGCCAGGGCCGCTGAGTGTTCCACTACCGCATGGACGAGGCTCGCTTTGGCAGTGTCCTCCACAAAGATACGCCTGGCTCCGGAGTCCGTGAGGATCCACTCGATCTGGCTCCCCGAAGACGTCTCATAGATGGGGACGGTGACTCCGCCGGCCATCCAGATGGCGAAGTCCACCAATGTCCATTCAAAGCTTGAGCGGGACAGCACGGCTACGGGATCTCCGGGATTGAGCCCACCCGCGATCAGGCCTTTGGCCAAGGCAGTGACGTCGGCCAGGAACCTGGCGGCCGAAATGTTCAGCCAGCCGTTCGCGGTTTTGTGCGCGTACAGGTTACCGAACGGATCCTTGTGGCAGCGTTCCAGGAGGAGGTCCGTCACGTTGGTGTTCGGGTCCGCCTCGACCAGAAGCTCCGTGCTTGCTTCCCTCACTGCTTGCCTCCTCCTAGATCCACGATGGCATCCACATCCTCATCCGCCACTCCTGGTAGGTGATGACTTCCGCCGTGAGCACAGGATAGAAGAATGCTGTGGTCAGCACTGCCAGCACCAGGACCAGGGCCACTATGTAAAACCCGGATCGTCGCCGCCAGACGGGATCGCTGCTGCGTCCCAATACCAACCCCAGCACATACGTCAAGCCCAAAACCAGGAACGGTTCGAAGGAAACGGCGTAGAAGATGAACATGGTGCGTTCCGGGTACATGAACCACGGAAGGTAACCGGCGGCTACGCCGGCGAGGATGGCACCGGCACGCCAGTCGCGGCGGCCGGCCCACCAGAACAGCAAGATGACCAAGGCGATGGTTCCACCCCACCACAGCACTGGATTGCCCACCGGCAGGATGGCCGAGGAACACGTCTCAACAACACAGCCCGGGGTACCCGGTTTGGGCGTCTGATAGAAGAACGAAGTGGGACGGCCCATGATGAGCCACGTCCACGGGCTCGACTCATACGGATGGTCGGAGCTGAGGCCTTGATGGAATTTGTAGGCTTCAAGGTGGTAGTGCGCCAGGGACCGAACGGAGTTGGGCAGCCAGTCCCAGCCGGGGGCCGGGTTGGTGGCAGCCCACTGCCGATAGTAAGCGTCCTTCGAGAGGAACCAACCCATCCAACTAAGCACATAGGTGACGGCGGCAACCGGGATGATGGTCACGAAGGCGGGGAGGCCATCCTTGATGATGCCGGCGCTGAACCAGCTCCGGATGCCTGCGATACGCCGGGCGCTCAGGTCCCACAGCACGGTCATCAGTCCGAAGGCGGCCACGAAGAACAGCGCCGACCATTTGGTTCCCACAGCCAGGCCAAGGCAGAGGCCGGCAACCAGTCGCCACCACCGCATTCCAAGCCAAGGGCCCGCAACCAGTTGGGTCGGTGTGGGACGGTGTCCCGGCGAAGCAGCCGCTTGAGCGGCGAGACGGGAAGCCAGACGACGGCGGCCGTCGTCGCGGTCCATCAATAGGGCGCCGAAAGCGGCCAGTATCCAGAGTGCCAGGAAGACGTCCAGCAGCGACGTACGGGAGAGCACCAGATGATGGCCATCGGTGGCCAGCAGGAGCCCGGCAACAGCACCGAGAGTGTGCGAGCGGAACAGCTTCAGTGCGATGAGTGAAACGAGGAACACCGTCAGGGTGCCTGCCAAAGCCGCGCCGAACCGCCAGCCAAAGGGGTTGTCTCCGCCGAACAGCCACATCCCGAAGGCAATCATCCATTTACCGACCGGCGGGTGGACCACGTACTCGGGAGTGTTGAGTAGTATGTCCGGGTTGCCGGCATTGAAGGAATCGTTTGCGTTGGCCGGCCAACTGCGTTCGTAGCCACTTACCACATAGGAGTAGGCATCCTTGACGTAGTACGTTTCGTCGAACACCAGGCTATGCGGGGTATCCAGCCGGAAGAAGCGGAGGATGCCGCCCAGGAGCGCCGTAATGGTGGGGATCAGCCAAAACCACAAGCGCAACGAGGCCGGGTAGTCGCGCCAGCTTTGCACACCACCGATCAGGCGTTCCTTCAACGCTTGGGCGGTGTACGCCTCGGCCGGTCGGACGATCCAACGGTGGCCTTCCAGCACGCGGCCAGGCAAAGTTCCGCCGGGGCTGTCGTTCAACGCCGCCGCCTGCCGAGGTGCTAACCCGACTTCGCGGTTGGGTGCATCCGGCTGACCGCTGCTTACCTTCACAGCCATGTCTGCTGGTTCCGGGGTCGCCGGGGACACCACCGGAGATCCGGAAGCGGTAGCAGGAATGGGCGACTGGTTCACCCGCTCATGCTACCTTTCCATCCTTGCTGTATCCCTGAACCCCGCGGCTGCATCCTTGAAGCCCCTGCGGCATTAGGCTTGGCAGGTGGACGAACAACGCAGCACCCCGGACGAGACACCCTTCAACGACGACCTGGATGAGTCAGCCGCTGCCGCTGATTCCGGTGCAACTCCCGGCGTCGGCAGGATCGTGCTTGCCGCAACACCCATCGGCAATGTGGGCGACGCATCCGCGCGCTTGGTTGAACTCCTTGGCACCTCAGACATTGTGGCTGCAGAGGACACCCGGCGTTTGCACCGGCTGGTAACGGCGCTGGGCGTCGAGGTCACCGGACGCGTCATCAGCTACCACGAGCACAATGAAGTGGCCAAGACTGGTGAACTCCTAGACCACGTGCGCGCCGGCAAGACCATCCTGATGGTCAGCGACGCTGGCATGCCCGCGGTTTCCGACCCGGGTTTCCGTTTGGTGGAGGGCGCAGTTGCCGCCGGACTAACAGTAACTGCCGTTCCCGGACCCTCTGCGGTGCTGACGGCCTTGGCGCTGTCCGGCTTGCCCACCGACCGCTTCTGCTTTGAAGGATTCCTGCCGAGGAAGTCGGGGGATCGGAACTCACGTCTCCTTGACCTCGCAAACGAACGCCGCACCATGGTCTTCTTTGAGGCCCCACACAGGCTTGAGGTCATGTTGCGCGCACTGCACGAGCGCTTCGGGGCCGATCGCCGTGTGGCCGTGTGTCGCGAGCTGACCAAGACCTACGAGGAAGTCATCCGCGGCACGTTGCGTGAACTGCTGGAGTGGGCGGAGAACAACGAAGTACGTGGCGAAATCGCTGTGGTGGTGGGCGGTGCACCCGAACAGGAACCCGGCAAGCCTGAGGACCATGTCGCCGCGGTGAACGAACTCATTTCCCAAGGTATCCGCTTGAAGGAAGCTGTGGCCGCAGTGGCCGACGATGCCCGCGTCAGCAAGCGGGAGCTTTATTCGGCAGTCCTCGCGGCGCGCTGACGGACGCTGTGCAGCTGCACAAAACGGCGGCCTTGTGGCAGTGCGTGAAGGCGTAGACACTGCTTCTCGGGTGGCAGTACCGTGGCAGTAATTCAAGCCACTTCCGGCAACGAACCCCAGTGGTGCAATTCTCCAAAGCACCCTAGACGAAGGAGTCGCCATGACTGTCACGGTTGAACGCGAAAGCGAACTGCTGGCTTCCGTCCCTACCGGCCTGCTGATCAACGGTCAGTGGCGCCCGGCTGGTTCTGGAAAGACCTTTGATGTTGAGGACCCGGCCACGGGCAAGGTCCTGCTCAGCATCTCCGACGCCGGTGCTGAGGACGGCGCTGCCGCGCTCGACGCCGCTGCTGCCGCCCAGGCTGATTGGGCCCGCACGGCACCGCGCGAACGCGGTGAAATCCTGCGCCGCGCCTTCGAATTGGTCACCGAGCGCGCCGAAGACTTCGCACTGCTGATGACCCTTGAAATGGGCAAGCCCCTTGCCGAAGCCCGCGGTGAGGTCACCTACGGTGCCGAGTTCCTGCGTTGGTTCTCCGAGGAAGCAGTCCGCGTGTCCGGCCGCTACTCCGCTGCTCCTGATGGCAAGAACCGCCTGCTCGTGCAGAAGAAGCCGGTGGGCCCCTGCCTGCTGATTACCCCGTGGAACTTCCCGCTGGCCATGGCCACCCGCAAGGTAGCCCCCGCCGTCGCTGCTGGTTGCACCATGGTGCTCAAGCCTGCAAACCTGACTCCGCTGACCAGCCTGCTCTTCGCTCAGGTCATGCAGGAAGCCGGTCTGCCCGCCGGTGTCCTCAACGTCATTCAGACCTCCACCGCCGGTGCCGTCACGGGTCCGCTGATCAAGGATGACCGTCTCCGCAAGATTTCCTTCACCGGCTCCACCCCGGTTGGTCAGGCCCTGATCCGTGAAGCCGCGGATAAGGTTTTGCGCACCTCCATGGAACTGGGCGGCAACGCCCCGTTCGTGGTCTTCGAAGATGCTGACCTGGACAAGGCCGTTGAAGGTGCCATTGCCGCCAAGATGCGCAACATGGGCGAGGCTTGCACCGCCGCGAACAGGTTCATCGTGCACGAGTCCGTGGCTGATTCCTTCGCGGAGAAGTTCGCCGCCAAGATCGGTGCATTGACCACCGCTCGCGGTACGGAGCCTGAATCCAAGGTTGGTCCGCTGATCGACGGCAAGGCCCGCGATGGCGTTCACGCCCTCGTTTCCGAAGCCGTAGCGGGAGGTGCCACAGCCGTCACCGGTGGTGCCGCCGTCGAGGGTCCCGGCTACTTCTACCAGCCCACCGTGCTGAAGAACGTCGCAGCCGATGCCCGCATCCTGCAGGAAGAGATCTTCGGGCCGGTAGCGCCGATTATCACCTTCTCCACCGAGGATGACGCTGTTCGCCTGGCCAACAACACCGAATACGGTCTGGTGGCCTACGTCTTCACGAAGGACCTCAACCGCGGCCTTCGAATCAGCGAACGTATCGAGACCGGCATGCTCGGCCTCAACGCAGGCGTCATCTCCAACGCCGCTGCACCGTTCGGTGGCGTCAAGCAGTCCGGCCTGGGCCGCGAAGGCGGTTCTGAAGGCATCGAAGAGTACCTCTACACCCAGTACGTAGGTATCGCGGACCCTTACGCCGACTAGGCCGCACAGGATCCGGTCCGCCGCTCTCGCAACAAGAACGGTTGACATACGCAGGGGCCCGGCCCCGGAACCATAAGTTCCGGCGTCGGGCCTTTGCTTTACCGCGGGTTGTCCTGACCGCGAACGGATCTGAACCGGGCCTGAATCTAGCGGCGCTGGGGGAGCAGGCCCCTGAATCTGTGCCACCACCGGGCAACCGCCCGGCCCAGGGCCTTGCCGAGTCTTCCAACAGCCCGGAACGGCGCCCCGAGCGCATGGACCCAGCGCTGCATCATCGACGGCGGCAGCCAGTCAGCGCGGAAGCGCACCAACCACCGGGCATTGTTTCGCAGCGCCTCACGGACGACGGCGATACGGCCCGCCGCTGCCGGCGCCGGCGTTGCCATGCGACCGTAGCGTTGCCGTTCGAAATCCGAGGTGAGGGAAGCGACTGCTGCGTGCGCGGCGTCGTCGAGCCCTCCCGAGTCTCCAAGAGCGGCACTGGAGCGCAGCCGGACGGAGAAGTGCCGGGGCGTCTCGCTGGGTGTCGATGGCACGCCGTAATCGGTAGCGAGGTCCTGCAGCTCCTCCCACGCAAGTACGGGGGAAGGATCCTTGAAACCAGGGATGCCGGTCTCATCCGGAGGTTTTTGGTTCAGCCGGCGTCGCCGGAGGACCGTCCGGCTCAGCCTCGGGGACCAGAGGAATCCGGCGAGCAGCAACACCCCGGCCGCCGCGGCGGCGATCGCGGGGAGCGGGTTGGTAGTGGCTGAACCCGCCGAAGGGCTCTCCACCCCGGGAATCGGGACGGGCGCTGCTGCCGGCGGGGCGGGGGTTGTGAGGACTTCTTTCTCATCTGCGTTGGTGCTGAGATTACTGGGAACAGAGGATTCCGTGGCGTATTCGGGGACGACGCCCCGCGACGGCGTTGGTTCAAAGGGAACCCAGCCCAGGCCCTCAAAATACAGTTCGGGCCATGCATGAGCATCCCGGGCGTCTACCTCGTACTCCGGGAAGGAACCCTGGCCGACCAAAGCCACGGACTCGCCCGTGAGGCGGCCAGGCGCGTACCCGACGGCAATGCGGCTCGGAATGCCTTCGGCCCTCGCCATCACGGCCATGGCTGAGGAGAAATGAACACAATAGCCGCTCTTCACTGCAAGGAAATCAGCCAGGACAGAGAGGCCATTACCGTCATAGCCGTTCTGCACAGGAGCTTGCAGGGAGTAGATGAACTCGCCGGAACGCAGGTACTTCTGGAGGGCCAGCGCCTTGCCGTAGTTGCTGCCCGCGGATGCCGTAACGGTATCGGCTGTTTGGCGCACGATGTCTGGAAGGTTGCCCGGGATCCTCAGGAAGTCTTCTGAAATGCCCTGCGGAACGGAAGTGGCTTGGGACAGGGACTCTGATGTGATCCTGGGGGCTGCGGAGAAGACGACGTACCGTTGCGCACGGGTGGTAGTCTCCGTGCTCATGATGCTCAAAGTGGCCGGATCCCATGTCCAGCGGCCGTTGAGGCCGTTCACCGAAGCCGGAGCAAACGGGGCAGGAAGGTAAGGGCTGGTGAACAGGCCTGCGTTGACGGAGGTCACGGCATTGACCACCTCGCCTTGGACGGCATACCCCGTCTCGATCCTGTCCGCACCTACGCGGCGCTCGCCTGCACGATCATCCGGAGCCCAGGTTTCGCCGTCGAAGTGGTCAATGGTGACTGACCTCAAATACAGGGGTGCGTTGGCGCTCGTGGCATACGTGATGCGACCCGAACCGGTAGGACTCCTGAGGCTGTTGCCCAGGGTGATCATGGGATTAAGCCCATTGGAGGTGCCCCACGGGCTGAGCCGTGAACCCTGCGGAAACGTGCCGGTCTCGAAACCCGGTATGGCCAAGGGCACGGTCATGGTCAATGCCAGTGCCAATCCACCAGTGATGACTGAGCGCCTGAACTGGCCGGCACCACGCCCCGAACCGGACTGGAGCCTGGCATCAGGGGCGAACCAGTGGCTGCACCCAAGGATGAGCAAATAACCCACGGCCGCGCCGATGAATCCCGCTACTCCCACGCTCTGCGGCTTGATGGTGGCCGGAACCACCATGACCGCCAGCAGGCCGATGCCGCTGGCCGCAGGCATGGAAAGTGGGACGGCCAAGGCATCAATGAGGATCACCAGAAGCCCCAGGCAGGCACACACAACGAAGACGATTCCAGCGTTTGGTGCCACCGGCGCGCTTTCGGACACCACGGTTTCGGCGGCCCGTTTGATCAGACGTCCGACGGCGGTGAAGGTTTCGGTGGTAGGAATAAACCCCGCCAGGCTCTCCTGGCGGCAGAAGATGAAGCTGAGCACAGCTGCCAAGGTGGCAAAGGAGCCCAAAGTCGCGATCAGCGGCTGGGCCCGTAGCGCCCGGAGGACAGCAAGCGTCAGTGCCACCACTACCACGGTGGTGATCAGCGGCATGAACCAGGCCCAACCCCGGAGGACACCGTTCAAGGACAATGCCGCACCAAGCACAGCAACCACCACTGATCCTGCCATGGCCCATGGATAGGGCCCTGGACCCGGGACCTGAGGCCGGGACGGCTTCGTGGACGAAGGCGCGCGGGCAGTTCCACCCGGTTGCGTCGGAGCGCTGGGGGAGCCCTGGTGGGATGTCGCGGTCATCGTGGCACCGCCGCTCCACGCCGGACGTCCATGGCCGCGTCGGCGGCTGCTACGATGCCGCCAGCATCGAAGGCTGACCAGGCAGCCGTCAACTGGGTCTTCGATGTCACAGCTGCTGCCTTCCAGCCGGCGAGGCGCAAGATCTCAAGTACTTCCTCGTTGTTCCGTGAAGCATCGGTCATCACCAAGGCAAAGGCGTTGGCGCCATAGCCGGCCGCCGGGGCGAGCGTCCTTGCCTCGGCATGCGTCAGGTTACCTACCAGGGCAAGCAGGGGACCGCGCAAACGGTGCGCTGAGAGTTTGTCCATGAGACGGTCGTTAAACGGCGAATCAGCTTCCGTGCCTGCCGGACCGGGGGAGCCCTCTTTGTGTTGGGAGATTTGGTTGCGCTCTGAACTGTGCTCCGTCCTCTGGTGCTCCAGCCTGTTGTGCCTCGGGCCGCCCAGCTCCACTGCTGCAAGACTCTCTGCGATGGCTTGAAGGCCGCCCACCCCCGCGAACTCCTCCATTTCCGGGTCCGGTGCTGACCGCGAACGATGGAACGCCGGGCTGCCAAATGCGTCCAGGAGCCGCAGCGAATAGCTGCGTTCTGCCAAGTGCGCGGCAATGGAAATCGCCGCCGTGACCATCCACTCGAAGTTCGCATTGGTGACAAGGTCCGAGTCCTCATCATGGCTCCCGAAGACAGAATTACCTCCGGCGGCAAAGGCGGCGAATCTCTGGTCAAGGATGAGAGTGGCCTCAGGGGTGGTCACCGACTCCTCCTGCCGCACCATGAGCTGGCCATGGCGGGCAGTAGCTGCCCAGTGAACGCGGCGCATGGGATCACCGTGCCTGTACTCACGGGTCATGATGTCGTCGTCGCTGGGATTGGCCCGGATACGGGTCGCCGTCACGCCATCGTTGCCACGCGCACCGGCGAGGCCCGTGACGGGAAGTTCGACGGCGGCGGGCGTCACTGTGAGGATGTCGCCGTCGTCAATTGCATGTCGCCGCAGCGATAAGCCGAAAGGGTCACTGAACTCTGCAGTGACCGGACCGATCCGGAACTGTCCACGCTTGCCCGAGCGCAAGTGATATTCGTAGCGGCTGGTGCCTCCGGAAGCTGATCGGGCGGGAAAACGGAATGCGGGTGGCTCACCGAAGCGGGGAGGCAACTGCTCCTCCATGATCACGTGCCCCGTGGAAAATGACGACCGGGCAACAGCGAGGCGAACGGTCGTGGTGCCTGACGTCTCCACCGTGGACGGATTGAACTCCCGGTACACCTGGAACTTGGGTTTGAGCACCCGGACACCGGCAAGCGCCACCAGCGGAAGGAGAAGCAAGAGGACAGCCAGAGTCAAGAGGTCACGCCTGCCCATGACATAGGCGCACCCCAGGGAAACGGCCCCGGCGGCCAGAAGCCCCCAGCCACGGTTGGTGAATAGGTGTTTGGGAAGCCGATCCATGAGCGCCATACCGGCATCTCTCCTAAACGCTGTGCCTATCCCTGCGCCATGCGCCGGGCGGTTCCTGGGCCACGGGTAAGGAAGCGAAGATGCCCCGGAGAATGCTCTGCGGCGTATCGCCCGAACTCGCAGCCTTGCGGTCCAGTATGATCCGGTGGGCGAGCACCGATTCGGCCACGTCCACTACGTCATCCGGGAGGACGAAATCGCGGCCATCCAGTGCCGCCGTTGCCTTGGCCGCACGGAGCAGTTGCAGCAATGATCGGGGGCTGGCACCAAGACGGAGCCGTGCACTGTCGCGGGTCGCCCGTCCAATGGCCACGGTGTACTCCTTAATGGCAGTGGAGACATAAACCTGCTGGACGGTGGCGATCATGGCGGCCACATCGGCGGCCGTAACTACAGGCGTCACCTTAATCAGTGGCGAGGACGCCTGATGCGTCTCCAACATCTCAATCTCGGCGTCCTTATCCGGGTAGCCCATGGAGATCCTGGCCATAAAGCGGTCACGTTGTGCCTCCGGCAGCGGGTACGTGCCTTCCATCTCGATGGGGTTCTGTGTAGCTACCACCATGAAAGGCAGTCCCAGCTGATACGAATGGCCGTCCACAGTTACCTGGTGCTCTTCCATGCACTCAAGCAAGGCGGACTGGGTTTTGGCCGAAGCGCGGTTGATTTCGTCGCCGATCACGATGTTCGCGAACACGGCACCAGGCCGGAACTCGAACTGCCGGGACGACTGGTTATAGATAGACACCCCGGTGACGTCGGAAGGGAGAAGGTCCGGGGTGAATTGAATGCGGGACACCGTACAGTCAACAGTGCGGGCCAGCGTCTTTGCGAGCAACGTCTTGCCGACCCCCGGCACGTCCTCCAGCAGGAGGTGCCCCTGGGCCAGCAGCACAGTTAGCGCGAGCTTGGCGGCGTCGGCTTTTCCATCGATGACTTTGTTGATGGAACCAAGGATGCGCTCGCTGGCATCGTGGAACCGTTCCGCATCCATGACGTGCGGCTTGTGCCCATTGAGCCCCGCGCCGTCACGCGGCAGGGAACTGTAAGCCTCGCCCTGAACAGGAGAAGGTTCAACGGTGACTTGTCGCTTGGACTCCATGAATTGCCCTTCAGCCATGGCCGTGCCAGTAGCTGTCTTCGCTGAGTGCTGCTGGTGTTGGCCGCTTGTCCGTTCCAGACTACCCAGACATTGGCCTGCGCTAACATACTGCTCCGGAATTTATGTGCCAAAGGGAATTTATGCTTCGCTCCTCCTGGGCGCCCGGGGAGGACCGCGGTCCGATTAAGGTGGAAGCATGTGCAATTCCCTCGCTCCCGCACCTTACCGGGCGCCTTCCGACGCAGCAGACGAAAAAGACTCACGCCGGGAGTACCCGCCAGCGCCCCAACCACTGCCCGTGCCCGTGATGGACAACCACACGCATCTGGACTTTAGGCACGGCTTGATTGAGATCTCGATCCGGGACGCGATGGACTCCGCGGAAGCCGTTGGTGTGCAGGGGGCGGTCCAAGTGGGCTGTGACCTCGAATCCTCCCGGTTCACAGTGCAGGCGGTGGAAGCTGACCCCCGGCTACTCGGTGCCGTAGCAATCCACCCCAACGATGCCCCCGAATATGCGGCGCGTGGTGAACTGGAATCGGCGCTCACCGAGATCGAGGCGCTGGCCGGTCATCCGCGTATCCGGGCCATCGGCGAGACAGGGCTGGATTTCTTCCGAACCCACGGAGAGGGGCTCGCCCATCAGCGGTACTCCTTCCGGCGGCACATCGATATCGCCAAGAGGCTCGGGCTGACGCTGCAGATTCACGACCGGGATGCCCACGACGACGTAGTGCAGGTCCTGCGGGAGGAAGGTGCCCCGGATCGCGTGGTATTTCACTGCTTCTCCGGAGATGAGGAACTAGCCCGGATCTGTAACGAAAACGGCTGGTACATGTCCTTCGCCGGCACCATGACGTTCAAGAACGCCGGGAATCTCCGCGCTGCCCTGGCCATTGCTGAACCCAGCAGGATTCTGGTGGAAACCGATTCGCCGTTCCTCACGCCCCATCCCCACCGTGGGCGGCCGAATGCGAGCTACATGGTTCCCTATACAGTCCGGTCCATGGCTGACGTGACAGGAGATGACTTGGCCGAACTCTGTTCGCGGTTGTCCAAAAACACCCTGAATGCCTATGGTTCATGGGCCTAAGCCCCCTCTGTCGACTACCAGGAGCGCCCCCACCGTGGATACCCGGTATGCACCATTCTTGGTTCGTTTATAACGGATCGGTTACTGTGTTAAACAAGTAGCCGGGGTCGGGGAAGGCCTTCGGACAACTGCGCCGGTTGATTCCGGAGCAATCAGTTGAATGTTTTTTGGCGGCGCAGATGCCGGCAGCAAGTGTAGGACCAGGCTTATCGCCTGGCCCTCCGTTTTTGCGGTCGGCATTACTTTTGCGCTTTTCCCCGTGCCCGGATGGTCTGAGAGTAATGGGCGATCGTGATCAAGTTCTTCACAACGGATGGCAAGTTCAGTTTCCTCAAAGTAGGTACCCAGTTGCTGGTGGTTGCAGCGCTGGTGGTTGGTGTCGTGGCCTTTGTCGGCAACAACAAGACCGTCACCCTCAACGTGGACGGCAAAGTGAGCTCCATCCAGACCTTTGGCGGCACTGTTGACCAAGTGGTCAAAGCAGCCAAGGTCGAGTTGAAGGACGCAGACCGCGTTTCCCCGGCTCTCGACGCGCGGATCGAAAACGGATCCGTAGTGAACGTCAACCTGGCCAAGGCAGTGTCCATCGAACTGGACGGCGCCCGGAAGACCGTGAACACCACAGCACCTGACGTTGCAGGCCTGGTGAGCGAACTCGGTGTGGCAAGTTCCTCCGAAATCTCCCAGCCCAAAGAAGCGTCCTTGGAAGTAACAGGATCCTTCGTTTCCATCTCCACGCCCAAGACCATCAGCGTCGTAGCTGACGGCAAGGACACCAGCACCACCACGACGGCGAACGACGTCGCCACCGTGCTCAAGGACACCGGAATCACGCTCGGCGCCAACGACCGCATCTCCCAGCCGGGCAATGCCCCCATCGTCCAGGACATGGTGATTAAGGTCTCCCGCGTGGACACCAGCAAGACCGCCGAAGCCACCGAAGAAGTACCCTTCGAAAGCGTGAAGAGTGATAGCGCTGAACTCTTCAAAGGTGAAGAGAAAGTGACTCAGGAAGGCGTGGCAGGGTCCTTGGTCAAGACCTTCAAGCTGGTCCTCGTGGACGGCCGCGAAGCGTCACGCACCCTGGTCTCCAGCAACGTCGCGACCGAGCCGGTGACCGAAAAGATCAGCGTCGGCACCAAGGCCCGCCCCGTCCCCACCCCTGCCCCGCAGGCAGCAGCCGCAACCGCAGCGCCCACAGCCAGTGGCCCCACCGGTGCACCGAACGAAGCCATGTGGGACAGGATTGCACAGTGTGAATCGGGCGGAAACTGGTCCATCAACACCGGCAACGGCTACTACGGTGGCCTTCAGTTCTCCAGCCCCACCTGGCTTGCCAACGGTGGTGGAGCCTACGCTCCCAACGCCAGCCTTGCCACCAAAGCCCAGCAAATTGACATCGCCAACCGCCTCTACGCCAAGAACGGGCTCAGCGACTGGGGCTGCGCCCACGCAGCCTGACCCCGCACAGGCGATACGATACCTAGGTGACTGAACCGAATTCCGAACCCGCCGCCGTCGCGCCTTTGATGGGCGCCACAGACATCCGACGGCTCGCCGAGGAAATCGGTGTACGCCCCACGAAAACTCTGGGGCAGAACTTTGTAATCGACGGCAACACCATCCGTAGGATTGTGGCCGCAGCAAACATTGGCGACGACGAAACCGTGCTGGAGGTGGGCCCCGGGCTTGGCTCCTTGACACTCGGTTTGCTGGACGCGGCCAAGGCTGTGGTCGCCGTCGAAATCGACCCCGTGTTGGCCGAAAAGCTACCGGCGACTGTGCGCGCCTGGCGGCCCGGGGCGGAGGACAACTTCCACCTGGTGTTGTCGGACGCCATGAAGGTCACTGAGCTGCCTGTGCCACCCACCGCGTTGGTGGCCAACCTGCCTTACAACGTGGCCGTTCCCGTGGTGCTCCACCTGCTGCAACACTTCCCCAGCCTCCAGCACGGCTTGGTCATGGTTCAGGATGAGGTTGCAGATCGCCTGGCCGCCACACCTGGATCCAAGATCTACGGTGTCCCGTCGGTCAAGGCAGCCTGGTACGGGCATATGCGCAAGGCCGGCGTTATCGGGATGAACGTCTTCTGGCCCGCGCCGAAGATCCATTCAGGCCTGGTTGCCTTCACCCGGCACAACCCCCCGGAAACGCATGCCACGCGTGAACAGGTATTCGCCGTCATTGATGCTGCCTTCGCGCAGCGGCGGAAAACGTTGCGCGCGGCACTCGCCGGTTGGGCCGGGAGCGCCGCCGAAGCGGAGCAGTGCCTCGTGGCCGCCGGTGTTGACCCCACGGCACGCGGCGAGGTCCTGGACATCCATGCCTACGTCAGGATCGCCGAAGCCCGCCACCCCGTGGACGCATGAACCCGGGTAACCGCAAGCCAAGCAGCCTCCCGTTTGTGGGGGATCGCTTTCATGCCCGCACGGTTCGCGTCAAAGCCCCGGGCAAGATCAACGTCTCCCTGAGCGTAGGACCGTTGCGGCCCGACGGATACCATTCGGTGGCCAGCGTGTACCTCGCAGTCTCCCTCTACGAAGAAGTGGCGGCCACAAGTACTGAGGCTGAAGGAATCACTGTCAGCATCAGCCCGGACAGCACACTGGACCTGGACGGCGTGGACATCCCCTTGGACGAGCGCAATCTCGCCTACAAGGCTGCGGCCATCATGGCTGAAATGTCCGAGAAGCCAACCGGCGTGCACTTGGAAATCACCAAGCGTGTTCCCGTGGCCGGTGGCATGGGCGGTGGCTCTGCAGACGCCGCCGCCACGCTCCTGGCCTGCGATGCGCTCTGGAACAGCGGCCTCTCACGCGAGGAACTGGCGCATCTGGCAGCCGAGTTGGGCGCCGACGTGCCGTTCTCACTCCTGGGAGGCACCGCCGTCGGGCTTGGGGTGGGAGATAAACTTTCGCCCGCACTGGCCAAGGCGCAAATGGATTGGGTGCTGGTCTTTGCCGACTACGGACTGTCTACTCCCGACGTGTTTCGCACCCTTGACGGGCTTCGGGACTCAGAAGGCATCGAGATTCCCGAGCCCGTTGACGTGGATCCCACCATCCTCCAAGCCTTGCGGAACGGCGACCCCGAAACCCTCAGCCGTGTGCTGATCAATGACCTCCAGCGGGCCTCCATTACGCTCGCACCCCAGCTTCGCGACACTATTGGACTGGGTGAAGCGCGCGGTGCCCTTGCCGGCATGGTGTCAGGCTCAGGCCCCACCATTGCCTTACTCGCCCGTGATTCCGTATCAGCCAGCGTCCTAGCCGAAGAGCTGGCACACCGGGGTCACAATGCACTGGCGGTTCACGGTCCCGTGCCCGGCGCCCGGATCATCTCCGATACCCTCCTTTAGTACCCCGCATTTTTTGTACCCCGCATTCCAGCAGTAGAAAGTAGTACCCATTGGCCCACCTGCTTGGCGGCGAAAACCTCACCGTTTCGTTCGCGACCCGCACTGTCCTCGACGGCGTCACCCTCGGTTTGGAGGATGGCGACCGCATCGGCATGGTGGGGCGCAACGGCGACGGCAAATCGACGCTCATGCGCCTGCTCGCCTTACGCTCGACGCCCGACTCCGGCCGTGTCACCAAGCGCGGAGACGTGAACGTCGGCTACCTGGATCAAGGCGACGTTCTCGACGGCGACCTCACCGTAGGCGCTGCGATCGTCGGTGACCGCGCGGATCACGAATGGGCGGCCAACGCCAAGATCCGCGAAGTCATGGGCGGATTGGTGGGCGATGTCGATTGGCACGCCAACGTCCACGCTCTCTCCGGTGGCCAGAAACGCCGTGTCGCTTTGGCCAAGCTCCTCATCGAGGACCACGACGTCATCATGCTGGACGAACCCACCAACCACCTCGACGTCGAAGGCGTGGCGTGGCTCGCCCGGCACCTCAAAACCCGTTGGCGCGCCAACCAGGGTGCGTTCCTGGTGGTCACCCACGACCGCTGGTTCCTCGATGAAGTCTGCAACTACACCTGGGAAGTCCACGACGCCATGGTGGACATGTTCGACGGCGGATACGCCGCCTACGTTTTGGCGCGCGCCGAGCGGGACCGCATGGCCGCCGTCGTCGAAGGTAAACGGCAGCAGCTCGTCAAAAAGGAACTGGCGTGGCTTCGGCGTGGGGCACCTGCCCGCACGGCCAAGCCCAAGTTCCGGATCGAAGCTGCCAACGACCTCATCGCAGACGTACCCGATCCCCGCGACTCCGTGGCCCTCAGCAAAATGGCCACCGCGCGTCTGGGCAAGGACGTGTTGGACCTCGAGAACGTCACGCTTGATTTTCTCGACGGGGAGGACGGGCAGAAACTCTTCGACAACATCACCCTGCGCCTTGCGCCGGGTGAAAGACTTGGCTTGGTGGGCGTCAACGGCGCCGGTAAGTCCACGCTCCTGAAGTTGCTCAACGGCGAGATCCAGCCGAGCTCCGGCAAGGTCAAGCGGGGCAAGACCGTGGTCACCGCAGTGCTCACCCAGGACGTCAAAGAGCTCGACGACGTCTCGGACCTGCGCGTCATTGAGGTCATTGAACGCGAAAAACGGTCCTTCAGCGTGGGCGGCAAGGAGTTCACCGCTGGTCAGCTCGTGGAACAATTGGGATTCACCAAGGAAAAGCAGTGGACCCCCGTCAGCGATCTCTCCGGCGGTGAGCGTCGTCGACTTCAGCTTCTGCGCCTGTTGGTAGGAGAGCCCAATGTCCTGATGCTCGACGAACCCACCAACGACCTCGACACCGATACCCTGGCCGCCGTCGAAGACGTCCTGGACGGGTGGCCCGGGACGCTCGTGGTGGTCAGCCACGACCGCTACCTCTTGGAACGCGTCACGGACAACCAGATGGCTCTATTGGGCGATGGGAAACTCCGTGGCCTGCCGGGCGGCGTGGACCAATACTTGGAACTGCGTGAAGCTGCACTGGCGTCCGGTGCTGTTGGCGGCGGCTCAGGTGCTCCCACTTCTGCGAGTGGCGGTTCTTCATCGAGCGTCGCTCAGTCCGGTGCCAGCGAAGCCGAAAAGCGCGAAGCCCGCAAGGACCTCAATAGGATCGACCGCCAGCTCGGCAAAATCTCCCAACAGGAAGAAAAGCTCCACACCCAGATGGCCGCGAAATCCGAATCCGGCGACTTCGATGCCCTGGGGGAGCTGAACGCCAAGCTCAAAGAACTGCTCGACGAGAAAGAGGTCCTGGAACTCGAATGGCTGGAGGCCGCCGAAATCCTCGGTGAGTAGATTGAGCGATGAGTGCCGTCTCGCCGTGGCTTAGCTGCGTCCCAGCGGCACGCATCCTCCGCTTAGCTGTATCCCAGCGGCACGCATCCTCCGTGTGCTGCTCCTTCGTCGCTTTGACGCACGCTTCCGGATGCCTGCCGCTGCGCCGACCGCCGATTACCAACGCTCTCTCACGTCCCGCGGGTTTGGGGCGGACCGTCTCTCACGTCCCGTATAGGCCGTGGCGGTCCACCACCTGGTGGGTCTGGTGCACCCCATGGTTTCGACGCAAGTGGTCTACAATTCGGGCCTCCGTCGGCGAGTTTGTTGAAACCCTCGGCGCGGTTGAATTCCAGGTTGCTACAAGGAAGGAGCCACGGTTGCGGGAAACACGTCTCCAACACGCAGTGGCGTCGTTGCCCGGCAACGGAATAGCGGCCCAACAACGTCAAAGCCGAACACCCCCGAGCTCCATGACTGCAGTGCCGGTGAGAGTGCCCGTTAGCCCTCGGAGCGGAGCCCGGGCTCTTTTTGCAGCCCCGTCAGGCCGTTCCACGCCAAATTCACCAGGTGAGCGGCAACAGCCCGTTTGTCGGGAGTGCGGCTGTCGAGCCACCACTGGCCTGTCATGGCCACCATTCCCACGAGCATCTGTGCATACATGGCTCCGTCAGCGGCGCTGAATCCACGTCGCGCGAATTCGTCGGAAAGCAGGTGTTCCACCCGGGCCGTTACGTGGGTGAGCAGCGTGGAGAAGGCGCCCTCGGGCTGTGAGGGCGGGGCGTCGCGCACGAGGATCCGGAAGCCGTCGGTGCGGTCTTCGATGTAGCCAAGGAGTGCCAGGGCAGCTCGTTCGACCAGGACGCGGGGCTTGGCTTCGGTGCTGAGTGCCTGGGTGATGGAGTCCAGGAGGATCCGGAATTCGGTCTCCACAACCTGGCGGTACAGGCCTTCCTTGGAGCCGAAGTGTTCGTAGATCACGGGCTTGGAGACTCCGGCGGCGGCGGCGATTTCCTCAATGGTGGTGCCATCAAGTCCTCGGGCGGCGAAGAGGGCGCGTCCGATGCCGACGAGTTGTGATTTCCGTTGCTGTCCGGTCATCCGTGTGCGCACTGCCGGGCCGCTGCTGACGTGCTCTGCGTGCCCGGAAGTGCCCGCCGGCCGGGGGAGTTCAGTGCGGTTGCTCACGTGTCCATCATGCCCTACGTGACTGCTGGAACGGGCGCAGGGCAGGTCCTCCGGGGCCGGAACGGTCAATCCCGGAGCGGCCTCAGGGTGGTCAAGTCGCGAAGCATGCATTGGTCATGGCAAACTAGATTCTTGTGTGTGCATCCCGGTGATCCGGGAAACCCTCCGGACCGCAAGATCCGGGGGATGAATCATGCACGGTCCGCTCTGGTGTAATGGCAGCACCCCGGCCTTTGGAGCCGTGGAGTATAGGTTCGAATCCTATGGGCGGAACGGTCGGAAAATGCGCTCCTTCTCTGTACCTGTAGCGGCTCTCATGGTGCCTGGGTCCATTGCTGGATGGCAGCATTCCGAAGCCGGGTTACCCGGGACATACCGAGCAAGGAGAGCCAGTACGTGAGCCCCGAAACCACCGGTCCCGCAGCGGTGATCGTTTTGGCCGCAGGTGCCGGAACGCGCATGAAGTCGCGGACTCCCAAAATTCTCCACGAAATCGGCGGCCGCTCCATGGTGGGCCACGCTCTCCTCGCCGCACGTGCCATCAACCCGTTGAAGCTGGCCCTCGTTGTCCGCCACGAGCGTGACCGCGTAGCAGAGCACATTACAGTGCTGGATCCGGGAGCACTCATTGTTGATCAGGACGACGTCCCCGGCACTGGCCGCGCAGTGGAAGTCGCGCTCAACGCGCTGGACGCCGATGCTGAGCTTTCCGGCACCGTGGTGGTCACTTACGGCGATGTCCCGCTGCTGACCGGTCAACTGCTTGGCGAGCTTGTGGCAACACACGAGGCTGAGGGCAACGCCGTCACCGTCCTCACCGCAGTGCTGGACGACGCAACCGGCTACGGCCGGATCCTGCGCGCCGAAGATGGCACCGTCACCGGTATTCGTGAGCACAAGGATGCCAGCAACACCGAGCGCGCTATCCGTGAGGTCAACTCCGGTATCTACGCTTTCGACGCCGCCGTTTTGCGCACCGCACTGGCGAAGGTCACCACGGACAATGCCCAGGGCGAGATGTACCTGACCGACGTCCTCGGTTTGGCCCGTGACGCAGGCGGCCGGGTTGCCGCCGTCGTGACTGAGGACCGATGGCAGGTTGAAGGTGCCAACGACCGCATCCAGCTGTCCGCGCTTGGCGCCGAGCACAACCGCCGCATTATTGAGTCCTGGATGCGTGCGGGCGTGACCGTGGTGGATCCCGCCACCACTTGGATCGATTCCACCGTAAAGCTTGATGAAGACGTCCGGTTGTTGCCCAACACCCAGTTGCACGGTTCCACCACGGTGGCGCGCGACGCCGTCGTGGGTCCTGACACAACGTTGACCGACGTCAATGTTGGCGAGGGCGCGAAGGTGATCCGGACGCACGGTTCGGGTTCCACCATCGGTGCCAAGGCGAGCGTAGGGCCGTTCACGTACCTCCGCCCCGGTACGGTCCTGGGCGAGACCGGCAAGATCGGCGCCTTCTACGAAACCAAGAACGTGACGATCGGCCGCGGCTCCAAACTGTCCCACTTGGGCTACGCCGGTGATGCTGAAATCGGCGAAGACACCAACATCGGTTGCGGCAACATCACCGCCAACTACGACGGCGAGAAGAAGCACCGCACGGTGATTGGCTCGGGCGTCCGCACGGGCTCAAACACGGTCTTCGTTGCACCTGTGACAGTTGGCGATGGCGCTTACAGCGGGGCCGGGGCGGTTATTCGCAAGGATGTTCCCGCCGGAGCCCTCGCCCTCAGCCTGGCCGCACAGCGGAACGCCGAAGGCTGGGTAGCAGCCAACCGGCCGGGCACCGCCTCCGCGAAGCTGGCTGAAGCAGCGCATGAGCTGGCAACGACATCCACATCTTCACAATCCCCGGCAACCATAGAAGAAGGCAAACAGGCATGAGCGAAATTACCGCACACGGCGAGAAGAAACTGATTCTCGCCGCCGGAAGGGCGCATCCGGAGCTGGCGCAGGAAATCGCGAAGGAGCTGGAGACCGAGCTCCTGCCCATCGACGCCTACGACTTCGCAAACGGGGAAATCTATGTCCGTTCGGCCGAGAGCGTGCGAGGCACTGATGCCTTCGTCATTCAGGCCCACCCGGCTCCGTTGAACAACTGGCTTATGGAACAGTTGATCATGATTGACTCCCTCAAGCGCGCCTCTGCCAAGAGGATCACGGTTGTTTCCCCGTTCTACCCGTACTCCCGCCAGGACAAGAAGGGCCGTGGTCGCGAGCCCATCTCCGCCCGACTGGTTGCCGACCTATACAAGACTGCCGGCGCGGATCGCATCATGTCCGTTGACCTGCACACTTCGCAGATCCAGGGCTTCTTCGACGGTCCTGTCGACCACCTGATGGCCATCCCGCTGCTGGCCGACTATATCCGCACCAAGGTGGAAGCCGACAACATCACGGTTGTTTCGCCTGACACCGGCCGCGTCCGGGTAGCCGAACAGTGGGCTGAGCGCCTGGGCGGTGCCCCGCTCGCGTTCGTTCACAAGAGCCGCGACCTCACCGTCCCCAACCAGGCCGTCTCCAAGACCGTTGTTGGCCAGGTTGAAGGCCGCACCTGCGTCCTCATCGACGACATGATCGACACCGGTGGAACCATCTCCGGCGCCGTCCAGGTGCTGAAGAACGCCGGCGCAAAGGACGTCATCATTGCCTGCACGCACGCGGTCTTCTCCGATCCTGCCGCGCAGCGCCTCGCTGATTCCGGTGCCCGCGAAGTCGTGGTCACCAACACACTGCCCATCCCTGCAGAGAAGCGCTTCCCGTCGCTGACGGTGTTGTCCATCGCACCGTTGATTGCCCGCGCCATTCGTGAAGTGTTCGACGACGGTTCGGTCACCAGCTTGTTCGACGGCAAAGCATAACGCCGGGCTGCTGAATTCGAGCGGGCCATTCGACGCCTTCGGGCGTGCGGGTGGCCCGTTTTCATTGCCGTTTTCAGAAAGAGCGCGAACCGCTGCTAAACTCTTGGGGATACCTTGGCGAGGGAGAGCACATCCGGTCCGCACTTTGTGGACCAGGGTTGCGGGTCTCCGTTATCGACTGGGTCTGCATCTCCTTCAACACAGGCGGAACGGCTGCTCGGCGGCCGATCTCAGCCGGGCGTAGAAGGTCTCCAGACCTCCGCCCTTGCTGATAGACCAGCCCGGACTTTCCGGGTGCCACAGTAATCAAGGAGTACACATGTCTGAGCAGAAGCTCACCGCAGAACTGCGCACCGAATTCGGCAAGGGTTTCGCCCGCCGTGCACGCATGGCCGGCCAGATCCCGGCTGTCATCTACGGCCACGGCGCAGAGCCCATCCACATCAACCTGCCGGGCCGCGCCACCACGCTGGCAGTTCGCGTCTCCAACGCCCTGCTTGCAATCGACGTCGACGGCGAGCAGCACCTGACGCTCGTGAAGGACATCCAGCGCGATCCCGTAAAGCAGATCATCGAGCACGTTGACCTCCAGACGGTGAAGGCCGGCGAGAAGGTTACCGTTGACATCGCCGTCCACGTTTCCGGTGAAGTTGCTCCGGGTGCTGTCGCCAGCCTTGAAGCCACCACGGTTTCCCTCGAAGCTGAGGCTACCCACGTTCCCACCGCCGTCGAGGTCAACATCGATGGCCTCAAGGCCGGCGAGAGCATCCACGCTTCCGACCTTGTCCTGCCGAAGGGTTCCATCCTGCTCACCGAAGGCGACACCCTGGTGGTCCGCATCGCTGAAGCCGCTGGTGCTGATGAAGAAGAGAGCACTGAAGCTGCCGCTGAGTAGTCTTCTGACTGCTTGAGGCTTATGCCGTTGAGTGGCCGGGCACCCTTGGGGTCCCGGCCACTTTCTTCTTCGCCCCCATCCCTGCTGATCAACTGACCCCTCCCTAGGATGAGACCATGACTGACACTTGGCTGATTGTCGGCCTCGGCAACCCCGGCAGCGAGTACAGCAACAACAGGCACAATGTTGGCCAGATGGTGCTGGACGAACTGGCTTCCCGCATGGGTGGAAAGTTCAAGGTCCATAAGGCGAGGGCCCAGGTGGTGGAGGGGCGGCTGGGCATTGGAGGCCCCCGAGTGGTACTCGCTAAGCCCATGACGTACATGAACGTCTCAGGCGGACCCGTGGCAGGGTTGTGCAACTTTTTCGACATCGCGCCGGATCACGTCATTGCCGTCCACGACGAGATCGACATCCCTTTTAACACAGTCAAGCTAAAAATAGGTGGCGGTGAGGGTGGGCACAACGGCCTGCGGGACATCTCCAAGGCACTCGCCACCAAGGATTACCTGCGCGTCCGTGTAGGCGTGGGCCGGCCGCCGGGGCGCATGGAGACGGCGGACTATGTCCTCCGGGATTTCGCCACCCCGGAGAAGAAAGAACTGCCGTTCCTCGTGGATGAAGCGGCTGACGCAGTGGAGCTGCTCATGGATCAGGGCTTGCTCGCCGCGCAACAGAAGCACCACCCTGCCAAAGCTTGAGCAAATCTTGAGGAAAGCCTGAGGAAAGCCTGACGGTCCTGAGGACCTTAAGGCCTACAAACTGTGGGCGCCCAGCGGTAGTGTGCATGTTACGCAAGCAAGCGGTGGGGGACTGTCGCGGATGTGTAGCTAAGGATGCGGATGTCGGCGGAGTTGCTAAACAGGAGCGGGGGAGGCGTAGCGAGAGCTGCGGCTCCCGATCTTGTGGGCGGCCCAACAGACCGTCAAACATGGTCGCTGTTGGCCCGGAGCCACGATTTGTCCAAGGCGGGCAAACACCTCGAATCGCCCGACTCCTACGGGGTGGTCCTTACCGGGGAACGGGGAATCGGTAAATCAGGCCTGGCAAGGGCAGTGGTGTCATCGCTCGGCCCCAAAGTCCACAGCCTCCAGCTGCGCAACACGGTCGCAAGCGGCCAAACCCCCTATGGATGCCTTGGTTTCCTGCTGGCCCGGTTGCCTTCGGGTGCCGTGGGCTCGCCTACGGGCATCCTGCACGCGGTCACGAACCTGATCAGGACAGAAGCCGCGGGCCGGGACACCGTTTTCATCGTGGACAACGCCGGCGGCATGGATCCGATGAGCACGGGCGTGCTGTTGAACCTCATGGCTACCGGTACCGCGAAAGTCATCGCCACCGTGCAACGCGCCAGCGACCTCCCTGCTGATTTCCATCGGCTGGTCCTTGAAGGAACGCTGGGTGAGGTACATCTGAATACGCTCAGCGAAGAACAGACCAAACAGGTCCTGGGCTCGGTCCTGGGGCACTATGTTTCGTCAACACTGGTAGGTTCGCTGCACTCTGCCGTGGGCGGCAACCCCATGCTCCTGCATGCCCTTCTCGAGGAGCAACGGCACACGGGCAACCTGGTTCTCAACGACTCCGTCTGGACGCTTCGTGACCGAATCAAACTTGAGGGCGCCGCGGTTGTGGAGGACTTTGTCCGCTCCAGACTGGCGCGCGAACCGCAAGCCAGCAGGACCGTCGTCGAAATCCTGGCCTGTGCGCAGCGCGCAACACTCTTGGATCTGGCAGACATCTTCGGCACCGAAGTTCTTGTGGAGATGGAAGAGTCAGCCCTGCTGACCATTGAGAAGGACGGGGACCACTGGGTTTCGCTCCGGGACCCGTACGTGGGAGAGGTAGTGCGCGGCTGGTTGAGTACCCGCCGTATGCGCGAGTTGCGGTTAATGCTGCACGGTCCCAAGGAACCTGAACTCCACGCATTGGCACCACAGGACCTCCTCAGCTATGCGGCGTGGATGCATGCGTCCGAGGACGAACCCGCGCCGTCGCCCGCGCATGCACTTGCGGCCGGACGGGCCGCGTTGGATGACTACGACCCCAACTTCGCCATCCAGTGCACGCTGTCACTGGACCCGAAGGACAGCGAATGGGTACCCGGACAACGGCTCAAAGCTGCGGCCTACCTCTTGCTGGACCTGCCGTTGCACGCGGCCCAGGCGTTGGACGAGGTGTCCGATTCCCACATCGCGGCTTTGGATCCGTTGGAGTTCGCTGAAGTCATCGCGGCAAAATGCCGGGCGATGACGTGGATCGATGGTCGGTCGGGAATGGTGCCGGGAGTTATCGCTGCCGGCCTGGAGACGCTCGAAGCCAAGGCCGGGGATTATCCGGCGCAGGCCATGGCTACGGCGCGCAACCGACTCCGGCTTTGCAACTACGAGTACCAAACCTACATGGGTGAGTACGCCGCCATGCTTGACGCCTTGGAAGAGGAATATGCCAAGGACTCCGGGGAGGATCGTGAACACTGGCTCAACTCATCCTTCTTCCTGATCGAAGCCCGCTGCATGCTGGGCAGGGAGTTGGAGGCACAACAACTTGCGCGAACTGTTTCCCGGCACTTGGGGGACACGGACCGTCCCGCACAGCTGGAGGAATCCTTCGCCAGGCACGCGTTCCTGGTCCTCCTGCTGTCCGGGCAATGGCGGAAGTGCATCGAACTCATGCGTCGCACACCCTCAGGGTCCTCACGCCTTCAGTACCGGGGCGCGCTCACAGAACTGGGCGTTGGGCTCGCATTCGCTTATGCCGGCAAGCCCGCCAGCGCAATCGAGCCCCTGCGCTCCGCCGTTGCCCAACTTGAGCTCCGGCCCAGCATGAACATGAACAAGGTTGCTTATGCAGCCACCGCTTTTGCCTACGCTCAACTGGGTAACTCCGTGGAGGCCGGCCGATACCTGGACCTCTATAGAACCTGCAGGGGAGTGGGGACGTATTTCTCTGAATCAGTCGCTGAGTTCTGTGCGGAGATGGCTGGGCGGTGGATGGGTGACCCTGATGTGAAACAGCGACTCCTTGCCCGGGTACGCACCGACATCGAGCAGCAGCGCTTCACTACGGCCGGCATCTACCTTTTTGGCGCCACCGTGGAAGGTACGGATGAGGAATACCGCTTGCTGGAGGACATTGCCGGCCGTCGACAAGGGCCATTGGCGAAGATTTCCGGCGACCTTGCGCGCGGTGCCCTGACCAAGAGCTCCCGCTCATTGCTGACGGCCGCTGACGCCGCAGCATCCCTTGACCTGTTGGTGGTCGAAGCCCGGTGCGTGGCCATGGCACTCGATTACGCCAGGGACGCCGGGGAAACAACAGCAGCCCGAACGGCACAGCTGAGGCTTGAACGTCTGGAACATTCGATCCCCGCGTTGCCGATCCAGCCACGCAGCGACGCGCCGGTGTTGACCGAACGGGAACGCCAAATTGCTAAACTCGCGGGAAAGGGTGTCAGCAACCGTGAAATCGCGATGGATATTGGGGTGTCTGTGCGAACTGTAGAAGGTCATCTGTACCAAGTGTTCACCAAGCTCGGCGTATCGTCTCGGGGCGAGCTCAATGGACTGCTGTGAGGCAAGCGGCGAAGCTTCCGTAGACACGGTGTGGGTTGCCCATGCAGGCTGAGCACCTTGTAGGGCGGGACGCCGAGTTGGAACTGGCCATGGACATTCTGCGCCAGGAAGGCGCAGGGGCCGTGCTCCTGGTTGCGGATCCCGGCATCGGAAAGACCGCATTGGCAGCCGAAATCGCGGCGCGCTTGGCCGGGGAAATGGTGGTGATGCGGGTTCATGGGAGTCCAGCTTTGTCCGCCGTGCCGTACGGGGTCCTTGCCCCGTACTTGCTGGATCTTCCTGTTGAGCAAGCGACATCGCCTGTGTCGATCCTGCGCGAGTTCTGGTCCCAGTTCGAGAAACGGCGTGGCGGCGAAGGCGCGCGCCTGCTGTTGATTGTGGACGACGCACACGACCTCGATGAAGGCAGTACGCAGATCCTGGCCGAGCTGGTCACTGCGGGATGGGCGCGGCTCGTAGCCACCAGCAGGCCCAGGCCGGGCTTGCCCGCGGCCTTGCTTCAACTCTGGTACGACGGACTGGCAGAGCGGCTGGAGCTCCACCCGCTCGACAAACATTCGGTCACTGAGCTGGCAGAAAAGACGCTCGACGGAACCGTCATGTCCAGCGCGGCTGAGGTTCTGCACTCTGCGTCCGAAGGCAACCCGTTGCTGCTCCACTGCCTCCTTGAGGATTCAAAGACCGAGGGAAACCTGGTACGCCGCAACGGGGTCTGGCTCCTGACCAAGGCACTCTCCGGGGGCGGCGAAAGCCTGGCCGAGGTAGTCCGCAACAGGGTGCTCCGTACCAGCGAAGCTGAACGGGAGGCGATGTACATCATTGCCCTTTCCGAGCCCGTCCCTGCCGCTGTGCTGGATGCACAGGTGGGCAGGGACACTGTACGGGCATTGATGGACAGTCGGCTGGTACTTTCAGCCAACGGACCCGGCGGGCCCCTCAAGATGTGGCACCCCTTGTACAGTGAGGCGCTCCGCAAGATCGTTTCGCCTGCCCGCAGCCTCCAGATCCGCCGGCGCATGGAACAGCAATTGCCCGCAGAACCGTCCACAGCGGAGGGACTGCTCCGGATGGTGAGCTGGGCCCTGGACTGTGGCGCCGACGTCGACGATGAACGATTGCTGCAGGCAGCATTCCTGGCTGCCCGGCTGTTGCAGAATCCGCTGGCGATAGCGGCAGCGGGCAAGGTTCGATCTGAGGCCCTGCGTCCGCGGGCGCGTGCAGTCATGGCCATGGTCCACTACAACGACGGCGACTACCGCACTGCTGTCCAGTTGCTGGAGGAAGGCTCCGGGTTCCTGGACGCTGATCCGTCAAGGCCTTTGGGCGCAGGCCTTCTGTGGGTTGCCGCGCGTACTGCCGCAGGCGACCCGTCAGCGGACATCGTGGCTGATGCGCGGACCGCTGCCAAAGCCCTGATTGGTGAGCGGGAGACTTCGGACCCTGTTGTCCAGCAAGTCGAAACTCACCTGCTGGCGCTGGAATTGGCAGTACTCGCCAATGATGGCCGCTATGAGGAACTCCGTGAGGGCCTGGAGCGGTTCGCTGAAGCGTCAGGGCCTGATGGACCCGACCTTGCCATGAACCGGGTCTTCCTGTTGGCGATGCAGTGTGAGCTCCTGACGGTAGAGGGGCAACCCGTGCAGGCTTTGGAAGCTGGCAGGGAAGCCTTGCTGCTGTTGGAAGAGGACAACGACTTCCTGTACTTCAGCGACTTTGTCATGCTGCGCTATACCTTGTCCGCTTTGGAATCCGGAGACTGGGAAGCGGCAGCGACAGCCCTTGACCGTTACGCCGCCGGTTCGGCCACGGGACTCGTCTATTTTGGTGGAGGCGTTGAAGCGCTCAAAGGCATGTCTCTGCTGCGCCAGGGCCGCTTGGAACACGCCACGGAGCTGCTGACGCCCGCCGTCGAAGCACTGCGGGTCAGGGACCCGCTGCAATTGCGAAGCCTCGGAAACGCGTTGGCGTTCTACGCCGCAGCGAAGTCCGGCGACACAACGCTCGCCCGGCGCCTGGAAAGCGAACAGGGAACGGCAGCCGGAGCCTTCGTGGAAGCCCTTGCGGAGCTGTTCAGGCTTGCAGGCCAGGAACTTCTCAGCAAAGGCACAGGCGTGCAGAAATTGAGCCGGCTTCCGGAATCCGGACATTTGCACCAGTTGCCCGGCATTTTGATGCAGAACCTGGTTCTCAGGGCCGAGCTCGGGGACGTGCAGGCCATGGAGTCCATCCAGGAAACGGCGTCGTTGATGGACGGCGGCTGGGCCGCAGGGTGGCAGTCGCTTGCGGAGGCGCAGATGCGCGGTGAAGGCCAAGGGTTCGTGAATGCGGGCAACCTCCTGGCTGCTTCCGGGATGCCCGGACCGGCCGCGGTGGCCTTCGACAAAGCTGCTGTGACTTTCGACGCTGAAGGCAAACGGCCGGAAGCACGGCAAGCAGCTGTACTGCGCGATGTCAGTGAGGCCAGCTTGGGCGATGCCCTGGTTCATGACCCGCACGCCGAGGCTGACCGATCCGTGCCGCTTACCAGACGCGAGCAGGACATCGTTGCCCTGGCCGTCGCAGGACTGACCGACCGCCAGATCGCCGAGAAGCTCATGGTGTCAGTCCGCACCGTGGAAGGTCATTTGTACAGAAGCTACGCCAAGTTGGGTATCCGGCGGCGTGAAGATCTTGGCGCGGCCGTCCGTCACTGACGCGCGCTGCTGAGTACCCGGTCCAGGGCCTCCCTGCCCACCTGCTACCGGAATCCCGCGGAATTTAACCAATCAGTGGAATAATGCGCGGGTAGTCCATGCCGAAACCAAGTAGTGCCCGGTCCGGAGACTGAGTACAACAGAGTATCGGGGTACCAAAAGCTGCCCGCTTTTCGAGTACCAACTACTGATGTACGGCATGTTGCGCCCCGGCAATATTGATCTTGGAAGAACGGTTCAGCCCCAAGCATCACCGGGATTCCGAAAGTTGCATCACCCGCATCGGAGGTCTCTTGAGTCGATGCACCGGCCGCCGAAAGGTGGTCCGGCCCTGTACGAAGCCGGCGGCGACAGAGTCTTCTGAGACCGAGACTCTCCCCCCAGCCGCCGCCGGCTTCTAGGCCAGGGACCCCGCGAATCGCGGACTACCCAACCCTTCCCGCATCATGGGACTGCTGCTATTGGAGTGTGCATGTTGCCGGACCCCTGGCTGGACGAAGACACCGTCACAGCAGGGCTGAGGCCATCAACATTCCCGGACAGGGCGCAGCTGCTCGAGCTCATCCTTTCCGCCGTTCCATCCGCCTCCACCAGCGGCATCGTAGTGGTGGGAGAGCAGGGTTCCGGAAAGAGCCACCTTCTGCTCTCCATCAAAGAGGGGCTCCCCAAAACGGTGGATGTCCGCACCTTCACCGGAAAGCCGGAACTTAGGGCACTCCACTTCGGCGCACTGGGAACCATTTCCTCAAGTGAAGGGGACGAGGCCGTAGCGCCGGGCCTTCACGTTCTCCGCGCCCTCACCAGCACTCTGGGCCCGGCCGACTACCTGTACAAACCCCCACCCGGACGACGCCGAAACAAGCGGACCGCTCAACCGGCACGGCCGCAGCTGGTCCTGTTGGTGGACGATATCCATCACATCGATCCCGCCTCATTGGCGGTCCTGCTGCAACTCATCCCCGGTTTCGGGGCAACGATTGTAGCCACGGCTGAAAGCCACCACCCCCTTCCGCAAGACCTCTACCAGCTCTGGGAAGACGGCTTCCTGGAGCAATACTTCCTGCCGTCATTCAGCTTCAGCGAGGCACATGCCCTGTGCGAATCCATACTGGGTGGGCACGTCCAGCGGCGCGCAAGCAGCCTCCTCGCGGCTATGAGCGGCTTCAACGTGGGGCTGCTCTGCCTGGCGGTGAATGACGCCCGCCGCGCAGGGTTCCTGGTGCAGATGGATGGATTCTGGACCATCGATGTCCGGGCGCACTGCGACTGGCCCGGCGTGGTGGAGCATGTCCGGGCGGAGAACGTTTCCCGGCCGCCCGAAGAGCGCCAAGCATTGGAACTCATCGCGCTCGCAGAGCCTGTGGCGCTTGAGGTAGTGGAACACCACTTCGGGCAGAAAGCCCTGGAGCATCTCCTCACGAACCATGACATCAAGTTGCTGCCCGGCCGGCTTCCGCTGGTCCGCACGAGTTCCTGGCTGCGCGGGGAAGGGACCCGTTTGTCCGTGCCGCGGTCCCGGAGCATGGCACTCCGGCTGGGGATGGAAGAGCCCGCGCTGACTACGGAGACGGCCCCCGCCATGCTGCGATGGATGACATGGACCCTCGACTGTGGCCTGACCCTCTCCGACGAGGTTCTCTTGGCCGCTGCGCCCGCCGCTGACAGGCCGTCCACTGCCGAACTCGCCCGGAGGGCCGCCTCAGCAGTGACTGGGGCGGATCATGCAGACGAGGCCAGGCTGCTCAGGGCGCGGGCGTTGATCGCCGAGGGCCAGCTCGCGGAGGCAGCTCCGGAACTTCGGCGTTTGGCAGCCGCGGGTGGGCCCCTTGGAGTGAAGATCGGCGCAGCACACCGACTTATGGCTCTCGGATTATTGGGTGCTGCGCCTGGCGTCGCGTCCCTTGAAACGGAACTTGTCGAGTTGGAGTCTGGTGGGCCGGCGCCTAACGGCCAAGGCGTCAAGGAAGGGACGGACCCGGCCGCCCGGATCCTGTGGAATGTCCGGGAAGCCGAGCGCCTTCTGCTTTCCGGGGCGGCGCCGGAAGCGCTGCAGAGGTCGTCTGCTGCGATGGAAGCCATCGGCGCCGACCCGGCTATGGAGATGTTCCTGCCGGGGGCGATGCTTCGGCATGTCATGAGTCTCCGATACAACCTCGCATGGGGACTGGTGGACCCGCTTTTGGACTGTCCCGCCGACTACGTCATGCCGATGTACCTTTCGGCATGCCTGGACGTCGCCCGCGGTTACGTCCAGCTAAGCCAGGGTCTCCCGCGGGCAGCCCGGGTCACCTTGGAGCCCGTCCTTGCTGAACTGCACGACGCCGGCCTACCGCCCGTTCTCGCCCTGGCTGCGGCCCTGCTGGCGTACTGCGAGGCGCATTGCGGTAACTCGCGGCAGGCCATGGCCAGGGTCCGGCAGGCCATGGCTGCGCAGGAAGCCGCGCAGCAAGCCACGCAGGAAGCCGCTCGGAACACTACGAGTCTGGATGGCCTGTTGCTACAGCTCAGCACCGTGTATATCGCGGCAGCGCAGACCCAGGCCTCCGGCACGTCAACTCACTTGTTGGCCCTGGCGGAAAGGTTGCACTCACAGGGCAGCACTTTGATGGAGGCGGAGGTGTTGTCACTCCTGACGCTTAACGCGGGCGGTGCCGTCGTCGACGATCTTGAGATCGTGCGCCGCCTGGGCGCTCTGGCGGCTATCCTTCCCGGCCCGGGTGGTGCGGCATTAGGGACGTTCGCATCGGCTTTGGCGGACAACGACCCCAAAGCGTTGGAGTCGGCTGGGCGGTGCCTGTCCGCGGACCGGCAGTTTGCCCATGCTGCCCTTTGCTATTCGCGGGCGGCCAGCGGTTACGAAGCCAGGACCCGCGCGGCAGCGAGTCGTCGGGCCTCGGTGCTCGTCGAGCGGCTCCGGAGTGCCTTCGACAGCGGGCTGGTTCCACCACTGGGATGGGTTCCGGGGCGGGCCGGCAGCTGACGTGCTGTACGGCACACCGCCGGGTAGGGGTCAGCGTGGGATAATGAGGAGTCCCTGAAGGATTTCCAAGGAGCGCCCCTTGACTGCCGTATCAACTCCCGCCTCACTGCAGCGGTCCATGCACGCCATGGACAACGCGGAGGTGTTGCGGATCCGGAACGATTTCCCGGTGCTGGACCAGCTGGTCAACGGCAAACCCTTGATCTACCTCGATTCCGGCGCTACCTCGCAAAACCCGCTCAGCGTTATCGAAGCCGAGCAGGAATACTACGAGCAACGCAACGCCGCCGTGCACCGCGGTGCCCACCACCTTGCGGTGGAAGCCACTGAGGTATTTGAGGACGCACGCCAGACCGTAGCGGACTTTGTTGGCGCGCAGTACGAGGAAACCGTTTGGACCTCCAATGCCACGGAGGGCCTCAACCTCATCAGTTACGCACTGTCCAACGCCGCCCTGTGGGCTGCCCAGGGACGTGGTGGTTCGGCCCTGAAGGACCTCGCGATCGGTCCGGGCGACGAGATCGTCGTCACGGAAATGGAGCACCACGCCAACCTCATTCCTTGGCAGGAACTGGCCTTCCGGACCGGTGCCACGCTTAACTACATCCCCGTGACGGACGACGGGATCCTCCGGCTGGATGCAGCCGCTGAAATCGTGGGGGAGCGGACCAAACTCCTGGCCTTCACCCATGCATCGAACGTCCTGGGAACCATCAACCCTGTACCTGAACTGGTAGCGATGGCCCGCCGCGTAGGTGCTTTGGTGGTTCTGGACGCTTGCCAGTCCGTCCCTCACATGGCAGTTGACGTCAAGGAACTGGACGTAGATTTCGCCGTTTTCTCGGGCCATAAAATGCTGGCCCCCACGGGTGTGGGTGTGCTGTATGGGAAGCAGGAGCTTCTGAATGCCTTGCCGCCTTTCCTGACGGGCGGGTCCATGATCACCACGGTCACCATGGAACGGGCCGAGTACTTGCCGGCGCCACAGCGGTTCGAGGCCGGAACTCAACGGATCTCCCAGGCCGTTGCGCTCGCAACTGCCGTAAACTACCTCACCGAGACGGGCATTGACCGCATCCACGCGTGGGAAACGGAGCTTGGCCAGCGCTTGGTGAAGGGGCTGGAAAGCATCGACGGCATTCGCGTGGTGGGTCCGGCCTCCGGTTCTGAACGGATCGGACTGGCAGCCTTCGACGTCGCCGGGGTCCACGCCCACGACGTCGGGCAGTTCCTTGATGACCGCGGCATCGCCGTTCGCGTGGGCCACCACTGCGCCCAGCCGCTGCACCGCCGGCTCGGACTCACGGCCACCACCCGAGCGAGCACGTACCTTTACAACACCACGGACGACGTCGATTCTTTCCTCGACGCCGTTTCGGGTGTCCGGGCTTACTTCCAAGCCTGACACGCGGAGCCGGCCCTGTGGCGGGCAGCCGTTAGCCAACAACTTTTCCAGAAGAGGCAAAAAGCATCATGAGTCTTGACCAGCTGTACCAGCAGATCATCCTGGACCATTCCAAGCAGCGGCACGGCAGCGGCTTGGCCGAAACGGATGCTCCGGACGGTACATCCACCGGTCAATCGCACCAGCTGAATCCCGTGTGCGGGGACGAAGTGACGCTGCGGCTTGCGGTATCCGATGGAACGGTCCAACAGATCAGCTGGGACGGCGCGGGCTGTTCCATCTCCATGGCTTCTGCCTCGGTGCTGAGCGAACTGGGTGAAGGCATGTCCGTGGAGGAATTGCACTCCGTCATTGATAACTTCCGCGAGGTTCTGCGTTCACGCGGAAAGGTCCAGGCCGACCCCGAGATTCTGGGCGATGCAGCTGCCTTCGAAGGGGTGGCCCGCTATGCCGCCCGCGTGAAATGCGCCATGATCTCCTGGGTTGCCGCCGAGGACGCGCTCAACCAAGCCACCACGTAACAGCAGTACCTCCGCGTTAGGCGCGCGCAAAGACGTCAGGGACGCCGTCGCCGTCGTCGTCCCGTTCTTCATCTGCCTGCACCTGGCGGTAGCGCCGGTTGCGGGCCTTGAGCACGACGGCGGCCAGCAGCGCCGAGATCAGGGAACCTGCCAGGATGGCCACCTTGGCGTGGTCGTTGTGGGCCGAGCCCGCTCCAAAGCTCAACTCGCCGATCAGCAACGAGACTGTGAATCCGATGCCGGCCAGCAGAGCCAACCCGAAGAGGTCGATCCAAGCGATGCTGGAGTCCAAGCTTGCGCGGGTGGTTTTGGTGACCAGGAACGTGGTGCCGAAGACACCCACGGCCTTGCCTACTACAAGCGCTGCAACAATGCCCAAGGCCACCGGGTCACTGAGGGCGGCTCCCATGCCGTCCAATCCGCCCAACGCCACGCCAGCCGAGAAGAACGCAAAGACAGGCACGGCAAAGCCTGCCGAGAACGGGCGTAGTTTGTGTTCGAGGTGCTCGGCCAGGCCCTCGGCCGGTTCTCCCTTTTTGCCGCTGGCCAGGACCGGAACCGCGAAGCCCAACAGCACTCCTGCCACGGTGGCGTGAATGCCGGAGGCATGGACAAAGCCCCACGTGGCCAAGGCGAGCGGCAGCAGGAGATACCAGCTGCGGATCCGCTTCTGGACAAGGAACGTGAAGAGGGCCAGCGGGATCAAGGCAGCCACAAGCATGAGGGGCTGGAGCCCGGTGGAGTAGAAGAAGGCGATGATGCCGATGGCGATGAGGTCGTCCACCACTGCGAGCGTCAGCAGGAATGTCCGGAGCGCCGCGGGCAGATGCGTGTTGATGACGGCCAGCACTGCAAGGGCGAAGGCGATGTCCGTGGCTGTGGGAATGGCCCAGCCATTGAGTGTTTCTCCGCCCGATCCGAGGTTGAAGAGAACGTAGACAAGGGCCGGAAGCACCACTCCGCCGATTGCAGCGGCCACCGGGACAACTGCCCGGGCAGGTTTGCGGAGTTCGCCAGCTACGAATTCACGCTTGAGCTCTAATCCCGCGAGGAAGAAGAATACCGCCAGCAAGCCATCAGAAGCCCAATGGCCCAGGCTCAGTTCAAGATGCCAGGGTTCGTAGCCGATCTTGAGGTCGCGGAGGGCGAAATAGCTGTCTGCTGCCGGGGAGTTCGCCCAGATGAGCGCCACCACGGTGGCTGCCAGGAGGAGGCCGCCGCCCACTGTTTCCGTGCGGAGGATCGAAAGGATCCTGCGGTACTCGGGGTAGCTGGAGCGTGAGAAAACTTTGCCGCGCTGCATAAGGGCTGCAGGGGTCTTCTGGGGCACGAGGGCTCCTTAACATCAGGAAAATGAGTCGGTCCAAGGGGAGCACAATGACTCCGCCGACCAGACTTCCCGGCACACCAACGTCCATACTACCCAAGTAAGTCGCAGATCAGGTCGCTTGGAACGCTCCAAACGACCTGATCTGCGACTCAGTTGGGTGAAGCTTAGACGACCAAGCCCGCGATCCCGATAACCGCCGTCGCGAGTCCGAGCACCATGGAGATGGTGACCAGCACAACGTGCACCGTGAGGAACTTGGTGGCCTTCCCGGCAGCATCGCGGGCGCGCGGGTCCTTCATGACGCGCTTGAGGAACTGCGGCCACACCACCAGGGACCAGACACCGGCAACGATCAGGACAACCGCCAGGATTGCGGGGAGCTCCACGCTAGTGGCTTTCGAGCCAGGCCTGCGCCTGCTGCGACTGAATGCCCAAAGCCTTGCCCACCATGGGCTCGGCAGCATCAGCGATCTTGCCACCGAGGAACGGAACCGAGGAGGTCACGTTGCCTTCGAGTTCGATCTTCGTGCTGCCGCCCTCGGCGACCAGACGCTGGACCGCTGTGACATCAAGCGGAGCGCCCGAGATCTTCAGGGCAATCGTGCTGGACCGTGAACCGTCGGCAGCCGGGGCTTCCCACTTCTCGGTCTGGGTCACCTTCAGCGTTTCGCCAACGAACTTGCGGGCGATCTCCGGCAGGCGCGTGGTAGGCAGCGTGCGAACCGTGGTGGTGGTGAAAGCGCCGGCAGTGTCGCCGTCAACGGTGAACGATTCCAAGGAGCCGCCCACGTATTCGCTGGTGTGACGCAGGAAATCTTCGTTGACGAAGACGGCAGCTACGCGGTCAACGCTGTGGGGCAGGGTGGTGGATGCACTCAGGGCCATGGGTCCTCCGTGGATGGTTGTGGTGAAGCTTTTTAGCTCCCAACATCCTACGGGGTCTGGGTAGACACGCTTGAACCAGCCTCCTGGAGGGTAGTGGCTGCGGCCGAAATGTTGCGGGCCATTGAAGGAAAAATGAATCCGTGGAAGGGGTACACGCCAAGCCAGTAAAGCCTGCCCGCCAAGCCGCGGGGGAAGAAGATTGCGCGTTGCTTATAAAGGGTGCCGTCACCATCGGGCTCCACTGCCAACTCAAGCCAAGCACCGCCGGGGGCACGCATTTCGGCGCGCAACCGCAGCAGATGTCCGCGGTCTATGGTCTCCACCCGCCACCAATCCACCACTTCACCTGTGTTCAGGGTCTTGGGGTGCCGGCGACCCCTCAAGAGCCCTGCGCCACCCTGCAACTTGTCCAGCCAACCCCGTACCCGCCAGGCCAAGGGAAGGGAGTACCAGCCGTTCTTGCCGCCGATGCCTTCAATGATGGTCCAGACGTGCTCCGGCTTGGCCTCGCTGTGGAAGGTCCGTTCGTCAAGGAAAACCTTGTAACCGGCCCAGTCGGGATCGCTCGGCAGGGGATCGGCGTCAATGCCCGCGTTCGCCCACGTTGTCTCTACCTGCCCGTCCCGTTCCTTGCCCAACGCCAAGGCGACGGCGCGCCGGTAGGGAGTCAGGCCGCCGTCGGGCTGCGGAATGTAATCATCGACGTCGTGCTCCCGCGACACTGCGTCGTGTTGCAGCGACTGCACCAAGGGGAGGGACATGGACAACGGAATGGGAGTCACCAGGGCTACCCACAAACCCGCGAGCTTGGGAGCAGGCACCGGAAGCGCGACCACCAGCCGCCGGGGGAGCCCTCGCTCCACGGCGTACTCGTTCATCATGTCCTTGTACTTCAGGACATCCCTGGAACCGACATCGAAGGAACGGTTCAGCTTCTCCGGGAGTGCGGCGGCGGCCACAAGGTAGTGGAGGACGTCACGAACGGCGATGGCTTCCACGCGGTTATTGACCCAGCTGGGCGCGGGCATGACCGGCAGGGTCTCTGCGAGATGCCGGATCATCTCGAAAGACGCCGAACCCGAACCGATCACCACACCGGCCTGGAACACGATGGCGTCAACCGCAGACTCCAGGAAAACGCGGCCCACGGTCTCCCGGGACCGCATATGGATGGAAAGCTCCGCGTTTTCCGGGTGCAGGCCGCCAAGGTAAACGATCCTGTCCACCCCCGCATCCGTGGCTGCACGCGCCACGAGCCTGGCCATCGCCTCTTCTTTGGCTTCAAATCCGCTGCCGGAAGCCATCGAGTGGACCAAGTAGTAGAGGACATCCACGCCGGTCAGTGCGTTCGACAGGCTTTGGGCATCAGAGAGACTGTCCTGGATGATCTCAACCTGATCGTGCCAGGGAACATCGGCGATCTTCTGCGGTGTGCGGACCAGGACCTTGACCCTGTGACCGGCTTCGAGGAGCCGGGGAACCAATCTCCCGCCGATGTAGCCCGTTGCGCCGGTGACCAGCACCGTCTTGGTGTCCTGCGGGGTATTGGAATGCGTAGCTTCCGAATGCTGCAAAGGAACTCCTGTGGCTGGGGGTAGAGGTAGGCTGGAATGACCCGGCATTCGTCTGAATTTCCGGGCATTTGTGTTGCCTGCCCTTGGACCCACCCTAGGAGTTTCTGCCATGAGCCTCAACGGTCTGCGCCGCGCACTGGCGGAGGACAAGACTTTTGCGCGCGTTCGTACGGAGGCACAACGGTCCTTCAACGACCGGAACGCCGACTACCAGATCAGCGCTCCCACTGGCATGCGTGCCGTGTTGCTCGCCGAAATGGCCGATGCGCTGGCTGACGCTGCGGCCGATGGCCCGGGCGCTCCCGTGGTCCTCGCCGTGACCGCTACCGGCCGCGAAGCGGAGGACCTCACCGCTGCGCTCGCTTCCTACCTCCCCGCGGAGTCCGTGGCCACTTTCCCCAGCTGGGAGACCCTTCCGCATGAGCGGCTTTCGCCCCGCTCTGACACTGTGGGCCGCCGACTCTCCGTGCTGCGCCGTCTGACACACCCTGAAAGCTCGACGGCGGCCCCGTTGCGCGTGGTGGTGGCTCCGGTTCGCGCCGTGGTCCAGCCGATTGTGGCCGGCTTGGGCGACCTGGTTCCGGTGACGCTACAGGTAGGGCAGGAGCGTTCCTTCTCGGACGTTGTCAGGGCGCTGTCCGACGCCGCGTATGCCCGCGTGGACATGGTGACCCACCGTGGCGAGTTCGCGGTCCGCGGCGGTATCCTTGACGTCTTCCCACCCACCGAGGACCATCCCATCCGCGTGGAATTCTTCGGCGACGAAGTGGACCAGATGCGCTGGTTTGCCGTGGCGGACCAGCGCTCGCTGTCCGCACCCGGAATCCACCACCCCACTGAGCTGCACGCCCCGCCCTGCCGGGAAATTCTGATCACAGCTTCCGTGATGTCCCGTGCGGCCAAGCTCAAGGCCGACATGCCTGCCGCGGCCGACATGCTGGAGAAGATCGCGGGCGGCATCGCTGTTGAAGGCATGGAATCACTGGCCCCCGTGCTGGTGGATGCCATGGTCCCGTTCGTGGATCAGCTCCCGGCCGGTTCGCTTTCGGTGGTCATCGAACCCGAGAAGGTACGCACCCGCGCCCACGACCTCGCAGCGACCAACGAGGAGTTCCTGGAAGCTGCTTGGTCAACGGCGTCCGACGGCGGTGCGGCGCCCCTTGATCTTTCGTCCCAGGCATCCACGGACCTGCATGCGGCCAGTTTCCGTTCGCTCACCGACACCCGCTCAGCCGCCCTGGAACATGGCGTGTCCTGGTGGTCCATCACCTCACTTGCCTCGGATGAAGACCTGGTGCTGGACATCGATGTCCTCAACATGCGCGCCCGCGAACCTCGAGGCTACCAGGGTGACGTGGCGGAAATGCTGGAATTCATCGGCTCCCGTGTCCGCGAGCAGTGGCGTGTGGTGGTGGTGACAGACGGTCCCGGACCCGCCCAGCGCCTGGCCGAACTGTTCCATGACGCTGACATTCCTTGTTCCCGCGTGGAGTCCCTGGATGAGGAGCCCCAGCGGGGCATCATCGAGGTGACCACCGCCGCCGTCGGACGCGGTTTTGTCCTGGACGGCCTCAAACTTGGCTTGCTGACTGAAGCCGATTTGCTGGGCCGTGCCACGGCGAGCTCCACCAAGGACATGCGGCGCATGCCGTCCAAGCGCCGCAACGCCGTTGACCCGTTGCAACTGCATGCCGGCGACTTCGTGGTGCACGAACAGCACGGTATCGGCCGGTTCGTGGAGCTGATCCAGCGCAAGGTAACCGGAACGTCGTCGTCCGATGCCGGGCTGCGGGAGTATTTGGTGCTGGAGTACGCGCCGTCCAAGCGTGGCGCGCCGGGGGACCGGCTCTTCGTACCAACCGACCAACTGGACCAGGTGACCCGCTACGTGGGCGGAGATGCGCCGGCGCTGAGCAAGATGGGCGGCGCGGACTGGGCCAGCACCAAGTCCAAGGCACGCAAGGCCGTCAAGGAAATCGCGGGTGAGTTGATCCGGTTGTATTCCGCCCGCATGGCTTCCCGGGGCCACGCTTTCGCGCCCGACACCCCGTGGCAGCGTGAGCTTGAGGAAGCGTTCCCCTATGTGGAGACGCCGGACCAGTTGACCACCATCAACGAGGTCAAAGCGGACATGGAGCGGGAGATCCCCATGGACCGGTTAGTCTCCGGTGACGTGGGTTACGGCAAGACGGAAATCGCCGTTCGCGCTGCCTTCAAAGCCGTCCAGGACGGCAAGCAGGTGGCGGTCCTGGTTCCCACCACGCTGCTTGCCCAACAGCACTACGAAACGTTCACGGAGCGCTTCTCCGGCTTTCCCCTGCGCGTGAAGCCGCTGTCCCGGTTCCAAAGCAGCAAGGAAGCCAAGGAAACGGCTGAAGGCGTCAAGAGCGGGGCCGTGGACGTGGTGATCGGTACGCACCGGCTTTTGTCCAAGGACTTCGAGTTCAAAGACCTTGGCTTGGTGGTGGTTGACGAGGAGCAGCGCTTTGGTGTGGAGCACAAGGAAGCGCTCAAGAAGATGCGCACCAACGTGGATGTGCTGGCCATGAGTGCCACGCCGATTCCTCGAACCCTGGAAATGTCGCTGACGGGCATCCGGGAAACGTCCACTTTGGCGACACCCCCTGAGGAACGCCACCCTGTGCTGACATACGTGGGCCCTTACACGAACAAGCAAACGTCCGCTGCGATCCGACGCGAACTCATGCGCGAGGGACAGGTGTTCTTTGTCCACAACCGCGTTTCGTCCATCGAACGAATCGCCGCGCAGATCCGGGAGCTGGTTCCCGAAGCCCGGGTTGAAGTAGCTCACGGGCAAATGTCCGAAAGCCGCCTCGAGAAGATCATTGTGGACTTCTGGGAGAAGCGTTTCGACGTCCTTGTCTGCACCACCATCATCGAGACCGGTCTGGACATCTCCAATGCCAACACCTTAATCGTGGACGGGGCCGACAAATATGGCCTTTCGCAGCTCCACCAGCTCCGCGGCCGTGTTGGCCGTGGCCGGGAGCGTGCCTACGCCTACTTCCTTTACCCTTCCGAGAAACCCCTGGGCGAGGTGGCATTGGAACGGCTTAAGGCTGTGGCAGCGCACAACGAGCTGGGCGCGGGCATGCAGCTGGCCATGAAGGACCTGGAAATCCGTGGTGCCGGTAACCTGCTGGGCGGCGAGCAATCCGGCCATATCCAAGGCGTCGGCTTCGACCTCTACATCCGGCTGGTGGGCGAGGCTGTTGCCGAATACCGTGGCGAGGCAGAGGAGAAGGCAGCCGAGATGAAGATCGAGCTGCCGGTCAACGCCCACCTTCCCCACGACTACGTGCCCGGCGAACGGTTGCGCCTGGAAGCGTACCGGAAACTGGCTTCCGCCATCACGTACGAGGCCATCGATGAAGTCCTGGCCGAACTAGTGGACCGTTACGGCGAGCCGCCGCTGCCTGCACAAAACCTTATTGCCGTGGCCCGCTTCCGGGTGGGCGCCCGCGAAGCCGGCCTGTCCGACGTCGCACTCCAAGGCAACTTCATCCGCTTCTCGCCGGCGCAACTGCCGGAGTCCAAAACAATGCGCCTGAACCGCATGTATCCGGGTTCGCAGGTCAAGCCTGCCTTGGACGCGGTGCTGATTCCCAAGCCCAAGACGGCCAGGATCGGCGGACGCGATCTGCAGGACGCTGAGATCCTGCAGTGGGCCAACAACGTCATTGAAGCGATTTTTGCTGAAGTACCTGTAAAGGCTGGCTAACTGCATGATGGGAGGACATCACGCCGCGTCGGGAGCCGCGGCGTGGATTGCCATTGCCTCGACCGGCCCGTACGCCTTGGGTTGGTACCCTTTGGATTCCACCGGAATCCTGATCGGCGCCATGGCGACGGCGGGAACTGCTTTGGTGGTCGACTGGGACCATCGTCACAGCACTATCGCGAATTCGCTGCCGCCCCTGTCGAATGTGATTGCGGTGGGGATCGAAAAAGCCAGCGGAGGGCACCGCCAGGGAACACACTCGCTGTTGGGGGCTTCCGCGTTTGTGGCGCTCGCAGCCATGGCTGCCCAGTTCCAAATGGTGACGCCGGTAGGCAAGCTCTCCATAGGAGCCGGGCTGCTGTGCATGTTCATGATCAATCTGGCGGCCAAAGCGTTGAACCTGTTTCCTAAGTCGGGCTGGATTACCAACTGGCTGTTCGCTTTGGTGATGGCCGGCCTGGTGACGTGGTTTGCTCCGGATCAGTGGGGTTGGCTGCCGCTGTCCATGCTTACAGGTGTGGTGGTGCACATCGTGGGGGACATGATTACTGTGGGCGGGGTGCCGCTTTTATGGCCCATTGTCATTAAGCCACCGAAATTCCTGCGGAAGTCCATGATCCGGGGAATCTGGCGCCCGAATGGCGCTTTCTCCATTCCGTTGCTGGGGCGTGCCGGTTCCCGACGCGAATGGCTGGTCCTGATCCCGGTCAGTGGCTACGCCATGGTGGGCATGGGTGCCGCCGCCTGGACTTTGGCGCAACAGCATTGGCCCGGCGTTCTGGCGGCTCTGGGCGGAGTAGTGCAGCTGCCCTAAGGAACTCCTGGTCAGCAGTTAGTCGCCTGGTCAGCAGTTAGTCGCGTTGTTGGCCACAAAGTTTCCTGGAGCATCCTCGATCATGATCGTGCCGGCTTGGCAGGTGACGTTGTCGGTCACAATGATGTTTTCCAGGTCGCCATGAAAATTGAGCCACGGGCCTTGAAGGTCGAAGAATTTGTTGTTCGTGACCGCAACATCGTGAACCGCCGCGGTGCCCTCGTCGTAGTAGCCGGTTTTGACGCCATCCGGAGAATCCCAGAACCGATTGTCATCCACGGTGATGTTGTAGATTTCATGCTCGCCAACGGCCAGCTGCAATCCCGAACCGTGGGATCCGCCACGCACGTCATTGTTTCTGTAGGTCACGTCATGAACGGACGCGCCGAGGGCTTGGGCCACGAGGCCGTCGTCTCCGTCATCTCCCTGACGCTGGTCAACTGTGTTGCCCTCCACCAACCCTCCATGGGAGTCAGTGATGTGGATGCCGTCCAACTGATCGTATCGGCCGCTGCTGGTCACCAATGTGTGGTTGTCACGGACGCAGAAATTGCTGCTGGCAACCACGGCGATGGAGTACGTGTAGGGATTCCGGGTGCTGACACCCTCCACCAAGACGTTGCTGGAGTGGCGGACGTCCACTAAGTACTCATTCAGGCGTCCTGGAAGATTCCCATCCAACTCTTCACCGTTTTGGTCCGCTGTGAGCTGAGAAATGGTGACGTTTTGTGCGCCGTCGGTGGTGATCAGCGGGTGGCCGCCGTAGGGCCCCTCGAATTCAAGGAAGTCCGGGCCTGCTTTCAGGACGGTGGTTGGCCCGGCTCCCCTGAGGAAAACATTGCTCTTGATAACCAAGGGACGTTCCAGTAGGAAAATACCCTCGGGCAACTGCACGATGGCCCCACCATTCTTGGAAGCGGAATCTATGGCCTGTTGCAGCGATTTGGACGTGTCCTCGGGGTCGAGATATCCCTCCACCACCCATTCTTTGACGCTGACGGCTTTGCTTCCCAACACATCGCAGGAGGCTGGTTCCGCCCGTTCCGGTGCATCCGGCTGACTGAGGGCGCTTGCTGAACCGCAGCCAGTGAGAAGCAGCGTGGTCAGCAGGGAAATGCCCAACAAAAAGGAATGGCCCAGGCGGGGGCCCGGGCCATTCAACGTCATAGTGCGGGTTCTAGCTTTCGCCGGCGGAGTCGGAGCGGCCAAGAATGGTCTGCGGGATCCAGAAAGCGAGGGCGAACAGGCCGAGGCAGACGGCCATCGGCCACGGGTTATCCAGGCTGAGGAAGGAAAGCGAGTAGATGGCGCCCAGGAAGAGCACAATCATCACAAGGAACAGCACAATGCTGCTGCCCAGGCTGTTCTCTTTTTCAATGGGGGCGCTTGTGGCGTTCTTGGACATTCATTCCTCCTCGCCCCGCAGGGCTCAAAAATCTCTGACGGCAGCGGAAGCCCTAGTAGGCGGATGAACCCTGTTCACCCTTGACAATGGCAATTCCGGAGCTCGCTCCGATACGTGTTGCACCAGCAGCAATCATAGCCTGTGCATCGGCTAGGGAGCGCACGCCGCCTGAGGCCTTCACCCCCAGCTCCGGTCCCACGGTCTTGCGCATCAAGGCAACGTCTTCAACGGTGGCACCGCCGCCATTGAATCCGGTGGACGTCTTGACGAAGTCCGCCCCGGCTTCCACGGCCGCTTCGCAGGCTATGACCTTCTGCGCATCGGTCAGCATGGAGGTCTCGATGATGACCTTCAGGATGGCCTCACCGGCGTGGACTACCTCGGACACGGCCCTTATGTCGTCCACCAGCGCACCCTTGTCGTTGGCGCGGGCAGAAGCCATGTTGATCACCATGTCGATTTCATCCGCACCGTCCAGCACGGCTCCGCGGGCCTCGAAGGCCTTGACGTCGCTGGGGGTGGCGCCCAAGGGGAAGCCGACCACCGAGCACGTGAGCACGCCCGAACCTTTGAGGGCCTTGGTGACGGTCTTGACCCAAACCGGATTCACGCACACCGACTTGAACTTGTACTCGACTGCCTCGGCGCACACCTTAAGGACGTCAGCCTCGCTGGCCTCCGGCTTCAACAGTGTGTGGTCAATGTAGGAGGCGATATTTGCAGGGGCGACGGCTTCGTTGCTCATGGGATCCTTCCGTGCAGGGCGTGGCCGGCCCGGTGGCCGCAGGGTTGTCACTGCCCGTCAAAGGACCATCTTGCCACATGCGCAGACGGCCCCTCGGGCCACCGTCAGCGGGGTGTCAGGCTGCGATCAACGCTGGCTGATCGTCTTTGCGCGCACTCAAGAGCAGGCCTGAGGCGCACAGCATCGCAGAGGACTCAGCGGAGAGAAGCAGGCCCAGTCGAAGTCCGTCGCAGGAGGCGGCATCGCCAATCGCCCAGATGCCCGGTACGGACGTGGCGAGGTCGCGACCTACTGAAATGCCGCCGTCGGGAGCGGTTGTTAGCCCGGCGCTTTCGGCGAGGTCGTTACGGGCAGTGCGCTCCTCGGCCAGCACCACCAGGTCGCCTTTCATGCTGCTGCCGTCTTCGAAGAGAATGCCCGTGGCAGGCAGCATGGAACCCGGCGCACCGGTGCCGCTGCCGGCGGAAGGCACGACGGCGGTTGGGCGGAGGGTTGTGCGGACGGGGCGGACCCCGCGGGCACGCAACACAGCCTCGGCCTGGCCCGCTGCCGGTCCGTTCCCAACGAGGATTCCCAATGGACGGCGGCCTACAACGCGAGTGACGTCCTTGACCGCTTCGCCGATGTTCGCGGCGTCGTCGATGGTGGAGTAGCTCAGGCTGGATTCGGCGCCCGCCACCGGTGGGAGGGCCGGTGCCGAGCCGGTCGCAATGACCAACTGGTCGTAGGAAAATTCCATGCCATCCACGGTGGTGACAATTCGTGAGTCAGCGTCGATGAAGCTCGCCGCCTGCCCGAAGCGGACCGAAACCTGGGGAAGTTCAGCGAGTTCCAACAGGGCGTCCGCGTAGTCGTCGCGGTTGCTGAGCAGAGTGATGGTTCCGTGGAAAGCGCGCTGACGGGAGTCGGTTCCTCCGGCAAGTCGCCGCACCAGAGCCTGGGCCGCTGGACCAGCGCCTGCAATGACGATGTGGAGGGAAGATGCGGACGGGATGGCGGACATGTTTGGCCCTTTCGCTCATGTGACCTGCTGTTGATCATCAGCGTAGGGGGCCGGTTTTTCGCGGGTGTTTCACCGCTGTTGCCATCTTTGGCCGATCCGTAGCGTGGTGTTTACCGGCCGGTAATAACGTGGATCACATTGCGCGGGCGGACCGTTCTGCCCCGGCCGCCGTGGTGGCATGATGGGCGAATGAGCCAAGTCACGTGCGATCTGACTGTTTCCCTGGATGGATTTGTTGCCGGCCCCAACCAGCGCGTGGAGGAGCCGTTGGATGACGGCGGAGAGCTCCTGCACCGATGGATGTTCGAAGAGCCGGAGGCGAATGCGCCCGAGATTGAAGGGATCCTCGCGGCCGGTGCGTTCATCATGGGACGCAACATGTTTGCCGGCCCAGGACCCGAGGCATGGGGCACGGAATGGCGGGGCTGGTGGGGCGACGAACCGCCGTATCACGCACCGGTTTTTGTCCTCACCCACCATCGCCGTGAGCCGTTGGAGATGGAAGGCGGGACAACGTTCAACTTCGTCACCGACGGCATCGAATCAGCGTTGGCGCAGGCCCGGGATGCTGCCGGTGACAAAGATGTGGCCATTGCCGGGGGAGCGCAGACCGCCCGCCAGTATCTTTCGGCCGGGCTCATGGACGAGCTCCGGCTCCACATTTCACCCATGGTCCTGGGTGGTGGCGAGCGATTGCTCGACGGCGTGGGGGACCTGAGGCTTGAACAGGCAGAGGTGCGCGGGACTGGCCTGGTGACACATGTGCGGTATCGGGTGATCCGTTAGTCTCGTTCTTCTTTGGCGGAGTCGGGAAACTCAGCCGTGAGTGGGTTCGCCGGTGAGCCGATGATCGGCGTGGTTGATGGTTTCCTGTATCAGGCGGAGAAGGTGTCCATCATGGAGCGAATAGATGACGTGTCTCCCGTCTTTCCGGGTGTCCACCAGGCCGCTCAACCGGAGCTTGGCAAGATGCTGACTGACCACCGTGCGCGGGACCGTTGCTTCCCCCACAAGTTCCGTGACAGTTTTTGGTCCCTGCGCGAGCTGCCAAAGCAAGTGCAGGCGTGTCGGTTCGGCCAGCATCCGGAGTGTGCCCGCGGCACTCTCAAGGTGCTCCGGCCCCGGGACGACCAGGTGGAACAGCGAAGGCTGTTCAGAAGCGTCGTGGGACTGGTTATTCGGTTGGTTGCTTGGTTGGCTGCTCAACGCTGTACTCCCTCGCAACGGACTCTTCGGCTCCCGTGACGGATTGCCGGGGCCAGGACAGGAAAGCTCCCGCACTGCCTAGTATCGCAAGAATTGTCAGTGTCAACGCAGCCCAGCCCAGACCAGCGGCGGCACCAAGCCAGCCGGCCAACGGGTAGGCGAGGATGTAGCAGGCATGCGACAGGGAAAACTGGGCGGTGAACACGTAGGGCCTGGTGACGACGGCGGAGGCGTCCCGCAGGAGTCTGGAAGATGGCGTGAGGATCGCGGAATTGCCGGAGCCCAGCACGAACCACAACCCCATCAACCACCACCAGCCACTGTTCGGTGAAGCCAGGGAGGTAACTGCCGTGGTCACCACCAGGGCCACGGGGATCACGGCGGCACCGGTGAACAGGACGGCTGCGTTGCCAAACCTCTGAAGTGCACGTGGCGCCAAGATGGCCACCATCATCGATCCAATCCCAAAGCTGGCCAAAGCAAGAGCCAAATCGGTCTCAGGTCGATGCAAGACTTCGCGAACGTAGACCACTGAGTTCACCAACACCAAGGCCGTAGGAGCGGCTACCACCACGTTGAGCGCAAGCAGAGATCGTAGCCTGCGGTTGCTCCAGAAAATGCGTGTACCAAGGGTGGTCCGGTGCCAGAGTGTTCCGGACGTTCCATATCCTGACGCAGTGGAAGGAAGCGCAGTGATAGCCACCATGCCGGCAGAAAACAGGAATCCGAACACAGTACCCAGGAAGAGGTTGCTGTAACTGACCACTGTGAGCAACAGCGCTGCGACGGCGGGGCTGACGAGGGTCTCCATGTCGTAGGCCAGCCGGGATAGGGACAATGCCCGGGTATAGTCCCGGTCCTTCTTGAGCACTTCGGGAATCAGGGACTGGAATGTTGGTGTAAAGGTGGCGGAGGCTGACTGCAGCAGGAAGACCACAGCATAGATTTGCCACTCTTCAGTGATGAACGGCAGGCACAAAGCCATCAAGGCCCTGATGAGGTCCGCGCCAATCAACACTGGCTTTTTAGGAAGCCGGGCTACGAGGGCGTTGATCACGGGGGCGAAGCCTACGTACGCCAGCATCTTGATGGTTAGGGCAGTTGCCATCACCGCACCTGCATTGCTTGCGGCTAGATCAAACGCCATCAGGCCCAAGGCCACCGTCAGGAGGCCGGTTCCGATCAGTGCCACGACCTGTGCTGCAAAGAGCCGACGGTACGTGACGTCCTTCAGCACCGACAACATAAAGCACTCCTTCATCCCATAAGTGCACATGTGCGCGTTCATGCACTTATTAGCGTAGCTCGGAGTGGGTGCGGTGGAAGCGGGCGGATGGTCGAGGTGTCCAACGAGGTCCTCGGTAAGGCCGGGCCGAACACGTGAAACCACCGCCACCCTGCGGCGGAGTGGATTCAATGTCTGTCACCCGCTGTACACTGAACTATCGAACATATATTCGAAAAAAGGTGTGTTGTGGGTGTGATAGTCGGCCCCCGCGTGGTAGATGCGGGCTTTTCCCTTATGTCAGTACTGCTGGCGCCTATCCCGGTGGCGGCGGGCTATCCATCGCCTGCGCAAGACTATTTTGATGGTCGGATCGATCTCAACGAGCACCTGATCAAGGATGTCACCAGCACTTTTGTCGTGCGGGTGACCGGCGAGTCCATGGAGGGCTCCGGTATCAGCGACGGGGACGAGTTGATCGTCAACCGGGCGCTCGAGCCCAAGGATGGGTCCGTCGTCGTGGCTGTCCTTGATGGCGAGCTGACCATCAAAAGGCTGCGGGTCACGCCCTCCGGCGTAGTACTGCAGGCCGACAATCCCAAGTACCCGGACATTCGCGTCCCCGCAATGTCGGAGCTGACCATTTGGGGTGTGGCCACCACATGCCTGCATCATATTTGACTGTTTCAACCCGGCGGGGCTGTCGAGTTTCGCACCACGAGCTGCGGTGCGAGGCGCCTGTCTGCGGCGGGCCCATCGGGATTGCTGAGGCGTTCCAGGGCAACGGTTCCCGCAATCTGCCCGAGTTCAACGGCGTGGAGGTCAACGGATGTGAGGTCGATGCCATGAAGCCCTGAGGTCCTCGAGTTGTCGTATCCCACCAGGGAAAGCTCGGACGGCAACGAAAGGCCCTTCGCGTACGCAGCCTCGCGGGCGCCGAGGGCGAGCTGGTCATTGTGGGTGAAGATAGCCGTTGGTCGGTCAGTCATGCCGAGCAATTCGGCGGCCGCCCGCCGTCCTGCGTCCTGCGTGAAGTCATCGGCCGCCAGCAAGAGCGGCTTCAGCCCGGCGTCGCGCATGGTTTGTGCATAACTCTGCCTGCGGACCGTATGGCCGTCGTGCACGGGACCTGCCAAGTGCGCGATCCTCGTGTGGCCCAGCCCGATGAGGTGTTCGGTGGCTGCACGGGCGCCGGCGGCATCGTCTGAATAGACACTGTCCACGCCATCCACGGGACGCGTCACGCTGACCAGCGGAACGATCTTGGCCAATTCATGGACCCGTTCGTCCGAATCCAGCAGGGTGGCGGCGATGATTATGCCCACTCGTGCCTCAATGAGTGATTCCAGCGCGCCTTCATCCTCGCCGTCAACGGATCGGGAGACGCTCAGGATGAGCCTGTTGCCGTCCTGGGGCAGCGCCATGCGGACGCCACTGAGGATGTCGGCGTAGATCTCGTTGCGGATGTCCATGAGATGGAGCCCGACGGCGGAGCGATGCTTTCGTGCGAGATCGGCGGCTACTGCGTTTGGCCGGTAGCCTAGACGCTTTGCGGCATTGAAGATTGCCTGTTTGCTTTCCTCGCTGACGCCCGGCGCACCCCGGAAGGCAAAGGACACTAAGGTTCGGGAGACGCCGACTTCCCTGGCGACGTCGCTTTGGGTGGCCGAACGATGACGGTTGTCGATAACCATGTCCTCATCCTCCCATGACGCAAAGGCGTAAATTCAGCAATTTGTTAGTTTGACCTTACATTTAAGCCTTTCGCGCGTTAGTCTGTATCTGGGACGGGTGAATATGACCCGCAACACACTGACAAAGGAGTCCTGATGTCTGCCACACAACTGCAGCGGGGTGCCGCCGATGGCACCTCACTCCCGCCGCTGACAAATGGTCCGCACAGAAAGCGCCTGGGCCTCGTTGCCTTGGTAGCCACCTTCGGTGGTCTTCTCTTCGGCTATGACACCGGAGTCATCAACGGCGCACTGAGGCCGATGACCCTGGACCTTGCATTGACGCCACTGACGGAAGGGATTGTCACCAGCTCCCTGTTGTTCGGAGCGGCCGCCGGAGCAGTTGGTGGTGGGCGCCTGTCGGATGGTTGGGGTCGCCGCAAGACGATCATCCTGCTTGCCGTCCTGTTCTTTGCCGGGACGCTTGCGTGCGTCTTCGCACCGAGCTTCGAAGTCATGGTGCTGGGACGGGTCATCCTCGGGTTGGCCGTCGGTGGCGCCTCTACCGTGGTCCCTGTATTCCTGGCCGAGCTGGCACCGTATGAAATCCGCGGCTCCCTTGCGGGACGGAACGAACTCATGATCGTCATTGGGCAGCTCGCGGCTTTCGTGGTCAACGCCATCATCGGCAATGTCTGGGGTGAATTCGGGGGAGTCTGGCGCATTATGCTTGCGGTTGCAGCCCTGCCCGCCATAGCCCTGTTCTTCGGTATGCTGCGCATGCCTGAATCGCCGCGTTGGCTGATTTCCAAGGGGCGCTCGCAAGAAGCGCTGGAAGTGCTCAAGACCATTCGATCCGTGGAGCGCGCCCAAGCTGAAATGGCCGATGTGAAGCACTTGGCTGATGAGGAACGGGCGTCGAAGGCAACCTCCTGGGGAGCGCTCAAGGACAAATGGATCTTGCGGATTGTGCTGGTAGGTATCGGCTTGGGCGTGGCTCAGCAGCTGACGGGTATCAACTCGATCATGTATTACGGCCAGTCCGTGCTGGTTGAAGCCGGCTTCGACTCAAGTGGGGCCCTCATAGCCAACGTCGCCCCCGGTGTCATCGCCGTCGTGGGTGGCGTCATTGCCTTGACGCTCATGCAACGGATCAATCGACGTACCACCCTGCTCCTTGGATTCACGCTGACCACTGCCTGTCACTTCCTCATCGGAATCGCCTCGATCGTCCTGCCCGTCGGCAATGCCGCACGCCCCTTCGTCATCTTGTTCCTGGTGGTTGCGTTTGTGGGTTCCATGCAGACATTCCTCAACATCGCAGTGTGGGTGATGCTGTCCGAGATCTTCCCGCTGCATGTTCGCGGGTTCGCAATAGGCCTGTCGGTATTCTGCCTCTGGATCGCCAATGCGCTCCTCGGCCTCTTCTTCCCCACCTTGGTGGCGGGCGTCGGGATTACGGGAACGTTCTTCCTCTTTGGGATTGTTGGAATCCTGGCCCTCATCTTCATTTACACGCAGGTTCCCGAAACCCGCGGACGCACCCTGGAGGCACTGGAAGAAGACGTGACCACCGGGGCCATCTACCTGGTGCACAAGAAAGAGTCGGCTGGGATTTCCTAAATCTCAGTACTAGCCGCATCCCGCTGGGCCGGACTTTTCCACAGTCCGGCCCAGCGGAATGTTTCTTGTCAGAGGCTGCCGGTACAGTAAATGTATTCGAACATACGTTCGAATGCGCGGCGTGTCCCGCACCCGAATTCGGGCACGCGTGCTAGCTCGAGTCAGGGAGTGGAATGTCCAAGCCAGCGCTCATGCATCGCATGCAGGAGATCGCCCACGTGGATATCAACTGCTTCTATGCTTCGGCAGAACGAGCCTTCAACCCTGCGTTGGAGGGAAAGCCGCTGATCGTCCTTTCCAACAACGATGGCTGCGCCGTCACCAGGTCGCCGGAAGCCAAAAGACTGGGGATCGGACTCGGGGAGCCGTGGTTCAAGCTTGCTCCGCGTGCCAAGGAATGGGGACTCATTGCACTCTCAAGCAACTACGAACTGTACGGAGACATCAGCTCGCGTGTGATGGAGCTCCTGGCGCGGTACTCAGCATGGCAGGAGGTGTACTCCATTGATGAAGCGTTCCTCGGAGTGAAAGGGCAACCCGATGAACTGCTGGAGCTAGGGCGCGCCATCAAGGCTGCCTGCCAACGTCACGTGGGGGTTCCCGTTTGCGTAGGTATCGCGCGCACCAAGACGCTTGCCAAGCTGGCCAACAAATGGGCCAAGCACAACCCGGCCTTCAACAGTGTGTGCCGTTGGGACTCCATCCCGGAGGCCCAACGTGAAGCACTCATGGCCCGGCTCTCAGTGATCGAGATCTGGGGCGTCGCCACCAGGCTCACGAAACGCCTGAACGCGATGGGGATCTTCTCCATCTTGGACCTGGTCCATGCCGACCCAGTGGCGTTGCGGGACAAGTTCTCCATCGTCATGATGCGGACTGTGCTGGAACTGCAAGGCACGCCCTGCATCCCCATGGAGGAGGAACGAATCGGACGGGATCAACTGATCTTCTCCCGGTCCTTCTCAACGCCCATCACCACGGCCGCCGAGTTGCGGCAGGTGCTGAGCGTCTATGGCCAGATGGCCAGTGCCAGGCTGGCCAAGCATGACCTTCAAGCCAAGCTGCTGACTGCTTTTGCGGCAACATCGGTCTACAACCCGAACGACAAATCATTCCCCACTGTCAACGTCAAGCTGCCGATGCCCACCTCGGATCCGGTGTTGCTGACCAAGGCCGCGCACGCACTGGTTCCAAAAATTCAGGAAGGCGTGAGGTACGCCAAAGCCGGAATCATGGTCACGGACCTCCGACCCAGCGGCAACCAGAAACCGCTGGAAATCTTCGAGAACCGGCATGAGGAACGGGGCATAGGCCCCTTGCTGGAGCAGGTCAGCAAACGGTATGGCCGGGGCTCCATCGGTTTGGGCCATGCAGGGATCAAAGGCGGTCCGGACTGGTCGATGAAGCGCGACATGCTCAGCCCCCGTTACACCACAAAATGGGACGAGCTTCCCCTGGTGAGGGCGGCCTAGCTTGTCCGGGAGCCTAAGCCCGCAGCCGGTAGCCGCGCTTCACTACAGTTTCCACGAGCTTGCCATCAGGCAGGGAAGACCGCAGCCGGCTCACCGTCATGTCCAAGGCATGGACAGAACCGCGCAGGTCCAACAAATCGGAGAGAGCTTCCCTGGAAAGAACAGCCCCGCCCGCGCCGAGCAGCGCTCGCAGCAGCAGGAGGGGAGCCGGTGCAAGGTCCACCACCTCACCGTTGATCCGCAAGCAGCGTCCACGGAGCTCGATGGTCGCGCTCTTGGTTTCCAAACGCCGCACGTGGTTCAGCGAAAGATGTTCGGTAACCAGCCTGATGAGCGCACCCATGCGGTAGCGATCAGGGATCAACGGGGTCAGCCCGGCGTCGACAAGGGGTTGAGCGGTGACCGGACCGACGGCCGCAACAGTTACCGGACCCTTGAGAGCTTCGATGAGCTGGCGGTAGAGGCCCATTTCGTGTGCGGTGCTCCACATGGCGTCCACTGCCGGGGCACTGGTGAACGTCAGGACATCGAGGTTTCCGCTGACCACGGCTTCGATCAGGCGCGGCAGCTTATCTTCGCCGTCGGGCTTCACCCAGCGGTACGGAGTCACCGTCAAGACGGTAGCGCCGGACATGCGGAGCCGTTCCAGCTGGCGGACGTCCGTGTAGCCGTGCAGCTGGACGGCCACGGTCTTACCGCGCACGCCTTCGGCCAAGAGCATGTCCACCAGCGTGGCGGTGGTCTCGTCGCTGCTGATTCCGACGTCGGCAAGGCCGGCCGCCCGAACGGCGCCGCGGGCTTTGGGGCCACGGACGAACATTCGGCACGCGGACAGCGTGTCCAGGAGTTGCTCGCCGATGCCAAACGAATCAGCGGCTTCGCACCAGCGGCGCATGCCGTAGGCGGTGGTGGCGATACAGATGTCCGGCTTGGCCTCGATAATGGTGCGGGTGTCCTCTATGAGGACCATGTCCTCCTGCACAGGGGCGATCTTCAAAGCGGGGGCGTGCAACACGCTCGCACCACGGCGCTCCAGTGCCTCAATGAGGTCGCGGGAGCGGCGGTGCGAGGTGACGCCAATGCGGAATCCGTCCAACGGCGCTTCAACGGTTTCGGTAACTTCCGGTGCGGAGGTAGGGTCCTGGACTTCGATGGCACGTGCAACAGTCATGTGTTCTTACCTTCAGGCTTCAAGGAGCGAAGCCGCGAGTCGGCTCAGTTCAGCGGATGCTTCGGCATGATTCCGGTTGGCTTCAGCAACACGGACCACCTCGCCGATGACCAACACGGCCGGGTTACTGCAGCCGGTAGCTGCCGTTTCGATGGTACCGAGGTCAGCGATAGTGGTGCGCTGTCCCGGGCGGTACCCACGTTCCACCACAGCCATTGGCATGTCCGATTTCATCCCCGCCCGGCGGAGTCCGGCCGCCAGCTGGGGCAAGGTGCCGATGCCCATGAGGACCACGATAGTTCCGCCAAGTCCGGCAAGGTGGGTGTGTTCCTTCTCGGTCAACGGGGCATGGCCGGATACCACGGTGAACATGTGGCTGACCTCGCGGTGCGTCACCGGGATTCCGGCTGCTGCGGGAACGGAGATGGCACTGGTGACACCGGAGATCACCCTCACAGGGACGCCGGCAGCAACACACGCAGCCACTTCTTCGCCTCCGCGGCCGAACACGTACGGATCGCCGCCCTTGAGTCGGACCACATTCTTGCCCAGGAGCGCAGCCTCCACCATCAACTTCTCGATGTCCCTCTGAGTCACCTTGTGAAGCCCGGGCTGTTTTCCAACGTCCACGAGTTCAGCAGAGGTCAGATCGGCCAGTTCCTGATAGGGGGCAAGCCGATCGTAAAACACCACATCGGCATCGCGCAGCGCGTCCACAGCACCCACCGTGAGCAGGTCCAGGGCTCCCGGGCCTCCACCCACCAGGGTCACATGGCCTTCGGTACCGGGTGCAGGCTCAAAAGCAACGGGAATCCCGGCGTCGCGGCAGCGTTCCACCAGCGGCAGCCAGCCGGACTCGCCGTCGTCCACTACCGCCACCAGGAACGGGCGCTCGGGAAGTTGACCGTCCCCAGGCACACCTTCCGGGGAGCTGAGCCGGTACACGTTGGCACCGGCGCTCTGGTAGCGGCGGACCGCTTGGCGGGCAGACTTCTCAGATCCCGTGACAAGGACGTCACGGCCGGTGAGATCAATGGTGAGCTGCATGGTGAACCCCTAGTTTTCTACGCCGACGGTTTCGCTGCGGACCGGGATAGTGGAAGCGATCAGCACGCCGCCCTTTTCCTCGTTGGTGGCCGGACGGATCTGGCCACGCTCCGGAACAAAGGAAATGGACTCGTCCTTCTGGTTGGGAGCGTTGACGAACGAACGGAAACGGCGGAGACGCTCCGGGTCCTTCAAAGTCTCGGCCCACTCGTCCTCGTAGGTGTCGATGTGTTTTGCCATGGCGGCTTCAAGCTCCTCGGCGATGCCCAAGGAGTCGTTGACCACTACTTCCTCGACGTGCTTGATGCCGCCGTCGAGCTCTTCCTGCCAGCGCGCGGTGCGCTGGAGGCGGTCAGCCGTTCGGATGTAGTACATGAGGTAACGGTCGATGTACTTCAGCAGGGTTTCGTCGTCCAGGTCCTTGGCCAGCAGCTGGGCGTGCGCCGGGGTGGCCCCACCATTACCGCCCACGTAGAGGTTCCAGCCGTCGGCCGTGGCGATCACTCCGACATCCTTGCCACGGGCTTCGGCGCATTCACGGGCGCAACCGGACACACCCATTTTCAGCTTGTGCGGACTGCGGAGGCCGCGGTAGCGCAGCTCCAAGGCGATAGCCATGGCCACCGAATCCTGCACGCCGAATCGGCACCATGTGGAACCAACGCAGGACTTCACCGTGCGAAGGCTCTTGCCGTAAGCCTGTCCGGATTCGAAGCCGGCGTCCACCAGTTCCTTCCAGATGTCCGGCAACTGCTCCAGCCGCGCGCCGAACATATCGATGCGCTGTCCGCCCGTGATCTTGGTGTACAGGTTGTACTTCTCAGCCACTGCCGCGATGACGCCGAGACCCTTAGGCGTGATCTCGCCACCTGCGATGCGTGGGACCACCGAATAGGTGCCGTCCTTCTGCATGTTCGCCAAGGCGCGGTCGTTGGTGTCCTGCAGCGAACCACGCCCGGCATCCAGGACGTAAGCGGAGTGCTGGCTGGCCAGGATGGAAGCAATGGTCGGCTTGCAGATATCGCAACCTGCGCCGGTGCCGTACTTTGCCATGATGTCCTCGAAGGACGTGAGCTCAAGGACGCGGATGGCATCAAAGAGTTCCTGCCGGGAAAGGCTGATGTGCTCGCACAGTGCCTTGGAGACCTCAATGCCGGACTTCTTCAGTTCGCCTTCAAGGAGCTTCTTGAGCATGGGAACGCACGAACCACACTGCGTGCCGGCCCTGGTGCAGCCCTTCAGCTCACCGAGCTCCTGGACAGGGGAGTTACCCTCGCAGGCACCGCAGCCGTTGATGGTGTCACGGATAGTTCCGGCGGCCACGTTGTTGCAGGAGCACAGGATGGCATCGTCCGGAAGCTCAGTCTCCGGAGCCTCGCCACCACCGGCAGCGCTCAGATAGGCGCCAGGTTCGGCGGACAGTTCGCGGCCCAGAAGCGGGCGTAGGCCCATATACGGGGATGCGTCGCCCACGAAGATGCCGCCCAAGAGGGTCTTGGCATCATCGGTGGTGACAATCTTCTGGTAAACGCCACGAGCGGGGTCGGCGTAGACGATTTCCAGGGAGTGCTCGGTGCGGGCAAACGCGTCGCCGAAGCTGGCCACGTCAACGCCGGACAACTTGAGCTTGGTGGCAGTGTCAAAGCCCGGGAACGTTGCTTCTCCACCGTGCAGACGGTCAGCTACGATCTCGGCCATGGTGTTGGCGGGAGCCACGAGGCCCAGGCACATGCCCTCGAAGTTGGCCACTTCGCCGATGGCCCAGATGCCCTCTACTTCGGTGGCACAGAAATCATTGATGACAACGCCGCCCCGCTGGCCCAGGCTAAACAGCTGCTCTTCGCCTTCAGCCGCGCGGAAGAGATCGTCGCGGGGCCTGACACCGATAGCCACGATCACGAGGTCCGCGTCAATGGTGCGGCCGTCAGCCATCAGGACACCGGTGACGTTGCCGTCGTCGTCCGTGACTACCTCGGAGGGGAAGACGCCACCGTGGACTTCGAAGCCCTTGGCCTCAATCAGGCGGCCTAGGGCCTGACCTGCACCCTCATCCAGCTGGGTGTTCATCAGCCACGGTGCGCCGTTGATGACGATCGGTGTGGCGCCCAGCTGTTCGGTGCCGGCAGCGGACTCAAGTCCAAGCAAGCCACCACCAATAGTGACGGCGTTGACTTTGCGGCCGAGCTTCCCGCGTAGCTCGGCGATGGCCTTGTTGATGGCCCAAACGTCCTCGAGCGTGCGGTAAACGTGGGTGTGCTCGGCGCCCGGAATGGGGAGGCGGGCCGCATCCGAGCCCGAAGCCACCACCAAGTGGTCGTATTCGTACTTGTTGCCGGCGGCTGTAAGCACGCTCTTGGCAACGGAATCGATCTTGACGGCGCGCTCGCCGGTGATCAGAGCCAGGGCTTCGTGGTCCCACATGGACGCATCGCCCAGGGTGAGGTCCACGCCGGTTTCCGTGAGGGCCTTGCTCAGCGCAACGCGGTCGTACGGGAGGTGTGCCTCTTCGGTCAGCACCGTAACCTGCCAACCTTCAAGTCCGCGATTGAACATGGCGTCGGCGAAACGGTGGGCAGCGGGGCCGCCGCCGACGACGACGATGCGGCGCGGGTTCTCTGTACTTGAAGTGTGTCCGGTCACTGGTGGGCCTTTCGCAGATGTTGCAGACGGATCTCCGCAACTTGTGGTTCCAGCCTAGGGACGGGCAGTTTCGCTTCAGTTTCCCTTTTGTTTCGTGATCTTAACTTCTGCATCACGAACGCATTTCCGGGGGTGTGAGGTCTCTTTTACGCGTTCGACACAAACGCGGACAACCGATGAAACACCTGGGTCCTAGCTTGGAGTAGTGGCCGCAAGTGTGGCCCGGTCCGGGGGAGTGACGGCGGAGATGCCAGCACCCGGACACAGTGAGAGGGGCTGAAATGACCGTAATTCTGGACCGTGCCGAGGACCTGACCGCTACCGTCGCCTGGCACCGCGTTTGCCCGGTGGACGAACTTGAACTGGCTTGGGGCGAGGCCGCACTGATCGCCGGCCGTCAGGTTGCGCTGTTCCGCACAGCGCCCACCGAGGTCTTCGCCGTGGCACAGCAGGACCCGGCGACGCTCGCCAACGTCATGGCCCGCGGAATCATTGGATCCCGCGGAAGCCGGCCGACCATCGCGTCGCCGCTGCACAAAGAGGTCTACGACCTCGAAACCGGTGAGTGCTTCACCAACCCGGAACTAAAGCTCGACGCGTTTGCCACCCGTTTGGTGGATGGCTTCATCGAGGTTGAACTCTAAGAGTCCTACAAGCCCAAGGCTTCGCGGACGTCCCTGAGGACATCGTCCAGGGACGTCCGCGCTGCCTGGCGTGCTGCGGGAAGTTCGGCCGCGGATTCCACGGCCTGGATGACTTCCAGGTAACACTTGAGCTTGGGCTCGGTGCCGCTGGGACGGATGATGACGCGGCTTTGGTCCCGGGTCAGGTACAGCAGTCCGTCTGTGGGAGGCAGGGCTTCGCTGCCTTCCGCGAGATCGGTTGAAAGCTCGACGGCGGAACCTCCGAACGCTTCCGGCGGGTTCACCCGCAAACGGTTCATCATGGCATCGAGCAGTCCCAAATCGGCCACCCGGATACTGAGTTGGTCGCTCGCATGCAGTCCGTGCACCAGATACAGGTCATCCAGGGTGTCGAAGATCGTCTTGCCCTCGGCCTTGGCAGTTGCTGCGAGTTCGGCGATCAGCACAGCCGCCGAAATCCCGTCCTTGTCGCGCACCAGGTCCGGCGCCACACAGTACCCCAGCGCTTCCTCGTACCCGTAGGTCAGGCCGGGAACCCTCGAAATCCATTTGAAGCCGGTGAGCGTTTCCTCGTGGGCGTATCCTGCTGCGGCAGCGATGCGTGAGAGCAGTCGGGAGGACACGATCGAGTTGGCGAACACTCCGGTTTGCGGCTCATGCCCGCCCCCGGCAGTCATGCGCGCCACAACATGCGCACCCAGCAGCGCCCCTACTTCATCCCCGCGAAGCATCCGCCAAGCTCCCGCGGCGGGATCCAACGCAGCAACTGCTGCCCGATCGGCGTCGGGGTCGTTGGCCAAAACGATGTCCGCACCCGAGTCCGCAGCAGCGGCAAGTGCCAGGTCCAGCGCCCCGGGCTCCTCCGGATTGGGGAAAGCGACGGTGGGGAAGTCCGGATCCGGCTCGGCCTGTTCGGCCACGAGCGTGACATCGGCGAAACCGGCGGCGTTCAGGACGGAGACGGCTGTTTCTCCGCCGACACCGTGCATGGGCGTCAGGACGATCTTGAGGTCCCGTGCCGGGAAGTGTTCCCTATCCACCAGTCCCGCCATGGCAGCTTCATATTCTGCGGCGACGGACGTGGGCAGCACAGTCCAGCCGTTTTCTGCGAGTTCAATGGAATCCAGCGCCCCCACGGCCTCGATCTTCGCCGCGATCTCAGCGTCGTACGGCGCCACGATCTGAGAACCGCGCCCGCTTTCAGATACTGCATGGCGCCCAAGGTAGACCTTGTAACCGTTGTCTTGCGGCGGGTTGTGGCTCGCTGTGACCATGACACCGCCGTCGCAATCCAGCGACCTCACCGCATAGGCGAGCAACGGCGTCGGAAGCGCTGCCGGCATCAAGAAAGTTTCAATGCCGGCTGCCGTGAATATCGCAGCGGTTTCCTTGGCGAAGATGTCCGAGTTGTAGCGTGCATCGAAGCCGACGACGGCGCGCGGCCTCGTGCCCGGCGCAGCTGCGGCTACCGCGTCGGTGAGGAAGGCCGCCAGGCCTGCCGCTGCCCGGCGGACAACAACACGGTTCATCCGGTTAGGGCCTGGCCCGAGCGCTGCGCGGAGGCCGGCTGTGCCGAATTGCAGGGTGCCGTTGAAGCTGTCGCCCAGTTCCTGGGCTGCTCCCGCATCACCGCCGCTGGCAAGCTCGGCCAACTCAACGAGAGCAGCCGACGTCGCCGGGTCCGGGTCTTGGGAAGCCCATTGGCGGGCGTCGGTGAGCAGCTGTTCAAATGCGGCATCGCTGGATGTCATAGGGACAAAACTATCCTCAATGCGTCCCTCCCGGGCAACGAGGAGCGGGATCTCGGCCTTTTGAGTGGTTGTAAAGGGTGAGATCCCGCTCTTGGGGGCATTTAAAGAACGTGTGTCGTGACGGTGAAGTCCGTGTCGCCCTCCATGCTGAAGGCCGAGGCGCCGGTGTTGTCCCAGTCCGGGAAGAACGTATCCGAAATAACCGCAGTTCCACCCGCAGCGAAGACTTCCACCGAGGATGAATCGAGGAGGATCGTGAGATGGACCTTGCTGCCGGGGGAAGGCAGGGCTACTTCATGGAATGGGCTGAACTTTTCGGAGAAGTTGCTGGTTCCGGCCTTTGACCGGTCCACCCTGACCCTGCCTGTTTCCTTGTTATAGGAGATCCGCAGCCCGGTTTCGGAAGCGGAGGATGAGTGGCGAAGGAGAACCCCGGCTTCGCGCGCCGACGTCAGGTCCATGTCCAGTTCGATCAGCTGGGTGCGTCCCCGGAACTCCTGCCCAAGGTCCTGCGGCGAGGAGCCAACGGTGAGGTTTTTGCTCTTCACTTCACCGGAGCGGTCCAGCGTTTCCCGCGCCGCGCCGGCTATGGCAGATCGGAGCTCGAGCCGCTTCTCACCCCGAACCAAGGTCAGTTCGCGGGGAATAGCCATAGAGCCGCGCCATGGCGTTGTGGGCGCATTCTGGGCGTAGTCCCAGTTGCCCATCCATCCCAGGAGCACGGGCTTGTCCCCGGGTGCGCCGGAGATGGAGTTTGCGGCGTAGTAGTCCGCGCCGTGGTCAAGCCACTGGGATTCGGTGAGCGGCGCGTCGGAAGCTGCCGCGTTTTCAGCCGTAAAGTGCGTCCCATCGAATTCGCCCACGAAGTACTGCATTCCTGAGCCGCCCGCGATGCCGCCGGGGTTGATGCTCAGGAGCATGACCCACTTCTTTGCGGTGGAGTCCTCAACGTCCATGTGAAGGAGTTCCGGCACTTCCCAGAGGCCTCCTTGGGTGCCGACGCCGGAGAAATCGCTCAGGTATTCCCAGCGGAGCAGGTCGGTGGACTTGAACATCTTGACCACTTGGGCGTCGGCCACCACGGTGCTCATCACCCAGTATCGGCCGGGTTCGTACCAGGTGATTTTGGGGTCGCGGAAGTTGTTGTTGGTGGGTGCAAGGTTCAGGACCGGGTTGCCCTGGTATTTCTGCCACGTGGTCCCGTTGTCCAGGCTGAACGCGACAGATTGTGCCTGAGAGCCCTGAGGCAGAGCGCCGTTCTTCCCGTAGGCACTCGTGTAGACGGCCACCATGGGCGGGTTCTCTGCTGAGCCAAGACCGGAGGCGTTGGTCTTATCAATCACAATGCAGCCGGAGAAAATCTCCTCTTCAGGGCTCGCCTCCATGGCGACGGGTTGCTGCTCCCAGTGCACCAGATCCTTGCTGGTGGAGTGGCCCCACGACATGTTGCCCCACGAGTTGCCCCGCGGGTTGTACTGGTAAAAGGCGTGGTAAGTGCCGTCGTGGTAGACGAGACCGTTGGGATCGTTGAGCCAGTTCTTCTCAGCCGTCAGGTGCGCGAGAGGACGCCACGGATCCGAAGGAGAAGGGCCGTGTCCGACCGGGCCGGGAACCGGCGTCGGGCTTTCCGTTTGCGTGCAGGACGCGGCGGAAAAGGCGACTACGACGGCGGCACTGGCGGCCAGCATTTGGCGGCGGGACAGCTGGGGGCTGGGAAAAGTCATGGGGAAGATCCTGGGGTTGGGGGTAGCAGGGGTGCCGGTCCTCGTGGGTCCGGCACCCCTGCCGTGGCCTGTCGACCGGGGTGTTACTGCTTACTTGTAGAGGCCCTCGCCGCCGACGCGAACGTTGGTGGGAAGGTAACCGAACGGGCCAAGGCCGTTCTGGCCGAAGCTGCGGTCAACCTGCGTCACGCCGCCCTTGAAGTTCATCTTCACGGTGGGGGACAGGGAACCGCCGCGGACGCCGTCCACGTTGTCGATGAAGGACTGGACCAGGCCGCCCGGCTGTACGTAGTGCGAGTAGGCCTGGAACTGACGGCCGTTCTGACGCGGGTCCGGACCTTCCGGCGCGTTGGCCGGCATGTTCAGGTCCGTGGGGGAGCCCAAAGCCAGGCCGCTGTTGTTGACCGGCTGGTAGTCGGACCGGACGCCGTTGCCGACGAAGCCGTACACGCCGTCGGGGCCGCGCATTCCATCCGCATACGTGAACTGGTGGCTGATGGTGAACAGGTAGTACTTGTTCTTGCCGTTTTCGTTCTGGATGTAGATCTGCGGACGTTCAGTCTGGTCGTTGACGCAGTTGGCCGAGAGGATCGGCGGCAGGAAGCTCCACTTGGTGAGGTCCTTGTTGTCGGCCACGGCGAGGCCCACGTTGGCAGTCTGGTACCAAGCGCCGGTGCTGTTGACCTGGGCCACAGTCTCGGCGTTGGGGTCGCCCGGCTGGTAGCCGAGGTCTTCCTGCTTGCACTTGTAGGAGCCGCGGGTGCCACCAGTGTTGCCTTCGAAGACCATGAACGTTTTGCCCGGGTGGGCGGGGTCCGCGAAGGTGTATGGGTCACGGAACGCGAAGCCGGGGTTCTGGGCTTTGTTCTGGTACATCTTTCCATCCGGTTCCAGCAGTTTGGTGTGCTGAAAGCCGTCGAAGGTCACGCCGTCCTTGGTGGCATGGATGTTACCCAGTGCCTTGGCGATCGCGGCGTCCGGAGCGATCCCGCCACCGCCTGCATTCCGCTCGGCGACGTCGTAGAACGTGGTGGCGGTGTAGAAGACGTTGATCTTGTTGCCCTGCATCAGGCGCGTGGAGCCGGACCACTCCGTGTTGCCGATGGACGTGTTGTCCAGGAACACGTGTCCGCCGTAGTTCCATTTGTCCTTGGCGGGATCAGCGTTGGTCTTGCGGAAGAAGTAGCCGATCCTGGCGTTCCAGTGGCGCTGGTCGAAGCCATACCCGGCATGCCGGTCAGCGACCAGGGAGAAGATGACATCCCAACCCTTGTAGCTGATCTGGTTGGCGTTTTCGTCTGTCAGGGACCAAGTGTCCCAAACCCAGACGTCGTCGTTCATTGCGGGGAAGTCCTTGGGGATTTCCGGCATGGTGACGTTGGGGCTCATGGAGTTCTCGCCGGGGGCAACATTGGGGTTGCTTTGGGCCATGATCTGCTTGGCGTCGGCTCGCGTCCACTTGGACGTGAAGTCTGCTGCCGGATCGTATGCCTGCTGGGTGTGCGTGGTGGGCAGTGGGAAGCCGGGCGTGGGTGCCGGCATGGTGCTCGACGGCGGGTCGGCCGGCAGGTTGGCTTGCGCGGCCGGCGTGACCAGCAGGATGCTGCCGGCCACGCCGGCCGCCGCTGCGAGGGCTACTGCCTGTCGCAGCCGGCGGCGCGGCTTTGGAGGGGTTGAGTGCGTGTTCATGCTTGCTCTTCTCGCGGAGTGTTGGACTTCGTGGAGTGGGGCGCATGCCCTGACCCCCTGTTGGGGGTTCTTTACTCAGGCGTCCGTCGATCCGCTGTAGGCGTCATCGAAGGACGCCATCGTTTCGAGGTGCGGGGAGCTTTGTAGCTATTCCCCGCGGTGGCTCCGGCACGTCGACTTACCGGAACAATCTCCACGCTAGACACGTGTTAGGTCTGAGGGCAAAGGTCATTTCAGGGGCTTTTCCGGTTACTGGCCAGTTCGTGCGCAAGCGCTTACATTGCCAACGTGCGCGCGTGACACATCCCGGCAGCCACAATCAAATGTTTCGCCATAAATCAGATTTATCCTGAGAATTCGCTGTGCGTTTACTTCTCCTCCGGAATTGTGATCGCACACAGTTAAACAGCGAATGCGGAGCCACTGTTGATGGTGACCCCGCATCTGCAGACGAGTCGGCCCTAGAGCTTGGCGATAATCTCCGCCAGAAGCTTCGAGATCCGCTTGCCCGCTGCGTGTCCGGCTTCAAGGACTTCCGCGTGGCTCAAAGGAACCGGGCTGATGCCGGCTGCGAGGTTGGTGACCAGGGAGATGCCGAAAACTTCCATTCCTGCATGGCGGCCCGCAATGGCTTCCAGCGCGGTGGACATGCCCACCAAGTCTGCGCCGATCCGCTTGGCGTACTGGACTTCTGCCGGTGTCTCGTAGTGCGGACCTGTGAACTGTGCGTACACCCCTTCCTGCAGCGAGGAATCAACTTCACGGGCAAGGTCGCGGATGCGTGAGGAATAGAGGTCCGTGAGATCAACGAACGTGGCTCCCTCAAGCGGTGATGTTGCGGTGAGGTTGATGTGGTCGCTGATGAGTACCGGAGTTCCGGGGGTCCAATCTTCATTGAGCCCGCCACAGCCGTTGGTGAGCACCAGCGTCTTGCACCCGGCGGCTGCGGCCGTGCGCACGCCGTGGACTACGGACCGCACGCCGCGACCTTCGTAGTAATGGGTCCGGGCACCCAGGACCAAGGCTCGTTTGCCCTCCTTGGTGAGGACGGAGCGGATGGTGCCAACATGGCCCACCACCGCTGGTTTGTGGAAGCCGGGAACCTCGGAAGCGTTCAGGGTGGCGGTGGTTTCGCCGATCAGGTCGGCGGCCTCCGCCCATCCGGATCCAAGCACCAGGGCTACGTCGTGGGACTCGACGCCGGTCTCCGCGGCTATGAAGTCCGCGGCGGCCTTCGCGGCCTCAAAAGGGTCAGTGTTCATCAGCTCAGTGTTACTCACTGGTACAAGCTACCCTGCGGCTACAGGACTTTGGTAGGGATCGGCGTGGAGTGAGGTTGGGCTGGGTGGCGACCGGCGTGGCAATGAGCGAGAATTGAGGATTGTGACCACCCAAGTTGACTTCAGTGCCCCCCGTATCGCGATCCTGGGAGGTGGTCCCGGCGGATATGAAGCTGCCATGGTTGCTGCCTCGCTCGGCGCGCACGTCACCATCGTCGAACGGGCAGGCCTCGGCGGCTCCGCGGTGCTGACCGACGTCGTGCCTTCCAAAACCCTAATTGCCACCGCCGACCTCATGACGCGCGTGGGTGAGGCGGACGAACTCGGAGTGAAGTTCGACGGCGATGGCACGGCCTCCAAGCCGCGTGCCGACCTCAAACACATCAACGATCGCGTCCTGACCCTCGCCCATGGACAGTCTGACGACATCCGTGCAGGCCTCGAGCGCCTGGGCGTGGAGATTGTCATCGGTTCCGGCAAGCTGCTGGACAACAACACCATCGAGGTCCTCACCCTCGAAGGAACACGCACCATCGACGCCGACGCGATCCTGCTGGCTGTTGGTGCCCACCCTCGCGAACTTCCCACGGCCAAGCCCGACGGCGAACGCATCCTCAACTGGGCCCAGATCTATAACCTGGACGAGCTTCCCGAAGAACTCATCGTTGTGGGTTCGGGCGTTACTGGTGCCGAATTCGCATCCGCTTACAACGGTTTGGGCTCCAAGGTCACCCTGATCTCCAGCCGTGACCAGGTTCTTCCCGGCGAGGACACAGATGCCGCCAAGCTGCTGGAAGGCGTTTTCGAACGCCGTGGCGTACGCGTCCTGTCGAAGTCCCGCGCCAATGCCGTGGAGCGAACCGACGACGGCGTGAAGGTCACCTTGGGTGACGGATCGATCGTGACAGGTTCGCACTGCCTGGTGTGTGTTGGCTCCATCCCCAATACCGCGGGCATCGGGCTTGAAGAAGCAGGCGTGACCCTGACCGAGTCCGGGCACATCAAGGTGGACGGCGTTTCCCGCACCACTGCCCCCAACATCTACGCCGCCGGCGACTGCACGGGTGTGTTCGCCTTGGCATCTGTTGCAGCCATGCAGGGCCGCATTGCGATTGCCCACTTCATGGGCGACGGCGTCAAGCCCCTGAAGCTCAACCAGGTGGCGTCGAACATCTTCACGTCTCCTGAAATCGCTTCCGTGGGCGTCTCCGAGGCCGACCTCGCGTCCGGCAAGTACCAAGGCGACGTTGTGATGTTGTCCCTGCTCAGCAACGCCCGCGCCAAGATGCGCAACACCAAGGACGGCTTCGTCAAAATCATCGCGCGCAAGGGCTCCGGCACCGTGATCGGTGGCGTGGTGGTTGGCCCGAACGCTTCGGAGCTCATTTTCCCGATCTCCGTCGCGGTGACCCAGAAGCTTCACGTTGATGACGTGGCCAGCGCCTTCACGGTGTACCCGTCGCTGACCGGTTCCATCTCGGAGGCTGCGCGTCGCTTGCACGTGCACATGTAGCTCCACCCTGACGCCCGTTTCGGGGGTTCCCTGCCGATCATGCCGTGCGCACGGCACCTCCAGCAGGGAACCCCCGAAACGGAGCGAGGACTAAACGGCTTCAGGCGGCAGCCGCTTGGAAGTGTTTTTCGATGATCCCCTTGATGTCCTCATGGCATCCTCCGCAGCCTGTCCCGGCGCGGGTGGCCTTGGATACCTCGCCCACGGTGCTGCAGCCGTCCGCCACGGAATCCTCGATGCTGGCCGCACTCACCCCGGCGCAGCGGCACACGGTCCTTTGGGGATCGTTGCTCGTGGCGCCGGCATCCAACTGGTCAGGCCCGTCCAGGCGCAGCAGCAGGGACCGGTCTGCGGGCAGCTCCGAGGAACGCTCGAAGAGCACCACCAGCTCGGCAGCAGTCCGGGGCATACCTACGGCCACCAAACCTTCCAGCACACCGCCGCGGGTGGTCATCTTCACGTAGCGGCCGTGTTCGGGATCCGCCCACTGGGAGATTTGCCGGCGGGCACGCCCTGACGCGGCACCGGCTTCCAGCAACTCTTCGTCCCATGGATCGGCCTGGTTGTCGCCCGCCACGGCCAGGTTGATGCCGCGTGCCTTCAGGACAACCACCCCGGGCTTCTCCTTGGGCAGCGCTTCCAAAGCATCTGCGGCGGCCTGGCCATCCCGGGCCAGGACGGCGAGGTATTCGGCCAACCACTCAGCCTGGCGCCAGCCCGGGCCCACCAAGCCGGAGGGCCCGGCGGCTGTTCGGCAATCAACGCAGGCAGCGTCGGGGCAGCGCACTTCAGCGCAGTCGCCGATCGCGAACATGTGGGGTTCGTGATAAGTCCGCAGGTGGTGGTCCACGAGGATCCCTGTTGCAACAGGGAGGCCGCAGCCTTCCGCCAATTCGATGCGGGGACGCACACCACAGGACAGGACCAGCAGGTCGCCGTCGATCGCCGAGCCGTCATCCAGGAGCAAAGCCGAGAAGCTGCCGCCGGGGCCGGAAGTTTCCACACCAGTAGAACGTGCATTGCCTGCCATCCGGACACCGCCGGCCCGCAGGCTGTTGATGAGGACTGATCCACTGCCGCGGTCAATGCTTCTGCCGAGGGGGAAGGGGCCATTGTGAACCACAGTGGCTTGAGCGCCCTCTTCCGAGGCAGCCAAGGCGGTTTCCAGGCCAAGCACGCCCCCACCCAGCACCACCACTCGCTTTCCCTCGGCCACGGCCGAACGCAGCACGGCAGCATCCCGTAGATCCCGCAAAGCGGTGACTCCGGCTGGAAGTACTGGCCGGGAAGGATCCGGGTTGAGCCCGGTGAGGTTCGGGATCACGGGACGGGACCCGGTAGCGAACACCAGTCGGTCATAGTGCTCAGTGCTGTCATCGGACAGCACTATGTTTTGGCGGGCTCGGTCGATCCTTTTGACCTTGACGCCCAAACGCACTTCCACGCCTTCGGCTTCCAGCTCGGACGCATCAGCCATGGCCAATGCTTCCGCTGTGGTGCGGCCGACGCCCAGTTCAGCAACCATGACGCGGTTGTAGGCGGCCTCGGCTTCCTGGCCCACCACCAGCAGTTGGACCAACCCGGTGCGGACAGCAGGCAGTAGCTCCTCCACCAGACGGGCTGCAACTGGCCCGAATCCAACAACCACAATGCGCTCGCTCATGATGCCTCCTTGACGTGCAGTGGCAGCCGTGTTCCAGCAGGAACCGTGTACGAGGCCGGTTCCTGAGTGGAGACTGCCTTCCGGGCCCATACCCGGCTGGTCTTGAACTCCGGCATGCCGGAAATGGGATCTGTGGCTGCCTCGGTGAGGCGGTTGGCGTTTTCCTGGCCGGGGAAGTGGAACGGCAGGAAGACAGTGTCCGGGCGGACCGAGTTACTGAGCTCGGCACGGCAAAGCACTTCACCGCGTTCGTTCGTGACGGTGGCGTAGTCGCCGTCGGCAATGCCGCGTGAAGCCGCCGTTCCCGGATGAATCAGGAGTCGGGCCTGCGGCTGGGATGCCAGGAGCTCGCTCACGCGTCGGGTCTGGGCGCCGGATTGATAATGCTCCAGGAGCCTGCCGGTTGCCAGGGCCAGTGAATCGTCCGCGAACGAACGAACGGCCCGCTTGGACGGCGTCACCGGAACCATGACGGCCCGGCCATCGGCATGGGCAAACCCCTCGGTGAAGAGTCGCGGCGTCCCGGTGCTTCCCACGGGGTAGGGCCAGTATGCAGCTTCGCCGCGGTCCAGCATGGCGTAATCGATGCCCGAGTAGTCGGCCAAGCCACCGGCCGAAGCCAAGCGGAGCTCTTCGAAAACGGTCTCGGGATCGTCACTGAAGGTTGAAGGGGCGTCAAGCAGTTCCGCCAGCCGGGCCATGAGCCACAGTTCGCTGCGGACACCCGGGGGAGGAGTCAGCGCGCGGCGGCGCCGGATCACGCGGCCCTCCAGATTGGTGAGCGTGCCTTCTTCCTCGGCCCACTGGGTCACAGGCAGAACCAGGTCGGCTTCAGTTGCGGTCTCGGACATGAAGAAGTCGCAGACCACCAGGAAGTCCAAGCTGCGGAGGCCTTGGATTACTGCGTTGGTATCGGGTGCTGAGACCACCACATTGGCGCCGTGCACGAAAAGGCATCGGACGCCGTCGGGCTTTCCGAGCGATTTGAGAAGTTCGACGGCGGGGAGGCCAGGTCCCGGGATCAGCGACTCGTCGATTCCCCACACTCCGGCGACATGGGCGCGGGCGGCAGGATCGGTGATCTTCCGATAGCCGGGAAGTTGATCGGCTTTTTGCCCGTGTTCGCGGCCGCCCTGGCCGTTGCCTTGGCCGGTGAGCGTTCCGTAGCCGCTGCGGGCCGAGCCGGGAAGGCCCAGGAGAAGGCTCAGGTTGATCGCCGCAGTGGCAGTGTCCGTGCCGTCCACGTGCTGTTCCACGCCGCGGCCACTGAGGATGTAGCTGCCACCGTCGCGGGCTCCTTGTGCCAAGCGGCGCGCGGTCTCGCGGATCAGGGTGGCGGGGACGCCGGTGATGGACTGCACGCGTTCCGGCCAGAACGCGGACAAGCTGCGCACCACGGCTGCGTAGCCACTGGTGTTGGCCTCGATGTAGTCTGCGTCCACCAGTCCTTCGTGGACCACCACGTGGCTGATGCCCAAAAGGAGTGCTAAGTCCGTGCCGGGAGTCGGCTGCAAGTGGAGGCCGCCGCCGTCGCCCGTGAACGCCGCAGTAGCCGAGCGGCGGGGATCCACCACAATCAGGCCTCCGGCATCGCGCGCGCCCTGCAGGTGCTGGACGAACGGAGGCATGGTCTCGGCAACGTTGGAACCGAGCATAAGGATGACGGACGCGGTGTCCAGGTCCGTAACAGGGAAGGGGAGGCCGCGGTCCACGCCGAACGCCCGGTTGCCCGCAGCTGCGGCCGAGGACATGCAGAAGCGGCCGTTGTAGTCGATCCGCGAGGTGCGCAGGGCCAGCCGGGCGAACTTGCCCAGCAGGTAGGCTTTCTCATTCGTGAGGCCGCCGCCGCCGAAGACTCCCACAGCGTCATTCCCGTACTGCTGCTGGATATCCTTGACTGCAGTGGTGATGAGCATGAGTGCTTGGTCCCAGGAGATGGGCTGGTGCACGCCGTCGGAACCTTTGAGCATCGGTTCGGTGACGCGACCGTTGTGACGCAACAACGACGCCGATGTCCAGCCTTTGCGGCACAGCCCGCCCCGGTTGGTGGGGAAGTCGCGTCCGGATACTTCCAAGGGCACGTCAACTTTGGCGGGTTCCGCCTCCGGCGCGGGCGCTGCCCCAGCTGCGGAGGCAGCCGGGGTCAGCGTCATGGCGCACTGGAGCGCGCAGTACGGGCAGTGGGTATCGGCGCCGTTGGGCATTTAGATGTGTCCGATCGTGTTGCGCTTCCGGGCGGGGCGGATGTAGCAGACCCAGCAGACGGCAAGCATGAGGACGTAGGCGCCAACGAATCCGTAGAAAGCCGGGGTGTAAGAGCCGCTGGCCGTATTGGAAGCGTTGAGCACCTGCGGGATCACAAACCCGCCGTAGGCGCCGATCGCGGAGATCAGGCCCAGCGAGGAAGAAGCGAGTCGAGCGGTGGTGGAGCTCGGGGCGCCTGCACGGGCTGCCCGGCTGGATGTTGCGAAGATGACCGGGATCATGCGGTATGTTGCACCGTTTCCGAAGCCGCTGGCCAGGAAGAGCAGCAGGAACAAAGTGAGGAAGAGCCAGAAGTTCTTCAGGGGCAGCGTCCAGATCATGGTCAGCGTAATGACGGCCATGGCAGCGAACGAGGCGATGGTCATCCGGGCACCACCCATGCGGTCTGCCATGCGTCCGCCGTAGGGGCGGGCCAGGGAACCGACCAGAGGGCCGAGGAATGCCAGCGAGAGTGCCACCGCACCGACGTGGATGGAGGAGAACTCCGGGAAATAGTCCTTGATGAGCTTGGGGAAAACGCCCGCGAAGCCGATGAACGAGCCGAAGGTACCGATGTAGAGGAAGGCCATGATCCACAGGTGCGGTTCCTTGAGTGCAGCCAGGGAGCCAGCCACATCACCCTTGGCGCTGGTGAGGTTGTCCATGTACTTCCAGGCGCCGAAGGCGGCGATGATGATCAGCGGAATCCAGATGATGCCCGCCATTGGCAGGTTGACGGCTCCGGCGGCCAGCAGGGTGATGGCAATCGGAACAACCAGCTGTGCGACGGCGGCACCGAGGTTGCCGCCGGCTGCGTTCAGGCCCAGCGCCCAACCCTTTTCGCGCGCCGGGTAGAAGAAGGTGATGTTGGCCATGGAACTGGCGAAGTTGCCACCACCGAACCCGGCGAGAGCTGCCATGAGGAGCATGACACCGAAGGGCGTCTCCGGGTTTGAGACACAGATGGCCAGTCCGGTGGTCGGAATCAGCAGGAGCAGTGCCGAGACGATGGTCCAGTTCCGGCCACCGAATCTGGGAACCATGAATGTGTAGGGGATGCGGAGCGTGGCACCGACGAGGCTGGGGATGGAGATGAGCCAAAAGATCTGATTGGTATCAAATGTGAAGCCAGCTGCGGGGAGCTGGACCACTACGATGGACCACAGCTGCCAGACGACAAATCCGAGGAATTCGGCGAAGATCGACCAGTTGAGATTGCGCCTGGCGATGGACCTGCCTTCTGCTTCCCACTGGCCCTTGTCTTCGGCATCCCAATTGGCAATCCAGCGGCCGGGGCGGTGTTCAAGGGCGGGAGTGGTGGTGGCAGTGGACTGGACAGGGGTCAGTTCATCTGCGGAGCGATCAACAGTCACGGAGTGCCTCCTTGGTGGGGGACGTTGTCATTCCAAGGTAGGTTTCGCGCATTTCGTGGACGGGCGCCGTTTGTAAACGCCCTGTGACATTTCCCTATCGGCGGGGTCACCGGCGCGTGAGGCAATGGTGAGGTAATGTGGCGGGGACCACACGGTGAGATTTTCCTGACTGTCCGAATGTTGGACTTAGTTGTCCGGTCAATGGACCGTGGGAACTATGATTGAACTCTCGAATAATCCACCGCCGGGCTACCCCAGGGCGTCGGCCGGCGTGAAAGAAAGCTGCAAATACATGTCTTCCACTGCACCATCCAAGGAAGGCGAGTCCACTAAGCCAGTGAACTCGCGGGGCAAGGTGATCTTCGCGAGCCTGATCGGCACGACGATCGAGTTCTACGACTTCTACGCCTATGCCACCGCGTCGGTACTCGTCTTCCCGAAGCTCTTCTTCCCGGACGCCACTGACATTAACGCGCTCCTCAGTGCGTTCGCCATTTTCGGCGTTGCCTTCTTCGCACGGCCAATCGGCGCCGTGGTCTTCGGCCACTTTGGTGACAAGATCGGCCGGAAGGGCACCCTGGTTGCATCGCTGCTGACCATGGGAATCGCAACCTTCCTCATCGGCCTCCTGCCCACGGCGTCCATGCCGGGATGGGCCATCCTGGCCCCGATCATGCTGGTTATCCTGCGGTTCTGCCAAGGCCTCGCGTTGGGCGGCGAATGGTCCGGTGCTGCCTTGTTGGCCACCGAGAACGCTCCCGAAGGCAAGCGTGCCATTTACGGAACGTTCCCGCAGTTGGGTGCTCCCATCGGGTTCATCATCGCCAACGTGATCTTCATCTGGATGAACGTCTCCCTGAGCCCCGAAGAGTTCCTTGCCTGGGGTTGGCGTGTACCGTTCATCCTCAGCGCCTTGCTGGTCATCGTGGGACTCTACGTCCGGCTGAAGCTGGTGGAAAGTTCATCCTTCACCAAGGTGGTCCAGCAGGAAAAGGTCCAGAAACTGCCCCTCGCCGCCACGCTCAAGAGCCACTGGCGCCCGGTTGTTGCGGGTACCTTCATTATGTTTGCCACGTACGTGCTGTTCTACATCATGACCACGTTCACTCTGTCCTACGGCACCAAGCCCACCCTGGCAGGCGCCCAAGCGGCAGCAGAAAAGGCCGGCACTCCCATGACTGCCGAGCAAGTGGCGGCATTCGTGCCCGGACTGGGCATCTCACGATCCGATTTCCTCTGGATGTTGATCCTCGGCGTCGTCTTCTTCGGCATCTTCACCGTGGTCTCCGGGCCTCTCGCTGAGAAGTGGGGCAGGCGCAAATTCCTGCTGGGTGTCACCGCCGCGATCTTCATCTTCGGTGCACTCTGGTTCACCATGTTTGGTCCCGGCCAGGCAGCTGCGATGGTGGGCCTGATCGTAGGCTTTACGCTCATGGGCCTGACCTTCGGTCCCATGGCAGCCATCCTTCCCGAGCTGTTCCCGGCCAACGTCCGCTACACAGGCTCTGCGGTGGCGTACAACCTGTCGTCCATGATCGGTGCCGCGCCGGCCTCGTTCGTTGCCATCGCACTTTGGCAGGCAGCCAACGGAAGCACGTGGTTGGTGGGCGTTTATATGGCGGCCGCAGCCGTGGTGACGTTCGTGGCGCTGTGGCTGACCCGCGAAACCAGGGATGTGGACTACGAGAACAACGTAGCCTAAGCAGCCCTCAACGACGTCGGCCCCGCACCAAACGGTGCGGGGCCGACGTCGTTAAGAGGTTCTTGGAGTTAGTTCTCGATGGTGGCGATGATTGCACCTGCGGCGACGGTCTCGCCTGCGGTGGCAGCAAGGCCCCGCACGGTGCCGGCTTTGTGGGCGGTCAGGGGCTGTTCCATCTTCATGGCCTCAAGCACCACGATCAGGTCGCCCTCAGCCACAACGTCGCCTTCAGAAGCTGCCACCTTGACGATGGTGCCCTGCATGGGGGACGTCAGCGCGTCACCGCCCGCAGCTGCAGCCGTTGCACCAGCTGAACGGGAGCGCTTCTTGGACTTGCCGGACTTGGCGCCCGAACCGCTGGAAACCGCAGCAATGCTGCCGCCCAGACCGGATGGCAGGACGACCTCAAGCCGCTTGCCGCCAACCTCGACGACGACGCGCTGGCGCTCACCGGCGTCGGACGTTTCAGCGTTCGCACTGTTGGCAGACCAAGCCGGGATGCTGTTGACGAACTCGGTCTCGATCCAGCGGGTGTGAACCTTGAAGGGTCCTTCCGCCGGAGCAAAATCGGGATCGGTGACTACTGCGAGGTCGAACGGGATGACAGTGGGGATACCCTCAACCACCATCTCCTCCAACGCGCGACGTGAACGCTGGAGGGCTTGCTCGCGGGTGGCGCCCGTGATGATGAGCTTGGAGAGCATGGAGTCGAAGTTGCCGCTGATGACGTCGCCCTGCTCAATACCGGAATCGATCCGGACGCCGGGGCCGGTCGGGTTCTTCAGTGTGGTGATGGTGCCGGGGGCAGGCATGAAGTTGCGGCCCGGGTCCTCGCCGGTGATGCGGAACTCGAAGGAGTGGCCGCGGACTTCGGGGTCCTCATAGCCCAGGGCTTCACCGCGGGCGATGCGGAACTGCTCTCGGACGAGGTCGATTCCCGTGACTTCCTCGGACACGCAGTGCTCCACCTGGAGGCGGGTATTCACCTCGAGGAAAGAGATGGTGCCGTCCTGGCCCACCAGGAACTCGCAGGTGCCGGCGCCGAGGTAGTTGGCTTCCTTCAGGATGGCCTTGGACGACTCGTACAGACGCTTGTTCTGCTCTTCGCTGAGGTACGGAGCCGGAGCTTCTTCAACAAGTTTCTGGTTGCGGCGCTGCAAGGAGCAGTCGCGGGTGGAAACCACCACAACGTTGCCGAAGGCATCGGCAAGGCACTGGGTTTCGACGTGGCGCGGGGCATCGAGGAAACGCTCAATGAAGCATTCGCCGCGGCCGAAAGCTGCAACGGCTTCACGGACAGCTGATTCGTAGAGCTCAGGGATTTCGTCCATGGTGCGGGCGACTTTGATGCCGCGTCCGCCGCCGCCGAAAGCAGCCTTAATGGCGATAGGAAGGCCGAACTCCTCGGCGAACTTCAGGATTTCGTCGGCGGATTCCACGGGGTCAGCCGTGCCGGGGACGAGGGGTGCGCCTACTTTTTCGGCGATGTGGCGGGCCTGGACCTTGTCACCCAGGGCCGAGATGGCTTCGGGGGAGGGGCCGATCCACGTGATGCCGGCGTCGATGACCTTTGCGGCAAATTCGGCGTTCTCGGCGAGGAAGCCATAGCCGGGGTGGATACCGTCCGCGCCTGACTGCTTGGCGACGTCGATGATCTTGTCCATCACCAGGTACGACTCGGCGGCGGTGTTGCCACCCAAAGCGTAAGCTTCGTCGGCGAGGCGGACATGGAGGGCGTCACGGTCGGGGTCGGCGTAAACGGCTACGGAGGCGATGCCTTCGTCCCGGGCGGCTCGGATGATGCGGACCGCGATTTCGCCGCGGTTGGCAATCAAGACCTTGGTGAGAGGGCTGGAAATGGGCTGCGCCGGGTTAGCTGACAAGTTGTTGACTCCTTCTGTCCTTGAGGAGCCTAGCGTGATTGTGAGGGTTCCGCCCATATTGATGGGGGATTCCGTGTGTGAGGCGATGTTCCTTTGTAGGGTTGCTACAAACCGCCTCTACTGGCTCTTCACGTCCCACAGCTGCGTGATGCCTACCTTCGCATGGACCAGCAGGTCCCGGAGGGTGGAGATGGAAAGCCCGACGACGGCGTGCGGGTCGCCGTCCACCTTACGGATGAAGGCGCCACCCAAGCCGTCGATGGTGAAGGAGCCAGCACAGTGGAGGGGTTCTCCGGTGGCGATGTAGGCGTCGATGTCCTGGTTACTCATTTGGGCGAAGTGGACCTCAGCGCTCGACACCGCTCCCACCGTGGCGCCCGTGCCTTCGGGAGTTTCATCTGCGGCTGCCTCTTCGTCCGCGTCAGCGGCGGTGTCCCGGCAGTCAACCAGCCAGTGGCCGGTGTGGAGCACTCCCAGGGAGCCGCTCATCCGCAGCATCCGCTCCCGCGCGACCTCCGCGGTGTAGGGCTTACCGTGTGATTCACCGTCGAATTCGAAGACCGAATCGCAGCCGATCACCAAGGCACCCTCAGCTTCGGGGAGGGCGGCAACAGCCTCGGCCTTGGCCCGGGCCAGCAGGAGCGCGGTGTCGTGGGCGTCGGTTACACCGTACTTGGCCTGCACCGCATCCTCATCCACATCCGAGACCAGGACGTCATGCCGAATCCCGGCTTCCGTGAGCAGCTTGGTGCGGGCGGGGGACTGGGAGGCGAGGATCAATCGGGTCACGGTCCCAGCCTAATACGAACCGTCTCTCACATCCCGCGTGCTTAAACCGAACGCTCGCTCACTTGCCTCAGGCAAGTGAGCGAGCGTTCGAGAATATTGGCTGTTATGTGAGAGAGCGCTAGTGGACCAGTTCCTCGGCGGAGGCCTTCCGACGATCACTGCGGTCCAGCTTGGCGCCTTCCACATCCACATCCGGGAGGATCCGTTCCAGCCACTTGGGGAGCCACCAGGCCTTCTCGCCCAGGAGGTACATCACGGCGGGAACAATCGTCATGCGGACCACGAAGGCATCAATCAGCACACCGAATGCCATGGCGAAGCCGAGGGGCCGGACCATGGTGAGGTGGCTGAAGATAAAGCCGGAGAACACACTGACCATGATGATCGCGGCCGCGGTGACCACTGCTGCGGCGTGACTGAACCCGGAGCGGACAGCGTGCTTTGCGGACTCACCGTGCATGAAGGACTCCCTCATGCCGGAGGTGATGAACACCTGGTAGTCCATCGCCAGGCCGAACAGCACACCGATCAGGATGATGGGCAGGAAGCTCAGAACAGCACCGGGATTGGCGACGTCGAAGATGCCTCCCAGCCAGCCCCACTGATACACGGCAACCACGGCACCGAAGGCAGCGGCCAGCGAGAGCAGGAATCCACCGGTGGCCAGCAGGGGCACCACGATGGAACGGAACACCAGCAACAACAGGAGCAGTGACAGCCCGACGACGATCGCCAAGTACGGCGGCAACGCCGCGCCGAGCTTGTTGGAGACGTCAATGTTGCCTGCGGTTTGGCCGGTCAGGCCGATGGTCACGTCCAGATCGTCCTGAATTGCTGAGCCCTTGGCGCGGAGATCGGACACGACCTGAACGGTGCCGGCGCTGGCGGGACCCTCCTTCGGAATGACCTGGAAGACGGCGGTGCGGCGGTCGTCGCTCAATGCGACCGGCACGGCGGCAATGACGTTTTCTACGCTGCGGAGCTGGTCCGCGACGTCGAACTGCTTGTTCCTGGCATCGTTTTCGCTGAGGCCTTCGGGGAATTCGCCAACGACGACGATCGGTCCCGTTACGCCTTCGCCGAAGCTGCTGCGCGTGAGGTCGTAGGCCTTGAAGGCTTGCGAATCCACTGGCTCGGAGCCGCCGTCGGGAAGTGCCAGCCGCAGCTGCGATGCCGGCAACGCCAAGGCACCCAGCAGGGCGACGCTTGCCACGAGGGCAACCCACGGGTGACGCGTGACCATACCGCCCCAGCCACCGCTGCTGCGCTTCTCTTCGCGTTCCCTGTCCGCAGCTTCGTGGCCGGGCTCGGCGTTGTGCTTTGCAGCCTTGGCCCAAGCGCGCTTGGAAATGAGTCGGCGGCCAATCAGGGCCAGGACGGCGGGCGTCAGGGTCAAAGCTACGACGACGGCCACGCCGACTGTTGCTGCGGCCGCAACACCCATCACTGCGAGGAACGGCAACCCGGGAACCACCAGGGCCGCGAGGGCGATGATGACCGTGAGGCCGGCAAATAGCACGGCGTTGCCGGAGGTACCGGTGGCCAAGGCCGCAGATTCCTCGGCGTCCATACCGGACAGGAGCTGCGTGCGGTGACGGTTGACGATGAAGAGGGAATAGTCGATGCCAACCGCGAGTCCGAGCATCAGGGCAAGCATGGGGGAGATGGAGCTCATGTCGATCACGCTGGTGAGGGCGAACGTTCCACCGACACCCACCGCAACGCCGATCAGCGCCATCAATAGAGGCAGGCCAGCCGCGATCAGCGTGCCGAGCATCAGGATCAGGACAAGGGCGGCCACTGCTACGCCGACGATTTCTGCAATGCCGAAGATCTCAGAGACGTCCTCGGTGATTTCCTTGCTGGCGTAGGCAGTAACACCGGCGGAAGAGACTCCGTGGACGATCTCCTGGACTTCTTCGCGGACGGCGGGGTCAACGGCGTTGATGGAGGTCTTGAACTGGACCTGCGCGATTGCAGCTCTGTTGTCGCTGGAGACAAAACGCATGCCCTCAGAGGCCTCAAGCTGTCGCTTGCCGAGGGCCAGAGCGGCGGCTCCGTCGGCGGCTTCCTTGATTCCGGCGTCGAGCTTTTCCTTCCCTGCGGCGAGTTCGGCGCGCTGCGTAGCCAGCTGCGCTTCAATCTGTGCAGGACTGAGGCCGGCCGCGGCCAGTTGCTGCTCCGCCCCAGCGAGCTGAGCTTCGCCTGCAGTCAGCTGGGAGCGAGCGGCGTCCAACTGGGTTTGTCCCTCGGCGGCCTTAGCTTCACCGGCGGCAAGGTCCGCGGCGGCCTTGTCCAATTGCTCCTGCGTTGTGAAGGGGTTTACGGTGCCCTGCACGTCCGGCATGGCTTCCAGCTTGATGAGCGCAGCGGCGACCGCGTCCTTCTTGGCTT
>NZ_JAPSHI010000070.1:0-2147 GCF_031180005.1 Paenarthrobacter sp. | reverse complement strand
GGATCAATAACGGGCCTGCCCTCAAATTGGCCGTTCCCGAGCTGCAGCCGAAGCCATTGCGCCAGGTCACGGACCGACGAACTCGCGCCGCCGGCGGGAGCTTCGGCGTCGGGATTGCGGCGGTACTTCGCTGCCCACTCCTTGTTTCCGAGCGGCACGTGAAGGATGGCCCTGTCTGTGGCCTTTTCATAGTCAGAGTGACGGTAGCTGGTGGCGGACATGCCCAGCTTCCGGAACAGGACCTCGTCAGCCAGATCCTCCCAGGACATCCGCATTGCATCGGCTGCCGCCTGGCCAGCCTCCGTGAAGCCGAAGTTGCTGTAGTTGTAGCTGGACCGGAACGTATCAAGGGGCTGCTGGTTGAGGTGGTTGAGGATGTACGCCCTGTCGAATCCGAGGTCCTCCAGCAGATCACCCGAGCCCGTTCTTAACCCGCTGCGGTGGGACATCGAATCAGCAAAGGTGGCGTTCTGCGTGACGTAGTCATCCTTGAGCGAGAAGCCCTTGTTGTGTTGGATCACGGGATCGGCCCAATTGATGACCTTGCGCCCCACCACCCCTGCCACCACCGTGGACGCCAAGGGCTTGGATACAGAAGCCAACTGGAACACCGTGTCCGGGCTGATCTTTTCAGGCTTCCCGACCTCCCGCACGCCGAAGCCTTTGGAGTACACCACCTCGTCCCGGTACACCACGGCTATTGCCATCCCGGGAAGCCCGGTACTCTCCATGGCGGTGTCGGCCTGTTCGTCGAGCTTAGCCAGTGCGTTGGTGATTGCCTGCAGGTCCAGCAGCGGTTCGACCTGTCCCGGCGGGGCCGGGAGAAGCGCCGGCGACGTCGTTGACGCGCGCCGAGCGGGTTGTGCGTTGCATGCGGACAGAAGGGGCATTGAAGCAACACTGGCTGCCCCAATTCCTGCCGCTTTGAGCAACGTACGCCGGTTGGGGGAAACGGAGCCATTAGTCATATCGAGTCCTTGATCCTAGGGCGGTGAGCACTTGTTAGTAGGCCCCAGCCTCCCCGACAGGCTTAATAGTGGACCCCGCGCTGCAGCCGGGCAATGGATGAAGCGGAAGTTGGGTAGGCTCAGCACCTGAACGCGGCCCACGCCGTCTTCCCGTTAGCGAGGTAGTGATGGGCATTTGATAAACAAGGAAGTGGTGGGCATTCGACGGCGGGGGCGTACGCCGTCGTCCGCTTCCGGTTCGTCCTGGCCGGGGCAAGTAGCCGAGGACGAGATGTCAGGTACTCCTCACTCGTGCGCCGTGCTGCGGTCTCCTCGTAGGGTGGGGCTACCCGGTTACCGGTAGCTTCGCGGTTCGCTGATCCGCCTTACCCGGTAGCGCGGGGAGGGTGGAAGGCGGCCGATGATGGACACAGGAGTTCCAGCTCGCCAGGGTAGTAGCCGTCACGGCAGGCACACCACGAGCGCAGAGCCAGCACAGCGGCCTTTAGGAGCTGGCTTTGGTGCAGAAAACTAGAGCTACGCGCACCTGGTGGGGAATGGCTTTGGTTTCCGCCGTCCTGCTGGGCGGCCTTATCCTCGCCCAGTTTGCCGCCACAACAAGAAATTTGTATGCCGCTTGCCTGGCCGTTGGACAGGACTTTGACCGGAACTTTCGTCTTCGGCACCCACACGACGGTCTGCCGGTCTTTCCGCTGCACAACAGATGCAACGCCGCGCATGACCTCGTCCCCGAGTGGGTCAACCCTGCCTTGACCGTGCTGGCAGTGATGGTGATCATCTCGCTTATCGGTGTTCTCTTCAGTCGTCTAAAGGACCCGCTCTAGGTTCGGAGCAGACGGACCTGACTAAGCCCGCGGTAAGTTTGAGGCCATGATTTCCATTGACCGTGACGACCCCGCACGCGGTGATGTCCGCCGGCTACTGAGCGAGCACCTCGCAGACATGTTTGCCACCTCCCCTGCCGATAGCGTTCACGCCCTGGACCACTGCGCGCTGTCGGCCCCGTCGATCACGTTCTGGACCTCCCGCGAAGACGGCGATCTGCTGGGCTGCGGCGCGCTCAAGCTGCTGGACTGCCCACCCGGTGCCGGGCAGCACGGCGAGATCAAGTCCATGCGCACAACAGCCACCGCTCGGGGACGGGGTGTCGCCACCCGCATGCTCAAGCACATCCTGGAC
>NZ_JAPSHI010000016.1:0-105709 GCF_031180005.1 Paenarthrobacter sp. | reverse complement strand
CCATCTGAGTATGGTCCTTTCGGGAGGCCACCGTGGGTCCGGCCGGCCGTTCATTTCCAGCCTCTCTGGCTGACAAGAACTACTGTGCCGGGCCCGGATCAAGAACAAATCCTGTGTTCGGTCAACAATTCCTCAAGAAAACCTCAAGACTTTTCGCTGCCGGATCGAGCAGTTTCGGAGAAGCTGCCCAGGCTGCCGAGTCCTATCGTTGGGCTATCCGCAAGAAATCCAGCAGAGAAGAGGGGCCTGCCATGGCTGAGACCGGAACAACTGACAAAGCGAAGTCCTACGACGGCTTCACGGAAGAAGAGCGCGCCGCGATGAAGGAGCGCGCCCAGGAACTCAAGAAGGCACCACGCAAGAAAGCATCCAAAGCCGACGGCGAGGCTGACGTTATGGCCAAGATCGCGGAGATGCCGGAGTCTGACAAGCTCATGGCCGAGCGCCTCCACGCAATCGTCAAGGAGCACGCTCCGGAGCTCACGCCCAAAACCTGGTACGGCATGCCGGCTTATGCCAAGGACGGGAAGAACATCGTCTTCTTCCAGAGCTCACATAAGTTCAAGGCACGGTACTCCACTCTGGGCTTTGAAGAGAACGCAAAATTGGACGACGGAGCCATGTGGCCCACGTCCTTCGCCCTCACGGAAATCACGCCTGAGGTAGAGGCCAGGATCGTCGAACTCATCAAGAAGGCCCTGGGATAAGGCTGTAGCGCTCCTACGTCGGCTGGCTGTTGGCAGGCGGCAGGTCCGGATTCATGGATTCCAGGTCCGGGTCTTCCGCCGTCCAGACTTGAATGATGGCCCACGTGACGGCTGCAATGGGTACCGCCAGAACGGCGCCGATGATGCCGGCGAGGATGGTGCCTGCTGTCAAGGCCATCAGGATGACCAGCGCATGGAGCTCCAGGGATTTACCCATGACGATCGGCTGGAGGAGGTCGCCTTCGAGCTGGTTGACGGCGATCACTACGATGATCACGATCAAGGCCACTATGGGGCCGTTGGCCACGAGTGCCACCAAGGCGGCCAAAATTCCGGCCACGGTGGCACCTACTAGGGGGATGAATGCGCCGATGAACACGATGATGGCCAAAGGGACGGCGAGCGGGACCTGCATGATGAGCAGAGCAGTGCCGATGGCCACCGTGTCCACCAATGCGACGATCGCCGTTCCCCGGACGTAGCCGCCAAGGACCTCGATGGTCCGTTTGCCGACGCGGCGAAGCTTGGCTTCGCGCGTTCCTTGAAAGGGCCTCAGGAAAAATTCCCAGATTTTGGCGCCGTCCTTGAGGAAGAAGAACAGGATGACAACCACCAGGCTGGCGCCCGCCAGGAACTCGGTGACCGCCGACAGCCCGGTCACTGCGCCGGACCGAACCTGGCTGCTCTGGGCGAACTCCACCACCGCTTCGCGTGCCTGGTTCATCTGTTCCCGATCAATGGGGAACGGGCCGGTCAGCAGGAAGTTCTCAAGTTCGTCCAACCCTCGCGCTGCCTGGCTGATCAGCTCGTCCCACTGGCTGCGCACTGACAGCACGATGACGGTGATAACACCGCCGAGCACTATCAATAGGCCCAGGAACGCGACGCCGGTGGCCAAGCCGCCGCGCCATCCGCGACGTCGCAGCATGTTCACGAAGGGGCCGATTGCGGCGGCCAGGATCAGCGCGATGAGTACCGGGATGACCAGCAGGCGAATCTGCAGCAGCCCGAAGATGGCCACCACTGTCAAGGTAAGCACGAGCAGTATCTGGCTTGCCCGGATGGCTGTCCGGCCCAGTGAGTCTTTCCATAGATCGGGCTTGTACTGCCTGCGGGCGGATACGGGCGATGCTTGTTTGGGCGACGTCATAAAGGCTCCTGTTCGTTCGCATCGGTCAACCGACGTGATCAAACATAAGCCTACTGACTACACCCTTGGCATGGAGATGTGCCGGTTTTAATGGCCCGGCTAATGCGTCGGATCCGGATTTGGTGGAACGGGTCGGGGGTCAGGAACCGGCGACGGGCCCGGAGTCGGATTGGGGTCCGGAATGGGGCTCGGCGGAAACGGCGTGGTGGGATCCGGTGGTGGCGGCACGGGGCCGGGATCCGGAGGGAAAGGCTCCGGCTCGTGGGTTGGAGGCAGTGTCACGATCTCTCCTTTGCGTACTCAGGGTAGTGCTCCGGCAGATATCAGCAGCCTACCCCTGGTTTCGTGTCAGCCACAGGGCTTGCCCCATCACCTCGCGGACAAAAATAGACCGCAATGCCCGCTACCGTGGGGAAAAGGGACCACGAAGGGGAGGCGCAGTAATGCGAATTGCAGTGGCAGCACCAGCCGGCCATGTAGGCCGTCATCTTGTGCCGATGTTGATCCGGGCTGGAGTGAGACCGCTGGTGCTCCTCCGGGATCCAGGCAGTCTGGCACCGGATATCCGCTCCGAAGTTGAGGTGGCAGGGGTTGACTTGCTCGACGTCGATGCTGTGGCCCGAGCCGTGTCCGGCGTCGACTCACTTTACTGGGTAGACCCGCCTCCGGCGGGACCTGATCCGCTCGCCGAGTATAAGCTGGCCGCCGCCAGTGTGGCGCGAGCAGTCACAGAGGGTGGCGTCCGCAGGATAGTTTTCCAAAGCAGCGTTGGAGCTGAAAAGCGGCACGGCGTCGGCGAAATCGACGGACTTGCGGCCACGGAAGTCGCGTTGAACGTGACCGGGGCGGATGTCATCCACCTACGCTGTGGTTACTTCTTCACCAATCTTGAGTACCAGCTGGACGCGCTTCGAGCAGGAGTGCTCCAGGTCCTTCTGCCTGTCACCCAGCCCATGGCTTGGGTGTCGCCTCGGGATATCGCCGAGGTGGCAGCCGGTCGCTTGCTGTCGAGTGAGTGGCAGGGGCTTGGGGTCCAAGCCGTTCACGGACCGGCTGACCTTTCGTGGCAACACGTTGCCCGAATCATCTCCGAAGCCGTGGGGAAGCCCCTGGAGGTGGAACAAATTTCCGAGGAAGCCATGCGCGGTGCCTTGGAAGGGCTGGGGATGAGCGCTGCGCAGCTTGACGCGGTAGTGGGGATGTCCACGGGGTTCCTTGGCAATTTCACGCCTGAGCAACCAAGGTCCGTCCACAGCACAACGCCCACCACTTTGGCCGAGTGGGCGTACGCGGAGCTGAAGCCGCTGCTGGATTAGGGTAGCCATGGCCGGTTGCCGGGCAGCTAATAATGTCGGTGGCTGCTGTCAGAGTTAGGGCATGGAGCGACTTGGGGCGAGGCAGGCGGGCACGGTGCGGGCGTCTGAGGTGCTTGTTCCTGTCTCGTCTCACGGTTTGACGCCCGGGGTTCCGACGCGCGGAGTTCCGACGGGGTGCGGCGAGGTTGCGGCCAGTACGGTCAGTGCTGACCTGATCGAGCAGTTGCGGGTTTTGGAGGAAATGAAGTCGGCCATCACGGCTTTGCTGGCGCGGGTTGCTGTGGCTTTCGATCTTGCCCAGCGCGCCGAGCAGGCCGAGGCCGGTGTTCCTCCGTCGGAACGTGGCCAAGGTGTGGGTGCGCAGGTGGCGTTGGCCCGGCGGGAGTCTCCGAATCGTGGGTCCCGGTTGTTGGGTTTGACGAAGGCCCTTGTGCTGGAGATGCCGCGGACGTTGGCGGCTCTGAAGTCGGGGCAGTTGAATGAGTGGCGGGCCACGCTGCTGGTCAAAGAGACCGCGTGCCTGAGTGTTGAGGACCGGTGCACGGTGGATGAGGAGCTCGCTCCCGATACCGGGACTTTTGACGGGAAGGGCGATAAGGCGATTGTTGCGGCGGCGAAGGCTGCTGCGTATCGGCGGGATCCGCGGTCGGTGGTCGGGCGTGCCAGCCGGGCCGCAACCGAACGGATGGTGAGCCTGCGCCCGGCCCCCGACGCCATGACGTACCTGACCGCCCTGCTTCCCGTGGCCCAAGGGGTGGCGGTCTACGCTGCTCTCTGCCGGGAGGCTGATTCGGCCCGTTCACGCGGTGTCGCGGGATCCGGCTGCGCTGCAGGGAACGGCGATAGCGCGGGGTCTGGTGTCGTCCCGACCCGCGGTCAGGTCATGGCCGATACCTTGGTCGAGCGCGTCACCGGCACACCCGGCGGGATTTCAGGGATCAACCTGGACCTTGTCATGACCGACCGCACCCTGTTCCAAGGTGACAGCGAACCAGCCCGGCTCAAGGGCTACGGAATAGTCCCGGCCGAGTGGGGGAGAACCCTTGTTAGTGAGGAGCAAACCGGCCCGGATCACTCGACAACGCCGGATGCAGAGCTCACTGTCTGGCTTCGCCGGCTCTACACCGCACCAGCCACGGGTGAGCTCCTGAGCATGGACTCCAAAGCCCGGCTCTTCCCACCACGACTCAGACGCTTTATAGAGATCCGCGACGACATCTGCCGAACCCCGTACTGCGATGCGCCCATACGGCACATCGATCATGTTCTTCCCTGGCGTTCCGGAGGCAAAACGAACCTCGCCAACGGCGCAGGCCTGTGCGAGGCGTGCAACCACACCAAGGAAAACCCCGGCTGGACCACCAAAACCGTTGCCGCTGAATTGCACGGAGGTGTTCACACCCTGGAAATCAGCACCCCCACCGGGCACACCTACCAATCAAAAGCCCCACCCCTGCCCGGACACCACCCCTCCAGAACGTAGGCACTTGACGCAGATGAGTTCTCAAAAAGTTCGTACCCGGCGTAACCCTTTGGTGTGCCGCGACGATTACGTCATTGAAAGGGCCGAGCTGGAATTTGTCCCCCATCATGTTCCAGCTCGGTTCTTCCTTGTCTCGGGGGAGTTTGTCGGGAAAGCGGGTCCTCCTACGGAAGGGCGCGCAGAGCAGTTACCCTTGGTGGGGTCGTCCGTTGGTGACAAGGCGGACGTCCAGGCCCAAGCAACGGACCTGCCGCCGATCGAAAGCCCCATTCTGTGACCGACGCATTGACCGATGAAGCGCTACATGCACTCAAGGGCAATAACGCGGAACTATTCGGTGCCGTCTACCAGACGTATGCCGGCCAGGTTCTCGGCTATCTGACGGCCAAAGGTGTCTCCGACCCGGAAGCAATCACCCAGGACGTATTCATGGCAGTCTTGCCCCGACTGGATGACATCAGCGGCGGGGTTCACGGACTTCGGACCTTCATTTTCTCGGTGGCTCACGCCCGCATGGTGGATGAACATCGGAAGCAAAGCAGGGCACCCGAACACCACGAGTTTGAGCCGGACCGGGATACTCGGGAAGCGAGTTCCGCGGAGGCGGAAGCCATGGGCCTTCTGGCGCCCAAAGAGGTCATGAAACTTCTGGACTGCCTTGGTGAGGACCAACGGGAGGTCCTGGCGCTTCGAATCGTGGCAGGCCTGACCGTTGAGCAGGTTGCCGACATCATGGGGAAATCCGCCGGGGCAGTGAAACAACTGCAGCGGCGGGCGCTTATTACTCTCCGTGAGCACTCGGCAGTAAAGGAATACGTGTCGCCATGACATACAGGGATAGTGAACGCGAAGAAATCGTGGACGAGCTGCTGCTCGACGTCGATGCCGCCAACGGCAGTGATGTCGATGCCACTGATGCCGATGCCACGTCCGGCGTCCGGCAGGCGCTCCTCTCACTGGGTTCCTTCGCCAACCTTGCGGCCCCAGCTCCTGATGCGGAGCTTTCCGCCATGCTGGAGGGTCCGCATGACGAAGTCACAAAACGTCGGTGGCGGAACAAACACCGCACCGCCGTAGTGAGCGTTGCCGTGGTGGCAGCGATGGGCTTGGGCGCCAGCGGAGTTGCCGCAGCAAGTTCCGGGTTCACGCGAAACCCTTCCTTCATAGGTGAACTTTTGGGCAATGTCCGGCCGCAGTCAGTGGCCGCGGCGCCAGTACTGCCGGTTCCTGACGCGCCGCGCGTCAGCACGGAACCTGCTCCGGTTGTGGATCCTGCAGCAATTCCGTCGGTCCCTGCCGCTGCATCCATACCCCTGCCAGACCGCGCAGCACCAGCCGAAACTCCCGCACAGGCACAGGCACAGGCACAGGATGTGCTTCAGGTCCCCGCTCCCGCTGCTGCCCCCGAAGCACCTGCGTCGGCCGGCTCTGCCCGGAGCGACTCCTCGCCGGGCCACTCCGCGCCGCGCAATGTCACGCCGAACCTTGCCACTGCGGATCCTGTCACTCCAAACCCACAGCCCAAGCCCGCCCCGATCACCGAGAAGCAGCAAGCCCCTAAGCCTGATGCGTCACTCCAAGGCGCCGGGAAACCTGCGCATGCTTTGCCGGGAGCTGACATCAAGCCCGGACTCGTTCCTCCCGTTCCGGGCAACCCATTGACGGAAGAGCAGTTCCGGATGGCCGCGGACAAGTGGAAGCAGTGGCTTAAGCACGGCGACCGACGCTAGGCAAGGACCACCGCCTGAGGAAGACGCTCAACGCGCGGAATATTCGGCAAAGCTCCTCGTGGAGGGCCGGGAGTAGGCTTGGGCCATGATGCATGTCAACGATCCGGCCGTCGTCGAGCGGTTGATGCGAACAAAAGGCACCTGGGCCATCGTTGGCCTCAGTACCAATCAGTGGCGCTCGGCGTACGATGTCTCGCTGTATGTCCGGGACAAGATGGGCATGGAGATCATCCCCGTTAACCTCAAGGGCGAGGATGTGCACGGCGAAAAGGGGTACAAATCCTTGGCGGACATCCCGGAAGCCAGGCACCCCATCGATGTTGTTGACTGCTTCGTTAACTCTCAGCGCGTGGGGGCAGTGATTGACCAGGCGATTGCGATCGGAGCCAAGGCTGTGTGGCTCCAGCTCGGCGTCTTTGACGATGACGCCGTGCAGCGTGCACGTGAGGCGGGACTGGATGTGGTGGTCAACTCCTGCCCGGCACGCGAAGGATGGCACTACGGCCTGTGATGGCCGCGCTGATTCCTCTGCTAGATTGCAGCTGAATCATTTCTTGAGTGTTGGGGGACAACCATGTTCGGTAGCCATTCTGCGGTGCCTGGTTCCGCGCCCAGCAGACGCGCAGTCTTTAGTGTTTTAGGTGCTTCCGTGGTGGCCGGATTGACGGCGTGCACTACCGATGAAAGTTCGACGCCGGCGATAACGCCCAGTGGCGCGGCCGGGTCGCCCGAGGCGCCGGGACCCAACGGTGCGCTGGCAGTCGGAGGTGAGGTTCCGACGTCGTCCGCCTCTCCAACGCAAGCTCCCTCTCCGACTCCCACGCCGACAGCCACCAAACGCATCCGGCGCACGTTTATCCCGGATTATCAGCTGCCGCCGATCGTTGGTGGGCTGGCTCCGGTGATCACCAAAATCGAGACCAAACACCCGGTGGTGTTCCTGACCATCGATGACGGCAACATCAAAACGCCGGAGTCGATCAAGCTCCTGGCTGAGTATGACTATCCGTCGTCGCTGTTCCTCACCAAGGACACCATCGCGGACAATCCGGCTTTCTTCAACGCGTTCAAAGCCCAGGGCAGCCTGATCGAGAACCACACGGTCACTCACAACATCAACATGGTGCGGCAGTGGGGTTACCAGCAGCAATTGAATGACATGGTGGGAATGCAGGAGTACGCGCTCCAGCACTATGGTCGCCGTCCCACGCTTTTCCGGCCGCCGGGAGGGGCGTATTCCAACGTGATGCGCCAAGCCGTTGCTGACGCAGGAATGAAGGCGATCGTTACGTGGGAGGCGAAGGCGAACGCCGGGAAGATGGACTACCAGGTGGGCAACTCACTTCGTCCGGGTGACATTGTGCTCATGCACTTCCGGGCTGAGTTCGCCGCTGACCTCGCTGCTTTCCGCGCTGCGCAGTTGGCGGCGGGGCTTGAAGTCGTGCTGCTGGAGGACTTCCTGGGCGTGGCGTAGGCGGGGCATCAGCATAGCCCGCCGCCCGGAGCGCCAGTAGGCTCTCCCCATGGATGTTTCCACCCTGCGCGAGATTTGCCTGGCCTTTCCCGGTGCGTTCGAAGACTTCCCGTTCGGTCCCGAGACCTCCGTGTTCAAGGTGCGCTCCGCCGTCGCCGGTGGTTCGCGTCAGGAGGCCAAGATGTTCGCTTTGTCCACCATGGATCCGGACAACTGGTCCGTGAGCCTCAAATGCGAGCCCGCATTGGCCGAACAACTCCGGGCAGCGAACCCTGAAATCACGGGTGCGTGGCATATGAACAAGACTCACTGGAATGGTGTCCGCCTGGATGGCGCCCTGCCCGATGACATGATCCGGGACATGGTGGAGGACTCGTACGACCTCGTGGTGGCCACTCTAAGCCGTAAGCAACAGGAGCAACTTGGCTGGGCCAGGCTCGCAAAGCCACACGGCAACTGACACGCCCGCTAACCCCTCCCCACGGCGCTGACATGGGGCTAGATTGATACTGCATACCTAAAGACCTCAGCCACTGGCTGGTCAGGAGCGGTTTGATGCTGGATCAGAAAACACTGGACCACCTTTGGAACTTTCGCGATCCTGCAGCCTCCGAGGCCGCGTTCCGCGCCGCGATGACAGAAGAAGAGTACGACGCCGACGAACGCGCTGAGTTGGCAACCCAGCTTGGGCGGGCCATCAGTTTGCAAGGCCGCTTCGAAGAAGCCGATGCCCTCCTGGACGAAATAGACGACGACGAACCAACTGTTGGCGTGCGTATCCTCCTTGAGCGCGGTCGGGTTCTTAACTCCGGCGGACGCGCCGCCATGGCTGTGCCTCTCTTGGAGCAGGCAGCCGAGTTGGCGGACCACCTTGGTGAGGAATTCCTGGCTGTTGATGCCCTGCATATGCTCTCCATCGCAGATGCTGCCAATGCCGAAGTGTGGATGCGTAGCGCCCTTGAATATGCGTCCACGGCCCATGATGAGCGAACCAAGCGTTGGATGATTGCTTTGCACGCAGGCCTTGGGTCGTTTCTGCAGGGTAAAAACCGACTCACGGAAGCCTTGGTGGAGTTCCAGTTGGCCGAACAATGGGCGGAACGACTGGGAACTGAGCGGCAGAGGGCCATGACACGGCAGGCAATCACGGAGTGCGGAAAAGCCCTCGCTGAAGGTCCGTAGAAAGATCACGCTTTGACAAATGTTGATCGAAACTGCCAAGAAAGATTGATTTTCGATCATTCCTGGTGAATTATGTCACAGAAGGTTGGTGCTGCCAGAGCGCCAACCCAGACTGTCTGACTGAACGGCTTTCCCGCCGCAACGGTCGACACTACGAGTCACTGGAGGGTTTAGAAATGAACGTTCAGCACCAGTCCGTCGGACGCCGTGGATTCCTGCGCGGAGCACTCGCAGCAGCCGTGCTCGTGCCTATGGGTGGAACCATTGCTTCCTGTGCCGCGGGTGGCGGCGGCACGACCACCGGTCCCACCGGAACCGTTTCCGACACCAACCCGTTTGGCATGGCGGAAAAGGCAACCCTCGACGCCGTGATCTTCAAGGGCGGCTATGGCATCGACTACGTCGAGTTCGCCGGCCAGATCTTCGAAAAGACGCATGAGGGCTCCACTGCGAAAATCTCACCGTCCACCGACATCGCCCAGGAGCTCCAGCCGCGCTTCGTCGGTGGCAACCCGCCTGACCTGATCGACAACTCCGGCGCAAAATCCATCGGCTTCAGCACCATCCTTGCCCAGCTCGAAGACCTCACCAGCGTTGTAGAGGCCAAGAACTTGGAAGGCCAGGTCATTAAGGACACCCTGTACACCGGCGTACTGGCTCCAGGCACCTTTGACGGCAAGCTCGCTGCCCTGAACTACGTACTGACCGTATACGCCATGTGGTACTCAGACTCCCTGCTCAAGGAGAACGGCTGGACCGTCCCCAAGACCTGGGATGAAATGTACACCTTGGGGGAGCAGGCCAAGGCCAAGGGCAAGTACCTGTTTGTTTGGGGCAAGGAAGCCGCGACGTACTACCAGGAAATGGCGATCGCTTCCGCTGTCAAGGAAGGCGGTGACGAGGTCCGTCTCGCCTTGGAAAACCTCACGGCCGATTGCTGGTCCCACCCGGCCGTCCAGTCCGTGTTCACGGCGATGGACAAGATCGTCAAGGCGGGCTTCTTCAAGCCCGGTGGCTCCGGTACCCAGTTCACGGCCGCTCAAGCGCAATGGACCAACGCCCAGGAGGCTGTGTTCTACCCGTCCGGTTCCTGGATTGAAAACGAAATGAAGGACCAGACCAAGGCCGGCTTCAACATGATGGGCGCGCCCGTGCCCACCGCGAGTGCCAGCCCCAGCAAGCCCCACACCGCATTGCACAGTGCTGCTGGCGAGCCGTTCATTGTCCCGTCGCAGGGCAAGAATGTGGCCGGTGGCAAGGAACTGCTCCGGATCATGCTGTCCAAGGAAGCTGCAACCAACTTCGCCAAGACCAAGTTGGCTCCCACCATTGTCAAGGACACCGTCCCAGCCGATGGCTTCGGTTCAACGGCACTGGTCTCGCAGACCAAGCTTCTCGCCGACGCGGGAGAGGACATCTTCACGTGGAACTTCATCGACCTCTACGGCACCAATAAGGACCAGCTGGTGGTCTGGAACAGCTTCCTTGACGGACAGTCCGATGTTGCAACGCTGACCTCCGCACTTCAGAACATCACCGATAAGGTCCGCAACGACAGCTCGGTGACAAAGATCGAAGTGAAGTGACCTCAGTGAAAACTCAGCAGAGCCGGAACGACGACGGCCTGGCCGCCGTCGTTCCGGCAACGGCTCCTCCACAGGTGGTGAAGCGGCGGCGGAAACCATTGACATGGGACAAGGTCAGCTTCTTCGCTGTCTTCCTCGGACTGCCGCTGGCGATCTACCTGTTGTTCGTGATTTGGCCGTTCGTGCAAGCCTTCGGCTATTCGTTAACGGACTGGTCCGGATTCTCGCCCACCCAGAACTTCATTGGGCTTGAGAACTACACCAAGATCTTTACGGACGACATTTTCATGAAGGCCATGGGGAACAACATCCTCCTGGTCATCTTCCTCCCGATCATCACCATCATCCTGAGCCTGGTGCTCGCATCATTGGTGACGGTTGGCGGTAGCAGCAAAGGCCAGATCAAGGGCCTGCGGAACTCCAGCTTCTACCGGGTTGTGTCGTTCTTCCCCTACACGATTCCGGCGATCGCCATTGGCATCATGTGGGGACAGATCTACGATCCCTCCGGCGGCCTTTTGAACGGCATCCTGACCGGACTGGGCTTTGACCAGTTCAAGGACTTTGCCTGGCTGGGTGATAGGAACACCGCAATGATCGCGACCATGTTCGTGATCGTCTGGGGCTTTGTTGGCTTCTACATGGTCCTGTTCGTAGCCGGTATCAAAGGCATTCCTGCCGAACTTTTCGAGGCCGCCAGGATCGATGGTGCGGGTCGCTTCCGCACCGCCGTGTCTATCACCATCCCTTTGATCCGCGACAACATCCAGACTGCCTACATTTACATGGGCATCCTGGCATTGGATGCGTTCGTATACATGGCCGCGCTGAACTCGGGCGGTGGCCCGGACAACTCCACGCTGGTTATGGCGCAGCAGCTGTTCTTTACAGCCTTCAGCAAGGGACAGTTCGGCCTCGCCAGCGCCATGGGCGTTGTGTTGGCCGTTGCCACGCTGATCTTCTCCGGATTGGTCTTCCTGGTCAACCGGCTCACCGGCGGCGATAAGGATGTGAGCCTGTAATGACTACCAAAGTCTCAACTCCGGAGATGAAGTCACTCCACTTCCAGCCGCGGACCCCGGGAACCACCACAGGCGACAAAGTGGTGGGAGCGGTGTCGCACACCGCGCTGACCATCTGGACCCTCATCGTCATCCTTCCGCTCCTGTGGACGTTCATGTCCTCCTTCAAGACGTCCAGCGAGATCTTCGCCTCACCCTTCGCCTTGCCGGGCGAATGGAAGCTGGATAACTACATCAAGGCCTGGAGCGAGGCAGGCATCGGATCTGCCTTCCTCAACTCGGTGCTGGTGGTGGCTGTGGCACTGGTGATCGTCATGGTCCTCGGTGCCATGTGTGCCTACGTTCTGGCCCGCTACACCTTCCGGGGCAGCCGGGCCATCTACTACCTGATGCTCGCGGGCCTGACCTTTCCGATCTTCCTCGCCATGGTGCCGTTGTTCTTCGTCCTGAGGAACATGGGCCTCCTGAACACCCTGCCGGGGCTGATCCTGGTGTATGTGGGCTTCGCGCTTCCGTTCACAGTGTTCTTCCTGTTCTCCTTCTTCAAGTCGCTGCCGCACGAGATCACTGAAGCAGCGGCACTCGACGGAGCAGGGGAGTGGCGGACGTTCTTCCAGGTCATGCTGCCGATGGCCAAGCCGGGCCTCGCCTCGGTTGCCATCTTCAACTTCCTGGGCCTCTGGAACCAGTTCCTCATTCCGGTGTCCATCAACGCAGCCGGCCCTCGCGTCCTGTCCCAGGAACTCGCGGCCTTCGCTGGCCAGATGGGCTACGCCGTGGACTACGGCGCACTGTTCGCGGCCGTCAGTGTCACCGTCATTCCGGTGCTCATCGTCTACGTGATCTTCCAGCGCCAGTTGCAAGGTTCCGTTTCGCAGGGCACCTCCAAGTAGTACAAGCAAGCTAAAACAGCGTTCGACGGCGGTCCCCACCTCACGGTGCGGGCCGCCGTCGGGCGTTAAGTCTGAAAGACTGGAACGGATTCTGTAGTGCAACGAAAGGCAGCAGTCTGTGATCTTTATTGTGGTCAAGTTCAACGTCAAGCCCGACTGGTCCGAGCGTTGGCTGGACTTGGTGGCCGACTTCACCAAGGCGACCCGCGAAGAGCCCGGCAACTTGTGGTTCGACTGGTCCCGCAGTGTGGACAACTCCAACGAGTTCGTCCTGGTGGAAGCCTTCCAAGACGATGCCGCTGAAGCCCACGTCACCAGCGAACACTTCAAGAAGGCCATGACGGACATGCCGCAGGCACTCGCGGAGACTCCCCACATCATCAGCCGCCAGTTCGAAGGCAGTGGCTGGGACCGAATGGGCGAGCTGACCATCGAGTAGCGGCTGTACCGCATTCACCCACTTTGGAAGCAAACCGCCCCCGACACACCTTTCCAGAGGCGTGTCGGGGGCGGTTTGCTATTTAAAGAAGGTGGTGGCGGCACAGGCCCCCGACCGCACTACTTAGAACATCCAAGGGATTTCTGCGTGGCCGAAGTCGCTGAACGAGCCGAAACGGCCGGCCTTGAACGCCAGCACCTCACCGTCCCGATCCCGGCACGTAGTGACCTGGCCGAAGAAGACCTGGTGATCACCGACGTCGTACTGCTGCACCACGGTGCAATCCGCCTGAGCGAGGGCGCCCTTGATCACCGGAAGCCCACTGTCTGTGACGTCGAAGTCTCCTTCGCTGAAGCGGTCCCCGCCCCGGACGGCGAAGCGCCGCGCCACCGACTCCTGCTTGGCGCCGAGGATGGATACCGCGAACTTACCGCTGGCCATCAGGGCGTCGCCGGTGCGGGTGCCGAAGTTCAGCGAGATCATCAGGATGGGAGGTTCCAAGCTGATGGAGGTCAGCGAGCTGATGGTCATCCCGTACTGCTCGTCCTCGTGCTGGGTGGTGACCACGGCGACGCCGGTGAGGAATCGGCCCATCGCGCGGCGCATGCCCATGGCGTCGGGAATGGTGAAGGCTGGTGCCAGGCTCATGTCAGTTGCTCCGCTCCGCTTGTGCAGGATCCGTGTAGTACCGGACTTCGAACATCTTGGCGCCGTTTTCGGAAACCCATGGTCCGTGTTCCATTCCGGGAGGCCGCGTTGCCCAGTCGCCGGCCTTGAAGGTCTTCCCGAGGCGCTGATCCACGAAGGAGCCCTCGAAGATGAAGACCTCTTCCCAGAAATCGTGGGTGAGGACGCCGTTGGGGGAAGTATCCGTGCCGGGCTCGAACTTGAGGATGCGCGTGACGCTGTCGTTGTCCGAATCCCGGGCGAGGATGGCCTCGGAGAGTCCCTCAATGTGCGGGTTGCAGGGTGCGAAGTCCACCGTGGAAACGGGGGTGAACTCCACTTCGGGCTTTGCCATGGTTATGCTCCTCCCATGCCGTTGCCGGCCCCGTTGACCGTGCTGTCGATGCTGTACGAAGCGAGGAATGTGTCCAGCTCCGCAACCAGTGCGTCATAGCCGTAGTTCCTGTAGGTGTAGGCGCCGCGGACCACGAACGGAGCACCGGCGTAGAACATTTCGTACTGCTGGTGGCGGCCGGCGAACTCGGAACCGATGATGTCCCAGGCAAGCTTGAACAGCTTGACGCGTTCCTCGCTGGCAACGCCCGGGGACTGGACGTAGCGCTCCATGTCCGGCCGGGTAACGCTGCTGGTCATGTCGGCGATGCTGGACGGCAGCTGCAGGACGCCGCCGCCTACCAAATCGCGGAGGATCGAAATCACGCGCGGGTACGTCTCGGACTGCAAGCCCATGGCCCCGTAAAGTGCGCTCTTGCCCGGAACCCTCATGCCGGCGTCGTCCGTGGTTGCTGTGTATTCGGCGGCCAGGACTGCTGACTCAACGGACTGCACAATGGCGGCGAGCTCGCCGAGCTTCTCCTGCACGCCGGGGATCTTGTCCGTGCCATTCACCTGCGCAACTTTGCGGGCAACGGAGGCGATGAACTTCAACTTGGTGGAGAACCGGATCTGGGCCTGCCAGTTGCCCAGCGCGTGGGCGCCGGTGTCGAAGAACTGGCGGCGGAGGGTTTCGATGTTCCGGTTGATGAACACTCGGTCCCACGGGATGAGCACGTCATCGAAAACAACCAAAGCGTCGGGCTCGTCGTAGTGGCTGGTCAGTGGGTAGTCGAACTCGCTGGTTGCAGCCGGCGCGAACGGACGGCGGCAGTACAGCTTCAGTCCGTCGGTTGCCACCGGAATGGCAAAGCTGACCGCGAAGTCCACATCGTCCGGGCCCAGGGGCTTGATGCAGGTGACGAAGACTTCGTCGGCAATGGCCGCGCCTGTGGCGAGCATCTGTGAACCGCGGACAATGATGCCCTCCTCGGTTTCACGTACGACGCCTACCTGCAGGTATTCGCCTTCCCAACCGGACGCCGTGGTTGCGCGGGAAACCTGCGGGGGGATGATCGCGTAGGAGAGGTACAGGTTCTCGGACAGGATCTTCTTGTAGTACCGCTCCACGTTGCCGGCAAAGTCGCGTTCGTCGTTCTTGAAGACGTCCGGGTGGGAACCGAAGGCGGCGAAGAACGTTCCGACGTGGTCGGGGCTGCGGCCCACCCAGCCATGGGTGTGCTTGGCCCACTTTTCGATGGCCTGGCGACGAAGGACCAGCTCTTCCTGCGTGCGGGGAGCGGCAAACGTGCGGTTTGCCGGTCCGTTGATCTCTTCCGAGTGGAACTGCATGCCGTTGGCAGGATCGGCTGCGATGTCGAACAGCTCGGCCATGGTCCGGGCAACGTTGGCGAAGGCCGGGTGCTCCAGGACGTTGCCGACTACCTCGCCGTCGAGGATCACCGTCCGGCCGTCGTTCAGGGACTTCAAATACTGCTTTCCGGTTCTCATCGGAGTGAGCCTTTCTTGATTTTGTAGTTATGTTCAATGGTGGTCCCATTCGGGAAGGAGAGCTCCAACTTCCAGGAAGTTCCGTCTACGAACTTCCCGTTCAGAAGGGGAAGAGTGCCTCCCAGGCACATAAAGTCAGCGTCGCCGATGTCGGTTCGTGCGAGAAGACGCTCGACGACGTCGGCCGGCTTGAGCAAGCCGCTCAGCGAACCTTCCTGGTAGAGGGTCCCGTCAACCCATGAACGGGCTGTGCATTCGTCGAGATCCAGGTCCTCCAGTGATTCGACAGCGATCACCTCGTTTGAGACAGGTTTGGGGCATGCCCGCTTGGAATCGCCGATGTCACGGGCTTCAATATCCCGGTCAGTGTGGTCGGAGCCGATACCGAGGTAGTACTTTCCTTCGTGGCGGATGTAGAGGGGCTCGATCTCGCCTGATGTCAGGTTTTCCGACGTCTCGTGCTCGCCCGAGGTCTCGAACAGGTCCGAGTCCATCCGGTAGAACATGGGAACCTCCGGTGGGGGAGCTACGCCGATTGCGGCGAGCTCATCGATGTGATGCTGGACTGCCTTGGGATCGCGCCCCGTGTAGCCGGCCACTACAGCATGGAAGTTGGTGATCACGATTGCCTTGTCGGTGCCCACCACCCTGAAGGTGAGGGGGACTTGCCTTGTGGTTTCCATTGGTTCTCCTCTAAACAGTCAAAGTGTCGTAGGCGGGTAGGCGATCGCCAATGACGGGAAACTCTTCGCGGACTGCCTGGACCTGACGGGGATCAATGTCCACCATCAGCACGGTTTCGTCTGACCCTGCCTCGGCGATGACGTTGCCGCCCGGGTCCACCACGCGGCTGTGCCCGCCAAGGTCCACGCCCTCCTGGTTGCCTGCCGCGTTGCAAGCGATCACGAAGATCTGGTGTTCCAGTGCCCTGGCAGTGGTGAGCAACCGCCAATGTTCCCGCCTGGCTGCGGGCCAGGCTGCGGGAACAATCACGATGTCCGCGCCGCGGGTGCTCAACTCCATCCACAACCCGGGGAAGCGGAGGTCGTAACAGGTGATGCCGGCAACGGCACCGAATGGCAGCGGGACTACAGGAAGTGAGGAGCCGGCAGTGAGCAGGCTGGCCTCCTTGGACTTGTAGCCGAACACGTGGATCTTCCGGTAGGTGTGGATCACGCTGCCGTCCGGCCCCAACAGGATGGAAGTGTTGCTGAGCTGGCCGTCCTCGCCAGCCTCGATGATGCTGCCGAGGTGAAGATAGACACCCAACTCCGCCGCTACCCGCGAGCACATGGAGACTGTTGGTCCGTCCAGTGTTTCCGCGAGGTCCTCATAGGCATCGAAGTGGAAGTAGCCGGCGCTCCAGAGTTCAGGGAGCACGATGAGCTCTGCACCCTTGATGCCCCGAAGGATGGCTTCCACGCGATCAATCCGTTCCTCGCGGGTTTCGGAGTCCGGGCTGGCCACTTGGACGAGCGCGATTTTCATGCTTGCTCCTTTTTCAGGACGGCGGTCACGTCATTGTCCAGATCGCTGAGCTTCAGTCCCTTGGTTTCCTTGGCGAACATCACCGACACCATGGAGATGAGGCCCATGGCGGCGAGGTAGATGCCGATCGCGTAGCCGGTGCCGAAAGCGCTGTAGAGCGCCAGGGCAATGATGGGGGACAACGAACCTGCGATCAGTGACGCCAGGTTGTAGGACACTGAGGTTCCGCTGTATCGGACGTCCGTGGGGAAGAGTTCGGAGAAGAACGCACCGATTACCGAGCTGTATGCCGCGAAGATCAGGAGCCCTCCAACAGCCGCGGCGATGATGCCCCATACTTGGCCGGTGTTCAGCAGGAAGAAGAACGCGAAGGCCCACACCATGGTAGCGATCGAGGCACCAATCAGGATTGGCTTACGGCCCACCTTGTCTGCATAGACCGCAAGGATGGGAATGGCGATGACAGCGACGCCTTGGCCGATCATGACGGCGGTAAGCCCGGTCTGCCTTTGCAACCCCATGATCTGGGTGACGTACGTGATGATGAACAGTGAGTAGATGTAAAAGCCTGCGTTCTCACCCATCCGGCTGCCGGTTGCGATGAGGATTTCACGCCAGTTGCGGCGGAACAGGATGGCCAGCGGCAGTTTCCGTTCCTTGTTGCCCTCGGCTTCGCGCTTGCGCTGTGCTTCTTTGAACAGCGGGGTTTCCTGCACGTAGAGCCGCAGGATGAGGCCGATCACAACCAGCAACGCGGACAGTCCGAACGCGATGCGCCAGCCCCATGCCAGGAATTCGCTCTCCGGCATGGTTGCGGCCAGGATGGCCAGGACGCCGGCGGCCATCAGGTTGCCGAGGGGCGGGCCCATATTTGGCCAGGAAGACCAGAAAGCACGCCGGGTGCTCTCATTGCTGTGTTCGGAGACCAGGAGGACAGCGCCGCCCCACTCGCCTCCCAGGGCGAAGCCTTGGATCAAGCGGAGCAGCAGGAGGAGCAAAGGTGCTGCCAAGCCGATGGCGGCGTAGGAGGGAATAAACGCGATGAGGGTGGTGGCCACGCCCATGAGCATCAGGCTGGCAACCAAGGTGGCCCGGCGGCCGTGCTTATCGCCGAGGTGTCCCAGGACTATTGCGCCGATGGGACGGGCAAGGAAGCCGGCTGCGAAAGTTCCCAAGGCAAGCATGGTGCCCACCATGGGATCGTCGGTGGGGAAATAGAGCTTGTTGAATACCAGCGCGGCCGCGGTGCCGTAGAGAAAGAAGTCATACCATTCGACGGCGGTACCGGCGAGGCTCGAAGCAGCAACGACGGGCAGGCTTGAGTGCTTCTGTCGCCTCAGTTCTGCTTTCTTCAATTCGGTCATTGTGGGGGTCCTTTTGCGGGGAGATTCCAGTGCGTGAGCGGTGTCACTAAGATGACTGTAGACGAGTTGTATACAACGTGTCTATATTTGAACCAGAAGTTTTTTCAGGACTCCCTTCGTTCTGAATGCAACTCGTATACTGGGCTAGGCGAGAAAGGCTCTGCATGATCCAGATGACCCCCACTGCACAGTCGCAGCCAGAAGTGGCCTACCAGTGGATGAAAAGCTACATCGCAGCCCTGCCCCGTGAGGAGGAGACCTTTCTCAACGAAGGGGTCCTGGCTAAGACCACCGGCACTTCACGGACGCCCGTGCGTGAGGCCTTGCTGCGGCTCGAAGCCGAGGGGTTCGTCAAACGCGTGCCCCACAAAGGCGCCTATGTCCCGCCGATCTCGGACCCCGATGTCCGCGCCATCCTGCAAGCCAGGGCGGTGGTGGAAAAGTGGGCCGTATCAGCCGTGGAGAGCATGTCCGACGCCCAGATCGACGCCTTCCAGCGCATCATCGACCAGCAACAGGAAGCGCGGGAAGATCCGGCTCGGTTCATTGAGCTGGATACCGAATTCCACACCCTGATGGTCCGGGCAGGAGGCAACCCCGTGCTTGCCGATTTCTATGCGTCGCTCCGGCAAAAGCAGCTCAGGATCGGCGTCAAGGCAGTCAGCCAAGGCACCGATCGCGCCGGGGACGTCTTACGTGAACACCAGTTGATTGTTGACGCCCTTCGCGGCCGAAGCCTCGACGCCGCGCATCAGGCCATTGATGCGCATCTGGACTCCACCCGCCTGGCCGTCATCGGCTACTAGGCTCTGCTAGTCCTCGCTGTGCAGCTCCCGTTGCCGTGCGCTCAGCAGCTCAAACTCGGGCCGGGCAGCCACAAACCGTTCAACGGCGTCGAGCACTTCCTGAAGGTGCGCGTGGTCCGGGGCCACCACAGCGGCACCAACCAGTGCTCGCCTATGTTGGTCCTGCAGGCCCGTTTCAGCGGCTGACACCTCGAATCGCCGCTTGAGCTCAGCCACGAGGGGCCGTACCAGCGAGCGCTTCTCCTTGAGGCTATGGACGTCGCCCAAGAGGACATCGAACTCAATCCAACCGATCCACATGGTTCATTATTATCTTGATCCAATCTTGAGCAAATGTCGCAGTGAGGTTGAGTAAGCCCCGGGACACTGAACTCAAAGGCCGGAGGGTGACCAGCTGAGGGGGTTGGACATGGAGCTCGATGCATTCTCGGTGAGGGTCGCGCTGGGCGTGGTCACAGTGACACTCCTGGTGCTGTTCTGTACTTCATTCCACCGCACGCGCTCGCCGTATGCCGGCTGGTGGAGCTTGGCTTTGCTCGAGTTCATGACGGGGAATGCCGCCTTCCTCCTCAACGGAACGCCCCACCAGCAGTGGGCCAACCCCTTGGGCAACGTCCTGGTGGTTGCAGGCGCTTTCAGCGTGTGGGCCGGAGCGAAGACCCTCCGGGACCGGAAAGCCGCGTCATGGCAGCTGGCTTGTGGTCCGGCAGTCACGGCCATCGCATCCTTTCTGGAAAGCCCCGGGAATAACGTTTGGTCCGGAGGCTTCGTTTATCTGGCCATGATGACGTTGGGCATAGCGTTGGCCGCCTATGATCTCTGGTTTATCAAGTCTTCGCATTCGCAAGTCCACAAGGCCCTGTCCATCGCGGCCGGCCTGCTGGCCTTCTACTATCTGGGCCGCTGGATGGTTTATGCCCTCGAAGGGCCGGTCAGTTACACGTTCCGCACGTATTTTGGGCCCGGACCTTCGGCGCTGATATCCATGGTGCTTCTGGTGACCGTGTCCTTCAGCATGACGGCCCTGACCAGCGACCAACTCATCAAAGGCCTAAGGGAACGTGCCACCCGCGACCACCTCACGGGACTCCTCAACCGTGGAGCCTTCCTGGACCTCGCTACGACGGAACTAGAGCGCCTTCACTCCACTGGGTCTGGCGCCGCCGTAGTCCTGGCTGACCTGGACCACTTCAAGGCAGTCAACGACGAGCATGGCCACGGGGCCGGTGACGTGGCCTTGCAGGCATTCGCTGACGCTTGCACAACCTCGGTCAGGTCCACGGACCTCATCGGACGCTATGGAGGCGAAGAGTTCATCCTCTTCCTGCCGGGAGCTACGCAGGACCGGGCCGAGAACATCGCTACGGAAATCAGCCGCCGGATGGCAGCTTTGCCGACCCCGGAGGGTGTCGTGTTCCCCACCATCAGCTACGGAGTCACGTCAAGCATTCCCGCTGTAGCCGACCTCAATTTCATGATCGAGGTAGCGGACGCAGCCCTTTACAGCGCGAAGGCGCAAGGAAGAAACAGGATTGTAGGAGCCGACCGCCCCGAGGCGGCCACTATCGCGGATGAGGCACGATCATGACCTTCAACGAACTCACCACCCGGATCCAGATCCAGCACACCCAAGAACTGTCCGCGTTCCGGCAAGGCATCACCAGTCCTCCCTACAAAGCTGGAACACCCACCATGCTGAACGCGGACCGCCGTTCGGTGAGGATGGGTCCCGTTCAGTCGGTGGAGGACACCAACGCAAACCTCACCATCGTGGCCGACGTCGAAGGCCTCGCCTGGTTCACAGCGGACAAGGGCCTGCTTGGTAGCTGCATCACAGTGTCCATCGCGGGTCACCGCAGGAACACCGGTACCCGCGTGCACCTCCCGCTCGCGGAATGCGACGCCTGGATTGAGGCGATCCTTGGCGGGGCGTGGATCACCCACGTGTACCGTGCCGGAAACAAGGTGGAGCCGGATGGCAGGCTGGACATTGCCTCCTACCGGCTGTTCCTGGACGAACGCCGTAACCCGGTGGCCAAACCGCAGGCTGTTGCCGACTCCAGCCTGCGACTCTTGGAAGAGTCGTGAGAGGCTCCAAGCCACACAGGTTGATAACCGTTGATTCACGGATCGAGAAATTGGAGCGGCACGTCCAGGCGCTGATGAAGGAGCTCCACCAAGCACGCTATGAACAGCGCCGCGAGGCTTTTACGGACACCCTCACCGGGCTCGGCAACCGCCAAGCACTGGGGAACTCATTCATGGAAGCCCAGGCAGCAACGGCCAAGGGCGCCGTCCCGCCTGCGCTCCTCCTTTTGAACGTGGATGGGTTCAAGGCACTGAAAAACTCCGCCGGCCATGCCGCGGCGGACCAGATTCTGGTCACCGTTGCCATGCGCATCCGCTCGGCCGTCCGGGAGAACGACGTCGTCACCCGCTTGGGTGGCGACGAATTCGCGGTGCTGTTGCCCGCCACCCCGCAAAGCCGGGCCGCCGCCGTCGGGAATCGCATCCTGGCCGCGCTGGAACCGAACATCGACCTTGGCAACAACAGCATCCGCTGCGGCGCAAGCCTTGGGCTGCGCACTGCGGAACCACATCACGGCATCGAGGACCTTCTGCAAGAGGCCGATTTGGCTATGGAAGAATCCAAAACCGAGGGCAGGAACAAGCTCAAGGTCTTCGATCCCGCCACCCTTCATGCCCGGCAGCTTCGGCGGCAAATAGTGGGAGAGCTCCGCGAAGCCATCCGTTCTGACCAGTTGGTCCTCTTCTACCAGCCGATCGTGGAGCTCTCCACTGGCAGGATCGAAGGCTGCGAGGCGTTGGTCCGTTGGAATCATCCCGCTCATGGGCTGATCATGCCGGACCAGTTCATTCCCGTTGCGGAGGCCACTGGCCTGATCGCGGAATTGGGCAGGTGGGTCCTGCGCACGGCCGTCGGCCAGCTGCGGCAGTGGCGGGATAACCCGGCCACCAAGCAGCACGACTTCTCCATGCGCATCAATGTTTCTGCCGCCGACCTTCAAAGCCTCGACTTCGTGGACGACGTCGGTGAGGCCCTGGCCGAGGAGAGCCTGGCCCCGGAGTCACTAGTGCTGGAACTCACCGAGAGCGCCATCATCCACAACAACGAGCTGGACCGCTACACCTTGGCAAGCCTGCACAGGCTGGGAGTCGGACTCGAGATCGATGACTTCGGCGCCGGGTACTCGTCCATGGGCTACCTACGGAAACTTCCTGTGGACCGGGTAAAAGTGGACCGGCAGTTCGTCAAGGACTTGGGCCAGGACCCTTCGCAGCTCGGCTTCCTGGCCGCCATCCAGGAAGTCATCCGCTCCTGTGGCCTGGAGGGTGTTTGGGAAGGGATTGAGACCGCCGAACAGGCAGAGGCACTCCGGAGTATCGGCTGTGCGAGCGGGCAAGGGTATTACTTCGGGCGACCGTTGCCGGAGGTGGAGTTCACCGAACAGTTGGCTCGCCAAATGGTGTGGCCGGCTTAAACAGGAACGCGGGGCCACCTAAGTGACCCCGCGTATTGCCTGCTCTTAGCCGAAGTACTTCGGCAAAGTGGCTTCGTGTGATTCGCGGAGAGCGTCCAGGGAGAGCTCGTCCACGCCGTTGATCTCCAGCTTTCCGCCGGCAGCGTCAACAACGCCGATCCGGAGGTGGGCGAAGCCGCGGGCAGTACACATGTCCTTGAAACGGACTTCTTCGGAACGCGGGACGGACACGATGGCCCGGGCCTGCGACTCGGAGAAGAGGGCGGTGAACAGGTCCACGCCGTCGCGCTCCATGAGCTCCTCAAGGGCGATGCGTGCGCCGACACCGTAGCGCAGCGAGGACTCAACCAAGGCTGCTGCGAGGCCACCTTCGGAGAGGTCGTGGGCTGCGTCAACCATGCCGTCACGTGAAGCGTTGATCAGGATTTCGCCCAACGCGCGCTCTGCTGCGAGGTCCACCTTCGGGGGCAAACCTCCAAGGTGTCCGCGGAGGTTGGACCATTCGGAACCGTCCAGCTCTGCTGCGGTGGTGCCCAGCAGGTAGATGGCCTGGCCGTCCTCGCGCCAGCCCGACGGCGTACGGCGGGCGACGTCGTCAAGCTTGCCCAGAACTGCCACCACGGGGGAGGGATGGATCGGCGTGGTACCGGTCTGGTTGTAGAGCGAGACGTTGCCGCCCGTCACCGGGATGCCGAGTTCCATGCAGGCGTCGGACAAACCACGGATGGCTTCGGCGAGCTGCCACATGACATCCGGGTCCTCGGGGGACCCGAAGTTCAAGCAGTCGCTGACGGCCATCGGAACAGCACCCGAGGTGGCAACGTTGCGGTAGGCCTCAGCCAGCGCAAGCTGTGCACCCTGGTACGGCTCCAGGTAGGTGTAGCGGCCGTTGGCGTCGGTTGCCAGGGCAACGCCCAAGCCGGTTTCCTCGTCAACGCGGACTACGCCGGCGTCGTCGGGGAAAGCCATGGCAGTGTTGCCGCCAACGTAGCGGTCGTACTGCTTGGTGATCCAGTCCTTGCTGCACATGTTCGGTGATGCCACGAGTTCGGTGACGGCTGCAGCGAGCTCCGAGGGAGCGGACGGGCGGCCGGCGTCCTCTACGGAACCGGTGAAGGAGTTGGCCTGTACCGAGTCCTGCCACTCCGGGCGGGCGAACGGACGGTCGTAGACCGGGCCGTCGTGCGCAACGGTGCGGGGATCGACGTCGACGATTACTTCGCCTTCCCAAGTGATGATGAGGCGACCTGTATCGGTAACCTCACCCAACCAGGAGTACTCCACTGCCCACTTGTCCATGACAGCTTCGAAGGCTGCGATGTTCTCCGGGGTGACAACGGCCATCATGCGTTCCTGCGACTCGGACATGAGGATCTCGCCCGGGGTCAGCGTGGGGTCGCGCAGCAGGACGGAGGTCAGCTCCACCTCCATGCCGCCGTCGCCGTTGGAGGCGAGCTCGGACGTGGCACAGGAAATACCTGCCGCGCCAAGGTCCTGGATGCCTTCAACCAGTGAGCCCTTGAAGAGCTCCAGGCAGCACTCGATGAGGACCTTCTCAGCGAAGGGGTCGCCCACCTGGACGGCCGGGCGCTTGGACGGCTTGGTGTCATCGAAGGACTCCGAGGCCAGCACCGAAGCGCCGCCAATGCCGTCGCCACCGGTGCGGGCACCGAAAAGGACCACTTTGTTGCCCTTGCCGGAGGCGTTGGCCAGCCGGATGTCCTCGTGGCGCATGACGCCCACGGCCAGCGCGTTCACCAGCGGGTTGCCCTGGTACACGGAGTCGAACACCATTTCGCCGCCGATGTTCGGCAGCCCCAGGCAGTTGCCGTAGCCACCGATGCCGGCAACGGCACCGTGCATGACGCGGGCGGTGTCCGGGTGGTCAATCGCGCCGAAACGCAACGGGTCCATCACGGCAACCGGGCGGGCGCCCATGGAGATAATGTCGCGGACAATGCCGCCGATGCCGGTAGCGGCACCCTGGTACGGCTCAACGAACGACGGCGAGTTGTGGGACTCGATCTTGAACGTCACGGCCCAGCCGTCACCCAGGTTGGTGACGCCGGCGTTCTCGCCGATGCCCACCAGCATGTCCTTCTTCATTTCCTCGGTGACCTTCTCGCCGAACTGGCGGAGGTGGTTCTTGGAGGACTTGTAGGAGCAGTGCTCGCTCCACATGACGGAGTACATGGCCAGCTCGGCACCGGTGGGACGGCGGCCCAGGACCTTGACGATCTCGTCGAACTCGTTCTGCTTCAGGCCCAGCTCAGCCCACGGGAGTTCCGTGTCCGGGGTCTTGGCAGCGTGCTCAACGGTATCGATGTTGAACTTCTTGGTGGTTTCCGTGGTCACTTGTCGCCTCCCACAATCTTGGTCAAAACGGAGGTGAAGAAACCGAGGCCGTCGGTGTCGCGGGGAGCACCATCAAGAGACTCGGGGCCAAACCCGGTCTCGACGGCGTGCTCGGGGTGCGGCATGAGGCCCACGACGTTGCCGGCTGCGTTGGAGATACCGGCGATGTCGCGGCGGGAGCCGTTCGGGTTGAAGCCAACGTAGCGGAACACCACACGGCCCTCAGCCTCAAGGGCATCCAAGGTCTTCTCGTCAGCGATGTACTGGCCGTCCTGGTTCTTCAACGGCACAATGATTTCCTGGCCGTCCGTGTAGTCCACGGTCCAGGCAGTGTTGGCGTTCTCCACACGCAGCGTCTGGTCGCGGCAGATGAACTTCAGGTGGTCGTTCTTGATCATGGAACCGGGCAGCAGGTGCGACTCGGTCAGGATCTGGAAACCGTTGCAAATACCCAGCACCGGGAGCTTCGCCTCGGAGTTGGCAGCATCGATGATCTTGGACATCAGCGGCGCGAAACGCGAAATGGCACCGGCGCGGAGGTAGTCACCGTAGGAGAATCCGCCGGGGATGATGACGGCGTCAACGTCGCCGAGTTCGGTATCTGCATGCCAGAGCGAAACGGCCGTGCCACCTGCAAGCCGCACTGCACGGGCGGCGTCGCGGTCGTCAAGGGTGCCGGGGAAGGTCACGACGCCGATCTTGGCGCCGGCCAAGCGGGGCTCCGCGGCGACGGCCACTGCCTCGCCAATCAGGGGAATCGACGTCATATCAGGCCTCGACGACCTCGACGTTGACAACATCCTCGATCACCGGGTTGGACAGGAGAGTCTCGGCAGCTTCGCGGGCCTGGGCCAGGATAGCGTCGGTCACCTCGCCGTCGACGGTCAGTTCGAAGCGCTTGCCCTGGCGGACTGCGCTGAAGCTGTTGAAGCCGAGGCGGGGCAGAGCACCCACGATGGCCTTCCCCTGGGGGTCCAGAATCTCGGGCTTGGGCATGACGTCAACGACGATCCGGGGCATCCGGTAACTCCTGTGCGTGAGTTGGGTGAACCTTAAATAAGGCTGCCGCGGAGGTGCCGTCTCACGCCGTTCAGCCGCATCCAAACAGCGTTTTGGCACAGGGCTAAACACGTTGTGAACTGCAATGTTTGAACGGCGTGGGGGGCGCTCCGCGAGCTTGCACACCCATTCTACCGGGATCGAGGCACATACCCTATTCAGCAGGATTGCGCGAGGACACCCCGCCGTGGCGGGGGAAATTGCTGGCCGCGGCTGTCCGTCATCACTAAGATTGCGGCATGGCTGAGAAACCGAAATCGATGGTGCTGGGCGTTGTGGCCGCAGCCGTTTTTGCAGGTCTGGGCCGAATGGTCATCCAGAAAATCATGGCGGACAGAGCCGCTCGGGAGCATCGCGTTACTGCGCCTTTGGACAAGGAAACGCGGGCCAGGATCAGCGACGCACTGCGCACTCCAAGTAAGTAGGTCCTAACCTCCGAAGGGCTGTTATTCGGCGGAATGGCGCGGATTAGGGCACACACAAATGCGCTATTCAAAGCGGTCAAATGTTGTGATTTCGGCGTAGCTTGGAAGGACACCAGGGGTTCAGCCCCAGTACCTCTCAAGGGCCAGTACCTTTCAGGATCCAAACCAGGAGGAACAATGACCGAACACATTGCCGAAGTATCCGCCTGTAGCGTTGGCACGTGCGGATTCAACCACAACGGTTGCACCGCATTCGGAATCACCATTGGTGGCAGCCAGGACCACGCTTCCTGCGCAACGTTCATTGACACCAATGCCATGGGCGGCCTTCCCAAGGTCCTCGCCCACGTCGGTGCCTGCCAGCGCTCCGAGTGCGTCCACAACAACAACCTCATGTGCGAGGCACACGACGTCAAGGTTGGGCCCGGCCGCGAAGCCGCCGACTGCCTGACCTACGAGCACTCCTGATAGTTTTCGTAAAAGCGGGCCTGACCTCCGTGGAGGTCAGGCCCGCTTTTGCGTGCGCTTTCAGCTGCGCTAGCCGCCCTTGGGGTTGTTCGCGTCCTGTAGCTCCTGCTCGGCAACGGCTTGGATCAGTGCCAGGAGTTCGGGGTCCAGCCCCGGGGCGAACTCTTCCTTGCGTTCCGGCGAGATGGTCATCGGGAAGCCGTCCGGCATGACATCGGTGGTCAGCTCGGTGCCATCGTTGGACGGGGAAGCTCCACGGAAGAGCTTGCCGGCTTCGCTCAAGTTGTCCGCGCTGAAGGTGTACTGGATGCTCTGCAGACCCTTGTCCAAAAGCTTCTTCACTTCCGGGAACTGCTCAGCGTTGGTCTTCGGAATGGGAAGCACCTTGCCCCAGTTCACGCCCAGGCTTTCCAGCGCCTTGGCGTAGGCGTTTTCGTGGGCCTGGTCCCGCACGATCAGGTACGCGATGGTGGAGCGGGCTGTCTTGTTCTCCGTCATTTCGTAGATGCGGCACTTCTGGAGCCTGCCTGTTGATTCGAGCATCAGGTTGTACAGCAGGTCCAGGACCAGGTTGCCACTGTTGTAGACGTACGAACCGCTCCACGGGTTGCCGGCGGCATCCACGGGCAATGCTCCCTGTGCGCCCACCAGATAATGGTGGATGTTGCTGTGGTCCAGTGCGATGTTCAGTGGTGTGGCGCCTTTGGCTCCCGGCTCGTCCACGGGGTCGGTCTTCTTGCCTTGATATCGCGGTGAGCCGTCAAGGAGCTGGGAAATGGTGGTTCCAATGAGTTCCACGTGGCTGATCTCTTCGGTTCCGATGCCCTGGAGGAGGTCCTTGTAGGGCTTGGACGCGGGGTCACCCCGGAAGTTCATGCTCTGGAACAGGTATTGCATCATGGTGCGCATCTCACCGAATTGTCCGCCGAGGCCTTCCTGGAGGGCGTTTGCTGCGGCGGGATCGGGCTCGTCAGCTGCGATTTCGTTGATGAGAAGTTGGGTGTGCAGGTACATTGCGATTCCTCACGTTGTTCATGCTGCGTGTTGGGATGGAAACCCTCTGCTGGCCACCCCGGACCCACCTACCATAAGCATGCTTACTATTTGGAGGCAATGAAAATATCGATTTGATTGCCTGGCGTCAGCCTGCAACCTGATTGGTCAGTGCTGCGCCTTCCTTGAGTGCTGTGATGTTGGCCAGGACTAGCTTGGCTGCTCCCTTGGGGCGGTTGCCTGCAACGTGTGGCGTGATGATCAGGTTCGGCGCACTCCACAGTTTTGAGACGGCGGGCAGCGGTTCTTCCTTGGTGACGTCGAGGGCGGCGACGCGCAGCCTGCCTTCTTCCAGGGCTGCGATCAGGGCGTTCTCATCAACGGTGGCGCCGCGGCCTACATTGACAAAGATGGCGTTGTCCGGCAGGGATTGGAGGATGTCTTCGTTTAGGGCATCCGCGGTTTCCGGCGTTGCCGGCAGGATGGAGACCAGGACATCGGTGGTGAGCAGGACTTCCGGGAATTCGTCGTCAGCCACCACGGGGAAGCCGTAGCGCTCACCCTTGGAACTGGCGACGCCGGTGACGTTCGCGCCCAAAGCGGCCAGTAGCGGAGCCAGCCGTCCGGCGATTGAACCGAAGCCCCAAATGGTGACGTTGGCGCCGTCGAGGGTGTAAAGCTGCTCAGTGTCAGGCGCGGACTGGGCGGCGTTATAGGGCTGGTTCCAAGTGGAGCCCTTCTGGGACTCCATCAATTGGTCCATGCGGCGCACCGCGGCCAATATTAGGGTCAGTGCATGCTCAGCCACGGGGCCATCGTGAAGGGAGCGGCCGGAGGTGATGGCCACGTTGTCCGCAAAGCCCGCTGCCAGCACTGAATCCGGGCCGGCAGCGAGCGTCTGAACCAGTTTGAGCCGGGGCATTTCACGGGCGGCATCGGCAAGGTTGTCCGAAGTGTTCCGCCATGCCACCAGAACCTCCGCGTCGCGGTGCTCGCTGGGGATGGGCTTGTCCACTTGATACACGAGGACCTCGTCTTCCAGTGCGGAGAGGTCCAGTTTGATGGTGTTGGGGACAAGGATTTTCACGGCGGCTCCGTTGCTTAAAAGTGGCCTGCTCAAAAGTGGCTCGGCGGGTGGCACTTCGAGGCTACCGCTTTGCAGCTCGTTGAAAGGCAAGCAGGTTCATCTCTAGCAATGTGACGCCGCACACCATAGGGTTGTAGGACGTTCGACGTAGCACGTAACACGAACTGTGTGATGTGACACCTCGGAGCCGATTCGAAAGGACACTGGATTTGAAATCCACACCCCCTGCACCATCGCTCGCCCGACTCGCCGTTGCCGGCGCACTGAGCCTGGGCCTCCTGGCCGGCCTCGGTCTTCCGGCGTCCGCCGCCCCCATCCCGCCCAGCAACCCTGCGGCTGCGCCAGGCACTTTTACTGAGGCCAATATCGGCGCCGACCGCACCGCCGCCAATTTCTTCTACCGGATCCCCGCCCTGACGTATCTGGGCAACAACGTGGTTCTCGCATCATGGGACGGCCGTCCGGGCTCTGCCGCGGATGCTCCGAACCCCAACTCGATCGTCCAGCGCCGCAGTACTGACGGTGGCCAGACGTGGGGACCTGTCACCGTTATTGCCGCCGGACATGTGGGCGACGCCAGCGGTCCCAGATACGGCTACAGCGACCCCTCCTACATCTACGACGCCGAGGCCGGCAAAGTCTTCAACTTCTTTGTGTACTCCAAGGACCAGGGGTTCGGTGGGAGCCAGTTCGGCAACAACGATTCGGACCGGTCAGTGATTTCCTCGGCGGTCATCGAGTCCTCGGACGGTGGCGTTACTTGGAGCCAGCCGCGGCTCATTACGAATGTCACCAAGCCCGGAACCAGCAAGACCAGCCCTGTGGCCGGTGATATCCGCTCCAACTTCGCTTCCTCGGGTGAGGGAATCCAGCTCAAGTACGGCCAGTACAAGGGCCGCCTCATCCAGCAGTACGCCGGTGATATCCGCCAGACTGACGGAACCAACAAGATCCAGGCCTACAGCGTCTACTCCGATGACCATGGTGCAACCTGGCATAAGGGCGCCAATGTGGGCGACAGGATGGATGAGAACAAGACCGTTGAGCTCTCTGATGGCCGCGTGCTCCTGAATTCGCGTGACAACGCCAACCAGGGCTATCGCAAGGTGGCCATTTCCACGGACGGCGGTGCCACGTATGGTCCCGTCACCCAGGACACCGAACTGCCGGACCCGGCCAACAACGGCGCCATCGCGCGCATGTTCCCGGATGCCGCTCAGGGTTCGGCCGACGCCAGGAAGCTGATCTTCACCAACGCCAACTCCAAGACCGGACGGGAAAACGTCTCGGCGCGCGTCTCTTGTGACGACGGCGCGACGTGGCCGGGCGTCCGTACCATTCGGGCAGGTTTCTCCGCCTACTCCACGGTGGCCCGGTTGGAAGCAGGCAAATTCGGCGTGCTCTATGAGGGCAACTACACGGACAACATGCCGTTCGCTAAGTTCGACGACGCGTGGTTGAACTATGCCTGCGCTCCGCTGTCTGTCCCTGCTGTCACCACCGCGCCGGGGGCCACCCAGCAGGTGCCAGTGACCGTCACCAACCAGGAAGCCACCACGCTTTCCGGTGCCAACGCCACCATTTACACCCCCAGTGGCTGGTCAGCTACCACGGTGCCGGTTCCGGATGTAGCCCCTGGTTCCTCGGTGACCGTTAACGTGGCGCTCACCGCGCCGGCGAATGCCAGCGGCCCGCGGAACCTTAACGCAGCCTTCACGACGGCGAATGGCCGGGTTTCGCAGTTCACCTTCACGGCGACTGTGCCGGTAGCCCCGCAGGTGGGGCTCACCATCACTGGCTCAGCTCCGTCCCGCGATGTGGTGGCCAACCCGTACCAGGTGGGCGAAACCCTCAGCTACTCCCTCAACGTCAAGAGCACCTCCAACGTCACGGCCAACGCGGTACCGGTTTCCGGGACGTTCGACTCCGGTTTCCTGCCGCCGTCGGCCCCCAACTGCCGGTTCAACAACCTGGCCGCAGGTGCCAGCTACAACTGCACCACCGCCAAACACGTGATCACGGCTGCCGACGTCCAACGCGGCTACTTCGCGCCGGAGGCGAGCTTCAGCATCACAGCCAGTACGACGCCGTCGCTCACCACAACGGTGCCGTTCACTGGCGCTGCAGTCGCTTTGCGGGACGGCCTGCTGACGGCCGACATCAGCGGGGCGCGTGCCGACGTCGGGCGTGATCTTGCAACCCAGCCGTACGCGGCCGGCGATCTGGTCCCGTATACCTTCACGGTGAAGAACACGAGCCCGCTGGTGGAGAAAGTGGTTCCGACCGCCGGCAACTTCAGCCCGTTCCTCCCGGAAGGACCGGGCAACTGCCGCTACGGGGTGCTCCCCTCGGGGCAGAGCTATCAGTGCACCACCCCACGCCACACGGTGACCGCCGAGGAAGCCGATCAGGGCTTCTTTGTCCCCCAGACCACCTGGGAGGTCAGCTCTGCGGGCCAAACCACCAAGACCTATCCGGTGAATGGCGGCGAAGTGGACCTGAAGGTCCGTGACGTCATGCTGGAGGCGACAGTCTCCGCAGAATGGAGCGACGCTGACGGAGACCGGTTCGCCAGCGTCGGCGATCCCGTGACGTACACCTACACCGTGGGCAACGCCGGCAACGTAGCGGTGACGGGGCTCGAAGCACCCAGTGCCGGCATATCGGAAGCCACGCTCGCGGCGGGTGCCACAGTCAGCGCAACCCGTACACACCTGCTGACGGAATCAGAGGTGGCAGCCGGCAAGCTGGGCGCTGTCAGCTTTGACGTGACGGCCAGGAACGGTTCCCAGGAAGCGGCCGCATCGGCATCGGGTGATCCCCTTGAGCTGACTGTCCAGCCAGCACAGCCGGGCACTGAACCTGCCGTGGCCAGCCAGGATCTGGGCACGCCGCCCTTTGAGCTGGGTACTGCGGATAAGTACCGGACGGGCCAGAAGGTTGTGCTGAAGGGGCTCGACCACGGGCAGTGGTACTACGTGTACCTCAACAAGAAGGGTTACCGCCTTGGTTGGATTTTCCCCACCACGGAGAACACCGTGGAGTTCATCCTTCCCGCGGACGTGAAGAACGGTCGTGATGATGTGGTGGTCCTGGACAAGGACGGTGTCCAGGTCTCCTTTGACCGGCTCCAGGTGACCCCTCGGGGGTAGGGGCGACTCGCAGATTCATTGATGCCACGGAAACGGCTCGGCGACACCCAAATATGGGTGTCGCCGACGCTGTTGTGTGGCGCAGATGAGTATGGGTGTCCTGTTAAGCGGCCGGACTGCTGTGACAAGACAAAAAACCTGAAATGTGCTCTATGTCATATTTGGCTCTCGCTAGGTACTCTGTGACTCGGCTGGTTGCGCGGCTTTGACAGGAACTGTCAAAGGTTCAACCAACCAAAAGTTGACAGGCCCGGGCGATGGAGCCCGGACCTCCCTCAGTGAAAGGTGCAACCACTCGTGAAATCACAAGGAAAGAGCTTCGTCAGAAGCGGGGGACTTCGGAAGGCTGCGGCGCTCGCCGTTGGCCTGCCGTTGCTGCTCTCGTCGATGGCGATGCCCGCCCAGGCCGCTCCCGCCCCGGAGACGCCCGGGAATGTTGCAGGCGTGGCCAAGAAGAACCTTGACCCCAGCGCCTACAAGGACGGCCGATACATGGTGGTCCTGGCCGAAAAGCCTGCAGCTACCTACGACGGCGGCACGGCCGGGCTTGCGCCCACCAAGCCCGAAGTAGGCAAGAAACTCGACGCCGACAGCGCTGAGGTGAAGGAATACCAGCAGCACCTGCAGCAGAAGCAGCAGGAAGTTGCACAGCAGGAGAACGTCACCATCGAGCGCGACTTCACCACCGCCGTCAACGGCTTCAGTGCCAACCTGACGGCAGACCAGGCGATCAACCTTGCCAAGGACCCCAAGGTCCTCATGGTGGCACCGGACACGCAGTACGCTGCGGACTACTCCACCACCGACTTCCTCAAGCTCAGCGGCCCCAACGGAACCTGGGCAACCCAGTACGGCGGACAGGACAACGCCGGCAAGGGCACCGTTGTTGGCGTGATCGACACCGGCTACACCCCGTCCAACCCGTTCTTCGCCGGTGAGCCTGTTGGCCCGCTGGTGGGCAACGCCCAGGTAGGCGTTCCGTACCGCACCGCTGACGGCAAGATCGCAATGCTGAAGGCCGACGGCGATACTTTCGTCGGCGAATGCCAGCCCGGTACCGACACAGGGGCTGACTACGATGGAAGCGCCTGCAACTCCAAGGTTCTTAGCACCCACTACTTCGCTGACGCCTTCCTGGAAACCGTTCCACCGGAAAACCGCGCTCCGGAGGAAGTCATTTCCCCCGTCGACGTGGACAGCCACGGCACCCACACAGCCAGCACGGCAGCGGGAAACGCCAATGTTGACGCCGTAGTGGATGGCCGCAGCTTCGGAACCACCAGCGGCATCGCACCCGCCGCCAAGCTCGCCGTCTACAAAGTCTGCTGGGAAGACACCGATCCTGCCACGGGTGGCTGCTACGGCTCCGCCTCTGTGGATGCGATCGAGCAGGCCATCCTGGACGGTGTGGATGTGCTGAACTACTCCATCTCGGGTTCAACCACCTCCACCACCGATCCCGTCTCGCTGGCCTTCCTGTCGGCAGCTTCCGCAGGCATTTTCGTTGCAACCTCGGCGGGCAACTCCGGACCCACCGCCAGCACCGTAAACCACGGAGCACCATGGCTGACCACGGTTGCCGCGACGTCCTTCTCGCAGGAGCTCCAGGGCACTGTTGAGTTCTCCGATGGCAGCAAGTTCCGCGGAGCGAGCATCATGAACCGCGAGGTGAGCGGGGCCGGCGTCGTGCTTTCCACCAACGCTGCAAGCGGTGAAGGCAACGCGGCGCTCTGTGCTCCGGGCTCGCTGGACCCGGCCAAGGTAGCCGGCAAGGTTGTTGTTTGTGACCGTGGTGTTGTTGACCGTACCGCCAAGAGCGCCGAGGTCCTTCGCGGCGGTGGCGTCGGCATGATCCTGGTGAACCTGACCGATTCGTCCCTGGACACTGACAAGCACGCCGTTCCCACCGTCCACGTGAACCCGCCCGCCACTCAGACCATCAAGGACAAGGTCACGGCCAACCCGGCCATCACCGTGTCCCTGCTGAACCGCGACACCACGGGCCTGCCCGCTGAGGCACAGCCGCAGATCGCAGGATTCTCCTCCCGTGGACCGCTGCTTGCCACGGACTCGGACCTGCTCAAGCCTGACGTGTCAGCTCCGGGCGTTGCCATCCTGGCTGGCGTTTCGCCTATCGGTACCGGCGGCGACGACTTCGGGTTCCTGTCCGGAACATCCATGGCTGCACCCCACGTTGCCGGATTTGGCGCCCTGATCCTGGCCAAGAACCCACAGTGGTCCCCGGCAACCGTGAAGTCCGCAATGATGACCACCGCCGGTCCGGTCAAGCTGGCCAACGGCGCCATCAACCAGGACGTCTTCGCCACCGGCGCCGGGCAGGTGGATCCGGCCAAGGTCCTCTCGCCAGGCCTCGTTTACGACGCAACCACCGAGGACTACCTGAAGTTCATCCAGGGCACAGGCATGGACCTTGGCATGGAAGGGCTGGGCACCACGCAGGCGCGGGACATGAACGTTCCCTCCTTTGCGCTGGGCAACCTCGCAGGCAAAGTGGAGGTCACGCGTACGCTCACAGCCCTGACTCCGGGTCTCTACCGCGCCTCGGTGAACGTTCCGGGCGTCAACGTCAAGGTCACACCGTCAGTGCTGAACTTCGGGGCTCCCGGTGAAAAGAAGACGTTCAAGGTGCAGTTCGAAAACAAGAACGCCGCCTTGGGTAAGTTCGCCATGGGTTCCCTGAGCTGGCAGGGCGCCAGCAAGACTGTTACCTCGCCGATCGCTGTCCGGCCGCAGTCCGTCATCGCGGACAAGGCGCTGGCCTTCACCGGAACGGGCCCCAACGGCTCCGGAACCATCAACATCACCTCGGGCACCAACCTGCCGGTGGGCGTCACCGTTGATGGTCTCTCCAAGGCTGATTCTTCGGCAGTCGAACTGGTTCCCGGCCCGTTTGCAGGCGAAACCAATGCGTCCAACTACGTGAAGAAGGTGACTGTTGGCGAGGGCAGTGCGCTTGCCAAGTTCTCGGTGATCTCATCCGACGAAGCCGCGGACTTCGACATGCTGGTCCTGACTCCAACCGGTCAGCAGTTGCCGGCCGCAACGGCCTCGGCCAGCGAGACTCTGTCCGTCCCGAACCCGGCCCCGGGCGACTACTACGTGTTCGCCAACCTCTATGCGAGCCCCAACAACCAGCCCACCAAGGCCACGGTTGACGCCGCCGTCCTGGGCGCCAACCAGGGTAACGCCACCGTGACGCCGAATCCGATCCGCCTTGCCAACGGCAAGACCGGCCAGATCTCACTGAACTGGAAGAACCTGGAGCCTGGCTCCTACATCGGTCGGCTGACCTTTGCAGGTACAAGCGAACCGAGTTTCGTCACCGTCCTGGTCAACCCGGGCGGAACCGTTGTGGTTCCGGATGAGGAAGACCCGAAAAAGGACAAGAAAGATAAGAAGCGTGGCGGCAAGATCCGCGCTGATGAGCCGACGCAGAGCAACAACGCCGGCTAGTGCTCGCTTGATGCAGTAACCCGGCGACGCGCAAATTCATGCGTGCCACAGAAACGGGCTGAGGACACCTGAACCCAGGTGTCCTCAGTCCGTTTGCGTGTCGTGAGCCGGTTTGGGTGTCACGGGCCGGACTTACACGGCGCCACTTGAGCCACCGGTATTGCCCAGCAACGCGGCCAGGGTCTTCCAGCGTGCAATCTCGCAACCATCAGTCCTACTGAACTGGCTGTGGACTTCGCGTCCCCGGAACCACCCCGTGACCACAGCTACCTGTGGGCCGCCGTACTGCTGCGTGCAGATCCGGTCCGGCCGCGGTTCGGGAAAGAAGACTTCCTCACCAAACTGCTCGACGGCGGCCAGCGCCGCAGTTGCATCAGGCAAGTTCGATTCCAGCGAGTCAGGGTCAGGCGAAAGGATGCCTGCCGCGGACCGGAGGTGGAAGATCCGGCTTTCAGCGCCAGGTGCCTCCGTCAGCGTGACCGTCAGATCGACGTCGTACCCGCTCTTATCTGTGCCGCTGTTTTCAGTGCCTGTCTCGTCTGCGTGGCTATTATCTGCGGAAACCATGGTTACCTTTCGCTGGTGGCGGCGGGTGCTCAGGCAGCCAAACCGCTCAGCTCATCCAAGAGCGGCCCTACTGCCTGGAGCACGCGGGCCCGCAGCTCCTGGGATTCGGCCGCGAAAGCCCGCTGGTATTCAACGTACTCGGCCTTGCCCTGCGGTGTCTCAATCCTGATGGGCGGGTAGCCCCATTCTTGAAGATCGTAGGGAGACGCCTGCATGTCCATCGCGCGGATCCGCCACGACAACTCGAAGCAGTCCATCACCAGCTCGCTCGGTAGGGCAGGCGTTAGCTTATAAGCCCACTTATAGAGGTCCATGTTGGCGTGCAGGCAACCCGGCTGCTCCATGGTGCGCTGGTTCTCGCGGGTGGGCGTAAGTTCATTCAGCGAGGTGGCATCAGGTGTGTAGAAGCGGAAGGCGTCAAAGTGCGAGCAGCGGATGCGGTTCTCTTCAACAACTGCATCCGTGCCCTCGCCGCCAAGCCTCAGCTTCAGGTACTCATGCCGCAACTCAAACTTTTCCTGCCGATACACCATGGCCCATTCGTGCAGGCCAAAGCATCCGAACTGCGCCGGTCGCTTGGCCGTGCCCGCGAGGATGATTCCCGCGAAGCGGACAGCTTCGGCGCGGTCAGCAAGGAAGCCGGGCCGCTCAAAGGTGACCGCAGGCGTTCGCGGAGCCAGCCCCACAGAGGTGAGTTCGGCGTCGTCGAGCCCTCTGTAGAACTTCCAGGTGATGCGCTCCAAGGCGCGCTCGCCGCTGAGGACCACGCCATCGCCGGGATGCCAACGCTGCAACTGGCCCGGCTTCTGCGTGTAGTAGGTGAAAAGGAAGTCCTCCACGGGGTGCTTCTTACCGGCTGAACGACGCGCCAGATACGGATCTGCGTAACGCGCGACGCGTGCATGGTGGGCTGCCTCCAGCCCGAGCCATTGCTCTTGGGGGAGGTGCCGAAGCTTAGAGGCCGCCATCTGATCCGAGGACGCTCTTCGCGGCGTCCCATAGGGCGATCTGGCAGCCGTCCGTTCGGCTGAAGGAAGCGCTGACTTCCTTGCCGTCCACTGAACCGGTCACCTTGGCCGTTGCCGGGCCCCCGTACTGCATGGTGCAGGCCTGGTCCGTTCGCATCGGGGCGGGGCTCAGCAGGGAGGGGCCGTTCTTGAGTGAAGTGCAGGCCTCGGCTGCCGACGGGTGGCTGCTCTCGGCGGCGGGCACGCCATTCGTGCAGACGAGCGTGAAAGCCTGGGGAGCGGACTCCGGAGTTTCAACGAGTGTGATGGAAAGTTCGGCATTGCCTGCGCCGGTGGCTGGTGACGCGCTGGGAGTTGCGGTTTTGCTGGGGCTGCTGCTTGAAGTGGCCGACGACGGCGCCTGGCTTTCGCTGCCTGTGGAACCCGGGGTGGGGTTGCCTGAGCATGCGGCGAGGCCGGCGACAACCAGTACTGCCAGTAAGGGCCGAACAAATCGCATGCGCATTGAGTCTCCTAGGTTGCATCCATTTTACGTGGCACTTTTGGTGCTCGCTTCAAGGACACCATTGAGGCTCTGGGCTTGGCTAGGGAGTTGCGCTGACGGGTTTGGCCGGTTTGCTAGCTGTTGCGTTGAGTGGCGGCGATCAGCCCGGTCATGGCCTGGTGAAGTTCTGCTACTTCTTCGCGGGTGAGTTGCAGGCGCTCGCGGATCTGGCCCGGAACGGCGGTGGCCTGCTCCCGGAGGGCGGCACCTTTGTCCGTCAGCTTGACCGCAAGTGCCCGTTCATTGCCGGGCACGCGCTCGCGGGTGATCAACTCGGCTTCCTCGAGGCGCCTAAGCAGCGGGGAGAGGGTGGCGGGCTCATGGAGGAGGCTGTCACTGATGTCCTTCAGTGTCCGCGGGCTTCGTTCCCAGAGGGCAAGCATCACCAGGTATTGAGGATGGGTGAGCCCGAGCCGCTCCAGCACAGGCTTGTAGACGCCAACTACACTTCGCGAAGCCACGGTCAGGGCGAAGCATAGTTGGCGTTCCAGAAGGAGATCGTCGGTCTCCCGGGTGGTCTCGTCAAGGGCTGTCATGGCTGCCTCCTGTGCTTGCTGCCTGATCTATTAGCGCACGGTTGCCAATTAGTTAGTGCACTAATGATTAGCGTACTATGGACTTATTGAACCGCCTAAAAGAGGAGTCGATCCGCGTGGCCAAGGAATCCTTCACACGGAAATTCATGCGCGCGACAGGGAAGTTCCGTGTCATTTTCGGGCCTGCTCACAGCAGCTCCCTCGATCACGAGATGACCGACGCCAACCGGAAGCTGCTCGCGCAGCGCCAGGCTGAGACCCAACAGTGGGAAACCCTCCGCCGGCCTGACGGCAGCACGTACGTAGTGCCCCGCAACCCGGAGGACAAGTCGCTGCGGTAAGCCCACCTCGCCGGGGGATTTCAGGCGTAAGATAGGCCTCACTGAACGGCACGCACCAGCCCTGCCGCTTTTCTCTCTCCGGCAAGAAAGGAGGTGGAAAACATGGGACGCAGAATGGAAGGCTTCGTCCACGTGACCGAGCGGCTGCAGTCCGTTTTTGGACCGGCAACCCACGGTGATACGGACAGCCCCGTGGTGCACAAACACGATGATTTCGAGACCGCTTCCGAGGCGGATCTGAGGAACTTCGACGTCGAGACCGACTCTGAAGGTCATCACTATGCGGTCCGTAACAATGATCCCGGGCCCACCACCACCGACTACAGCCTCTAACGGCATGTGAGATACGAAGGGCCGGACCGCGAACTCCGGTCCTTCCTTACGTCGACCGGCTTGGCACCTTGACCTTGGTTGGCTCACCGTGCCACTGTTGTGCAACTAATCAGCATGCTTATCATGTGGGTAGTACGGTAAATGCTGGTCTACAGAGGGGGCCGTCAATGAGTTTCCAAGAAGATGCAGCGAGGATTCCGGGTGGTCCGGCGCGCCCGGAGCCGGGTAGCTCGGAGCCGGGTAGCTCGGAGCGACAGGAACGAGCGATCCCGCCTGCTTCGGGCCACGACAGGCCAACCCGCACCGCCGCTTTGTGGGTGGCGGTGGCTGTCGGCTTGGTGGTTCTGGTAATGCTGATCGTATTCTTCGTCCAAAACCAGGACATGATCACCGTCCGGTTCTTCGGGCTGGAGGGGACGCTCGCGCTCGGGACCACGCTCTTCATAGCGGCTGTGGGCGGCGGAGTCCTCGTTGCCCTTGCGGGCGGGGCCAGAATCCTCCAACTCAGAATTGCCAATCACCGCCGCAAGAAGGCAGTTGGAGGGCCAGGAGGCGGCCACTAGCTTTAACTGCGGAAGGACCGGAGCGTTTGCTCCGGTCCTTCCGCAATTTAATCCCGACGGCGGCACTCCCTGACGATGTTAAGTCCGCCGGGGTGTTAGACCGTATTAGCCTTCGCAGTCGGTGCAGTAGGCGACGCCATCTTTTTCGCGTGCGATCTGCGAGCGGTGGCGAACCAGGAAGCAGGAGTGACAAGTGAACTCGTCGTTCGCCTGCGGAATGACCTGGATGACCAGTTCTTCAGCGACGATTTCGCCGCCGGGGCCGTTGGCGTCGAGGCCATCGGTTTCGTCCAGTTCAAGCACGACACTCTTGGCCGTGGGAGCGCTGGCGGACTGGAGAGCCTGGAGGGACTGCTCCTGGTTCTCTTTTACATCGGTGCGGAGTTCGTCGTAATCGGCTGCCACTTTTTAATGCCTCTTCGTGTTAGGGGGTTACCGGGTATGCAACGTACAGCATGCCACGAAAATTCCATACCATACCCCAGTTCTCCGGCTTGTGGCGAAAACCACGTGGGGAAAGGGCAAAATAACCCTCCACCCAGCGTGATTTCGCTCATATATTACCGAAGTTCCATGTGATTACCGGACTTCGATCTCCAGGGCTTGAAAGTCGTCCGCTGAGTGGCGACCCACCAACAGGCGGAACCTGCCCTGCTCAAACTGCCAGCCGCCGTCGTAATATGCAAACGCCTTGGCGGGGATGCGTATTTCCACGCTCTCGGTTCCGTTGGGGGCAAGGTGTGTCCCGGCGTAGCCGGCGAGCCAGCGAACGGGCCGCTCCACGGCGGAATCGGTGCGGTCCAAGTAGACCTGGACTACTTCCCGCCCCGTGCGTGTGCCGGCGTTGCGTACTGGTACGTGCACCACAACATCGTTGCCGACGGCGACCACCTGCGGCGCGTGGGCGGTGCCGAGTTCGAACGTCGTGTAGCCAAGCCCATAACCGAACGGGAGTGCGGGGGCGGCGCCGCCTTCGGCTTCCTGCTTGAGCCACGCGCGGTAGCCGATGTGGATTCCCTCGGAGTAGACCACCTTGCCGTCAACGGGTGCGGTGTTCAGGACAGGAACGTCTTCCAGAGCTGCGGGCCAGGTGGTGGGGAGGCGTCCGCCGGGTTCTTCCGCGCCGAGCAGGATGTCGGCGATCGCGTTGCCGAATTCCTGGCCGCCGAACCAGCCCAGCAGTACTGCGCTTACCTTGTTGAGCCACGGCATGAGGACCGGCGACCCGGAGTTCACCACAACCACTGTGCGGGGGTTGGCCGCGGCTACAGCTTCCACGAGCTGGTCTTGGTAGCCGGGCAGGTTAAGGTCCTTGCGGTCGAAGCCTTCGGATTCGATGGCGGCGTTGGTGCCCACAACCACCACTGCTACGTCGGAGTTCCGGGCAGCTTCCATTGCGGCGTCAATTTCAGCTTGCGGGTCCGCGACCACCGTCTCCTCACCCAGCAGGATGGCCGTGAACGGAATGATCTGCTCTTTGGGCAGTTGGTATTCGGCCTCAACCCGCACAGTCTGCCCGGCGGCGGTGTGGATGGCGTGGACGGTCTTGGGAGGATCGAACAGGGCAGCACCCAGAACTTCGGTGTCGTCCTCAAGTTCGCTGTTGAAGGCTTCCTCTCCATCCAGGGAGAAACGGATGCGGCCTACGGTGCCAATGCCAAGGTGGTGGACGCCTTCTGTTTCGGCTCTCCAGTCCGTTTCCATGCGGATGGAGGCTGCGCCGTCGGGAATTCCGATGCCAAACCAGATCAGATGCGAGGCCAGGCGGTCTTCGCCGGAGATTTCCGTGCCATCTTCCGCCAGGAAGGTCACGCGGATTCCGGGGACATTGGAGACGGGATTATGGAGCGACGCGCGGGGGAACGGCTGGATGCCCTCGGCTACTTTGGCGCCACGCGCGTAGGTGACGGTAACGTCGTCGGGCAGTGCCTTTCGCAGGCCCTCCAGGGGCGAGACGGTGTACTTGGGCATAACGGTGGCGCTGCCGCCGCCCTGGGTGCGGGCTTCGTCGGCGTTGTGGCCGATCACAGCCACACGGCTCAGCGCCCTGGCGTCCAGCGGAAGGATGCCGTTGTTGCGGACCAGCACCGCGCCGCGGACTGCAACTTCACGCGCGACGGCGGCCCCGTTCAGTTCTGTGGGGAGCTGGGTCACTGCGGGTTCGAAACCTTCCAGCGAACCCACGCGGGCGGCCAAGCGCAGGATCCGGGTGACCTTCTCCAGGATCGCGTCCTTGCTCACGCGGCCATCGTTGACTGCAGCCAGCAGCTTGGGTCCCCAGTGGCCTGCCGGACCCGGCATTTCCAAGTCCTGGTGGGCGTTGGCGGCTTGCACCGAGCGGACGCCCGTCCAGTCGGAAACGACGACGCCGTCGAAGCCCCATTCGGTGGACAGTGGCGTTTCAAGGAGCTTGTTCTCGCTGGCGGTTGTGCCGTTGATGGAGTTGTATGAGCTCATCACCAGCCAGGCACGGGCCTCGGTGATGGCGTCCTCGAAGGCTGCCAGGTAGAGCTCACGGAGGGGGCGTTCGTCCACCACGGAGTCCGCGGTGAAACGCTCGGTTTCGGCTTCGTTGGCAAGATAGTGCTTGGGGGTCGCGCCAACGCCCATGGACTGGACGCCGGCAACATACCCGGCGGCCATGGTTGCGGTGAGCCGCGGGTCCTCGCTCATGCACTCGAAGTGGCGGCCGCCCAGCGGGGAGCGGTGCAGGTTGATGGTGGGGCCCAGGACGGCGTGGACGCCCTTGCGGCGGGCTTCTTGGCCCAGGACCTGCCCGTACCGGCGCGCCGTTTCGACGCTCCACGTCGCGGACAAAGCCGACGACGACGGCAAGGAGACTGAGTCGTGTCGCTCATCAAAGTCTTCACCGCGAACCCCGGCCGGACCGTCGGACATGACCACGCGGGACAGGCCGATCTCCGGGATGGCATGCGTGGACCAAACGTCCGCGCCGGTCAGCAGTTGGACCTGCTGCTCAAGCGTCAGGCTCCGGGCCAGTTCGACGATCCTTGCTTCCGCATCCTTAGCTCCTGCTTGTGGGGCCGTAACGGCGGTTGACAGGGTGGGATTCATTTACTTGACTCCTTTGATACGTGTGACGAGGATGGCTCCGATGATGCCGACAACGGCACCACCGAGGAACAGGGCGGGGTAGCCACCCAAGGCGATGACTGGGAAGGCGATAGCAGGCACCAGGGATTGGGGGAGGGCTTGGGCGATGTTGAAGACACCGAAGGTTTTGGCATTCTCTGACTGGTCGCTGGGTAGCAGGTCAGTGATGAGGGCTACGTCCACGGCGCTGAAGACGCCAAGGCCCAAGCCCAGGATCCCTTGGCCCACCAGCACCTGACCGGTGTTGGTGCTGGTAGCGATGACCACCAAGCCGCCCATCATGATCAGGGCGGAGATGATGACCATGCTCTTACGCTTGCCAAGGCGGTCGCTGATCCAGCCACCTGCAAGGCTGGTGATCACAGTGCCGGCTGAGCTCACCAGGGTTGCTTGGAACACCAAGCTGGTGACCTGCGTTTCGGCGACGCGAAGGTGGTCCGTGAAGAAGTACGGCAGGTAGAGAAGGCCGGCACAGTAGCCCACGTAGACCAGGAATTTGGTGACCCAAGCCCAGCCCAGGCCCGGGTAATCCTTGGGGTTGAAGTAGAAGGAACCCAGGATCTCCTTGAAGTTCAGCGGTGCCGGTTTCTCCGTGAGGACGCGGTCCTTGAAGGTGAAGGCAAAGGCAATGGCTATCGCCGTGCCGACGATCCCCGGGACTACCGCCATCTGCAAGGCGGTTTCGAACATCTGCGCGAAAAAAGCGGCTGCCACCAGGCCAATGGGCAACGTCATGCCGATGAGGCCGGATAGGCGTCCGCGCTCCGTTGGGGCGGCTTGGTCGGGAAGGGTTGCAACCAAGGCGGCCAGGGCGGCGTTGAAGCCCAGCTGTGCTACAACCCAGGCAATCAGAACCACTCCGACGTCCGTGGCCGAACCCAGCAGGAAGAGTGCTGCAAGTCCGAGGAGTGATCCGCCGACAATCCACGGTTTGCGCATGCCGAACCGGGACGTGGTGCGGTCGCTGAGTCGGCCAAAGAACGGATTGGCGAGCAAAGCGACGGCTGCTCCAACACCTGCCACGAGGCTGAGTGCTCCGGCGCGTGTATCCGGAGTGGTGATCTCCGAAATCTTGATGGCCAGGACTACCAGTGCGGGGGCCAGGACGGCCATCCAGAGGCCGGCGCTCGCGATGGGCATGCCGATGACGTAGGCGCGGGACGCAGCCTGGGGTGCTTCGGTTTCGGAGTTGGCGGTTTCCGCGCCTGCTACTTGCTGATTGAGATTGAGGGCCACATTGCCTCCTGATGAACGGGCGACCCACCGTTGGGTCTCGAAGGAAGACTCTAGCGACAAAAATCTAGTATGACTAGGTTTTCAGCAAAAAAGTCGGTGATACTCGATTTTTGAACCTTCAAATAGACTGAACGGATGTCACCACCCAGGGCCCGCGGCCAGTATGCCAAGGGCGCCGAACGCCGCGAACAAATCATCCAGACAGCTACTGACGTTTTCGCCACGGAGGGCTTTGAAGGCACTGCCCTCAAGCGCGTCGCCGAGCTGGTGGGCGTCAAGGAAGCCACCCTGTTCCACTATTTCAAGGGCAAGCAGGAACTACTGACTGCAGTCCTGGCGGAAAGGGATCGCCGGTCACTCGCAGGTGGTGGCGAGTCCGAGGTGGGCTTGAGCCTGATGCCCGGCATCGCTGAGCGGAACCGCAACGAGCCCGGCCTGACCACGCTTTACGCGGTGGCCTCCGCCACGGCCAACGATCCCGGGCATGCCTCGCACGCCTACTTCAAGGACCGCTACGAGACCGTAGTGCGGGACGTCGCCGTGGACATCGAGCGGCGACAGAAGGCAGGCGAGGTACGGACCGACGTCGGGCCCGAAGCACTCGCGAGGCTGGTGGTGGCTGCCTTCGATGGTTTGCAGTTGCAGTGGCTCTACGACAAATCCGTGGATATGGCAGAGGGGCTGACCCAACTGGTGGAAGTCCTCCTGGCGCCAGCTCACCCAACTAGGTAGCAGATAAGGCCGTTCTGAGCTCTCAGAACGGCCTTATCTGCTACTTACTTGGGGCGTCGCCCGGAGTGACCCTAGCGGCCGGTGCCGCCGTAGACGGTGGCCTCAGCGTCGCCGTCGAGCTCGAACGCATTGTGGATGGCGCGTACCGCGTCGTCCAGGGCGTCAGCGCTGGTGACAACGGAGATGCGGATTTCCGAGGTGGAAATCATGTCGATGTTGATGCCGGCGTCGGAGAGGGCCTTGAAGAACGTTGCCGAAACGCCGGGGTGCGAACGCATGCCGGCGCCAATGAGGGAGAGCTTGCCTACGTGCTCGTTGTATTCGATGCTCTCGAAGCCGATCTGGCCCTCGGCTGCACGCAGGGCCGCAAGGGCGTCCGCGCCTTCGACGATGGGCAGGGTGAACGAAATGTCCGTGCGGCCGGTGCCGTGGGTGGAAACGTTCTGGACGATCATGTCGATGTTCGAGTGCGCGTCTGCGATCACCTGGAAGATCGCCGCAGCCTTGCCGGGGATGTCCGGTACGCCTACAACGGTGACCTTGGCTTCGGACCGGTCGTGTGCAACGCCGGAGATGATTGGCTGCTCCAAGGCAACTCCCTCTTGAATCGTGAACTTTTCGTCGGCGCCCGGGATGACCCAGGTGCCTTCGTTCTGGCTAAATGACGAGCGGACGTGCAGGGGCACACCGAAACGGCGCGCGTATTCCACGCACCGCAAGTGCAGGATCTTGGCACCGGACGCGGCCAATTCCAGCATTTCTTCGCTGGAGATACGGTCGATCTTCTGCGCGGAGCCCACAACGCGGGGATCAGCCGTGTAGATGCCGTCCACGTCTGTGTAAATTTCGCAGACGTCAGCCTCCAGAGCGGCGGCCAAGGCAACAGCGGTAGTGTCTGAGCCACCGCGGCCCAAGGTGGTGATCTCGTTAGTGCTGCGGCTCATGCCCTGGAAGCCTGCCACGATCGCGATATGTCCCTTGTCCAGGGCGGTGCGGATCCGGTGGGGATCGACGTCGATAATGCGGGCCTTGCCGTGGATGCCGTCGGTAATCATGCCGGCTTGGGAACCGGTGAAGGACTGTGCGGAAGCGCCGAACTTGTTAATGGCCATGGCGAGCAGGGCCATGGAAATTCGCTCGCCTGCGGACAAAAGCATGTCCATTTCGCGGGCGGGGGCGGAGTCCGTGACCTGGCTTGCGAGATCCAGGAGTTCGTCCGTGGTGTCGCCCATTGCGGAGACAACAACCACAACCTCGTTGCCGGCCTTCTGCGCATCCACGACGCGCTGAGCGACCCGCTTGATGCCATCAGCATCGGCAACCGAGGAACCGCCGAACTTTTGAACGATCAGCTGCTTGGTAATGGCAGCCTCGTTGGAGAGCTCTTCGATTTTCACTTCGGTAGTGGGCATAGTCATGCGCGCACCCTCACTGCATCAATAGGGTTCGAACGCGGCATGCTGGATCCAAATTGGAGCACGCCTGCGTAGCTTATTTGCCCAGTTTATCGCCGCGTGCAGGGCTGGTAGGAATTGTGACCACATGGCGGCCACGCGCCACTACCACCCGGCTGTGCCCGGGCCACCCTTGAACGGGCCGACGATCTGCCGTGTGATCCAGCCGCCGTAGAAGTTTCCTTCCTGGAAGGCCACCTGCTCGCCGTCGATCTCGCAGGAATCCATATGCTCCGGGTACAGGGCAGCCCGGCTGCTGAGGGCCTCGAACCCCCGGGCTGGTGTGGTGTAGGTCCATCCGCCACGGGATACGGCGACGCCGCCGGCTACGACGTCGAAATAGCTTGCTTCTCCCTTGAACTCGCAGAAAGTGGTGCCCCCAACAGGGACCAGCACACCACTCCGGAAGGCATCCAACGGCAGGTAGTAGACAGGCGGATGACTTGTCTCCAGGACTCGCATAGCGTCTGTGGTATCCACGATCACCTGACCGCCAAGCCGCACCACAATCCGATCCGAACGTGCTTCGATCCTCGGCGGACGTGGGTAGTCCCACACCGATTCCTGACCGGGGCCCGGTTTGATGGGATGGGGGCGCCGAAAAATGCTGTTGCTGGAGACCATGAGCCATGGTGGCACGATCAGCTGGGATCTCGCCTTGAAGTCTCGGCGTATCGGTGGTGGCTTGCCCGGCGTACCATCCAACTCATGATGATGTTAGCGAGAGGCGATGGCCGACGTTCCTGACCATCCTGGCGGTTCGGTCCCGGGATGGAATGAGCCCGAATATGAGGTTATCGGCGGCGGGATAATCGATGATCAAGGGCGGATGGATGAAGCTCCGCGGACTGGTTCGTATTCGCGAACCCATCCCGGTGCCCACGTCGCAACTGCTGTTGACGAGGCGTGGCGGAACACCCGGAAATCTTTCACATCTTGGTGGTTCTGGTTGGCTTGCGCACTGGGGATTGCGCTCGCGTGGGGGATGGCCGCCGCACTCATTATTTGGGGAGAGGCCAACGGCTGGTTCGAGACCGAGGTTGCGGGCGCCGTGTATCTGCTGATGGCGCCATTCCTCGCACTGGCAGCTGCCATGCTGGGTGCTGCTTGGGGCTTCCGGAATTCGAAGGGAAGCATCCCTGTTCTGCTGCTGTCAGGAGCCATGAGGGGCGTGGCGTTGGCTGCGACGGGATGCGGTGCTTTGCTCCTGGTGGGCCTCAGGTTCGGCGGGCCAATGGCGCTGGCCGGTGCCGCCGTCGTCGTCATTGTTCTTGAAGTAGCGCTGTTTGGACTGATCGGTGTCGGTTCGCGGAGATGCTTCGCCAAGGCAGCTCCTGGTGCGGCTTTGGCTGTGGTACTGGTGGCTTTCTTGTGCATTGGCAACGTGGTGGTCACGCTCCTGCTGATTCCCGCGACCGCGGGAACAGTCCAGGTGTCGGTGCCCGTCAACGTCGAGCGCGACGAGTCCGGAAGAGTTATAGCGTACGAATGCGTAGGCAGCCTTCGTCCCGTTGAGGTGGCGCACACGGATCGGATTGCCTGGCTGGCCACGTCCAACCCTGTCCTGCTCCTGGGAAGCGTGGGCGCTGAACTAGCAGCAGCGGACAACCCGGTTGGATGGATGTTATCCGGACTGCAATGGTCTGCCGACGGTCCCTCACGCGAAGTCCCGTGCCTCGGCGGGGAATCAAGTGCTGGCCTTGCGCCTTCGATCCCCGTCGCTCTGACCGGTTTGGCACTGCAGGGGCTGCTGGCCGCGCTGGTGCTGGTTGCGGGACGCTGGCAGGCCGCCCGGCGGGCGGCGGCTAGTTCGAGGCCCGGGTGACCGGCTGGCGCACGTACTCGGAAATTACGACGCCTGAGCCGAAGGCCGTCGTGGACAACTCGCTGAAGGCGCTGGGCTGGTAGGTCCCGGGCGCGAAGAGCGGGATCCCGTCACCAAAGAGCAGCGGGCTGCGTTTGAGCACAAGCCGGTCGATTTCACCGGCCAGCTGCGTTGCGAGTTGCCCGCCGCCACAGAGCCAAATCGCCTTCCCCGGCTGTGACTTCAACCGGCGCACAACGTCTACGGGGCTTTCATCGGTAAGCGTCAAATTCGGGTGCTCGCCCGGGATGTCCGCCTCGGTACGCGTCCGGGAAAACACTACTTGTTCGAGGTGCTGGTACGGGCTGGTCATGCCCGCCGGAAGGCCCACCGCGTAGGTATTCCAACCCATCACCACGGTGTCGAACATTGTCCCGGTCCGTTGGATGCCCATGGCGTCCGCGATCACGGTAGGAATGGCGTCAGGGAAGCGCTGATTCTGTGCAGCCATGTGGTCGCCTTCGACTGGGAAGGCATCGAACTCGCCTCCGGGGCCGGCAATGTAACCATCCAGGCTTACGGCAACGTAGTAGACAAGTTCTCGCACAGGACCCCCATCGCGGCTGATGTTGTGATTGCGAGATTACAGCAAGGCGTTTCGCCGGCCCTCGAACGCGCGTCCCAACGTGACCTCATCGGCGTATTCAAGGTCTCCACCCACAGGCAGGCCCGACGCCAGTCGCGTTACGGTGATTCCGATCGACTTGAGCATGCGGGCAAGGTACGTAGCCGTAGCCTCACCCTCGAGGTTGGGGTCCGTGGCGATGATGATTTCCTGGATGGCGCCGTCATTGAGGCGTGTGAGGAGCTCACGGATGCGCAACTGCTCAGGGCCGATACCCGCGATGGGATTAATGGCACCGCCCAGCACGTGATAGCGGCCGCGGAAGGACCGCGTACGCTCGACGGCCAGGACGTCCTTGGACTCCTCAACGACGCAAATGACCGACGGGTCACGGCGCTGGTCGCGGCAAATATTGCACGTTTCCTGCTCGGTCACGTTGAAGCACACACTGCAGAACTTCACGCGTTCCTTCACCGTGGTGATGGCCGTGACCAGGCGCTTCATGTCCTCGGGGTCCGCCTCAAGGATGTGGAATGCCAGGCGCTGCGCTGATTTGGGACCCACCCCGGGAAGCCGGCCGAGCTCATCAATCAGCTCTTGAACTGCACCTTCGTACACAATGTCCTCGTTAGGTTGAAATCAATGCTGGAGTCAGCGGGGTTGTAGGGGAGAACCGTCCAAGGCGCGCTCTTCAATCAGCTTCCCGCCCAGAATACGCTCCACCGCGGCGCGCCCAAATACCCGGGACTCCTCGATGGTTTCGTCTTCCGGGCTGGGAATGTCCTCCGCCACTGACTCCGGCTTCGACTGGGTCCTCACCGGCGCCTGGACACGGCCCGCTTGGGCTTCGGGGCTGTTCGTTAAGCGCTGATACAGGCTTTGGCGGCCAGTTGGACTGCCCGACGGCGCAGCCTCCTCGAGCGTCGCAACGGAGCCGTGCGCTTCCTCGGGTTGAGTCGCCAACGACGGCCAGGCCGCCGGGGCGTTGCTGGTTGCCGGGGCAGGCATGGATTGCGCTGCGGGCCAGCTCGACGCCGGTGCGACGTCCCAGCTGGAGCTCGGGTTCTCCTCGGCATTGGTGGGGTGACCGTAGGTTCCGGACGCCGTTGCCGGCGCCGGTGCTTGCGCCGCGGCCGGTTCGTAGTCCGGGGTGTTAGTTGCGGGCGCGCTTTCTTCGATGTCCTGCGCGGGTTTCTTGCCCACGTTGGACTCCGTACCTACAACCCAGGTTCCCGGCGCCTGCTCGACTGCGCGCGACCACGGATCCTCGGACGCAGTGGTGCTCGAAGCGGGTGCCGTTGCGGCTGCGGCCGGGGGCGCGGTTGTGGAGGTCTTGGCCGGTGTTGCTGGTGCCGACGCTGAGGCAGCCGGTTGGGAGCTCGTGTGGCCGTAGCCAGCCGGTGGCTCCCAATCCGCCGGAGGCTCTTCATCCAGCGGCGGGGCGTCCTCGTCGAGCGGCGGACCCCAATCGTCGTCGGGGTGCGAGTAGTCGCCGGAAGGCTCTGGCCCCGCGGGAGCGGCCGGAGTTGAGGCGGCTGGTGTCGGTACCGGCGCAGGAGCGGGGGAAGCTACTGGTGCGGCAGCCGGTGCAGGAGCGGGGGAAGCTACAGGTGCGGCAGCCGGCGCGAGACCCCAAGCGGAGTCGACAGCTGACACCGGCGCCGGTGTTGGTGCTGTTTCCGCAGGCGCTGACGTGACACCTGTGGCTGTTGCCTTCGGGGATACACCACCGGCCGACGCCGGGGCGCCCATGGGTGATGCAGCAGCCGGAGCTTCCCGGCTAGTAGGTGCTTTTGGGTTTGGCTCAGAGCTCGCTGAGCTGTTGCCGCCAGCCACGGCGACGATCTGGCAGTCGATGCCGATGGTCTTGTGGATCGCCTGCCGAAGGTTCTCTGAGTGATCCGCACGGCCGAACGCACCCGCGAGGCCACCAGTTGTGAAAGCCAGAGTCAGCACCTGGCCATCAAACTGGGCCACTTGGGCATTCGGTTCAACCAGCGCCCAAGTGCTGCGCTTGATCTTGGTCAGCGTCTGCAGGACATCCGGCCAAGCTCGGCGCAATGCTTCCACATCGCCGGTGCCTCCGGGAGCGGGAACCGGAGCAGCAGCAGGCTGAGGAGCTGAGGCGGGTGCCTGTTGCGGTGCGGGCGTTGGCTGTGGCTGAGACTGGGCTGCTTGGGATGGGGCAGCTTGCTGCGAGCGGCCCGCAGCCTGACGGTCTTCGACGGGCCAATCGTTGGTGGACACTCGAGGTGCTGTGATGGCATCCCGCGAACCAGCGTCTGTGGACGGATGTGCAGGGGACGGCTCCGGAGCGGACGCGGACTGCTCGGGCGCGGCAGATGCTGCAGCAGGGGCTTGCCGGGAAACGGCGGGTGTCGCCGGGACAGCCGGGGCAGCCGGAGTTTCCGCCTGTGCCGGCACTGCAGGTGCGATCGGCGTAGTAGCCGTAGGAACCGGTGGGGCAGCAGCCACAGCCGGGGCGCCGTCGTCGCCGGTGTAATTCAGGCGACGTTCCACGCGGTCGATGCGGGCAGCGATGCCACGTTCGGTCTGCTCGGCGCTGGGCAGGAGGATGCGTGCGCACAGCAGTTCAAGGTGAAGGCGCGGCGACGTAGCACCGGTCATCTCAGTGAGCGCCGTGTTGGTGACATCTGCGGCTCGGGACAGTTCCGCCGCGCCCAAGTTGGTTGCCTGATTGCGCATCCGGGCGATCTGGTCGGCTGGCATGCCACGAAGAATGGCCTGCGCGCTCTCGGGCATCGCCTGGACGATGATGAGGTCGCGGAATCGTTCCAAGAGATCTTCGACAAAACGGCGGGGGTCGTGCCCGGTCTGGATGACGCGGTCCACGGCACGGAACACAGTGGCAGCATCTGCCGCAGCAACGGCATCCACGATGTCGTCCAGCAACGAAGCATGCGTGTAGCCGAGCAGCGCAACAGCGAGCTCATAATCCAGGCCATTGGGACCGGCGCCGGCCATGAGCTGGTCCAGGACGGACAAGGTGTCGCGAACGGAACCGCCACCTGCGCGGATGACGAGCGAGAGCACGCCGGGAGCCACGGGAACGTTCTCCTGCTGGCAAAGGAGCTCGAGATACTGCATCAGGGGCTCGGGCGGCACCAGCCTGAAGGGGTAGTGGTGAGTACGGGACCGGATGGTCCCGATGACCTTGTCCGGCTCGGTGGTAGCGAAGATGAACTTGATGTGTTCCGGCGGCTCTTCAACGATTTTGAGGAGCGCGTTGAAGCCGGCGGACGTGACCATGTGGGCCTCGTCAATGATAAAGATCTTGTAGCGGTCGCGGACCGGGGCGAAGGTTGCGCGCTCGCGGAGATCGCGGGCGTCGTCCACGCCACCGTGGCTGGCGGCGTCGATCTCGATGACATCCAGCGAGCCGGAGCCGCCGCGAGCGAGTTCGACGCAGCTGGGGCATTTGCCGCAGGGAGTATCAGTGGGGCCTTCGGCGCAATTGAGGCAGCGGGCAAGGATGCGCGCGGACGTGGTCTTGCCGCAACCGCGGGGGCCGGAGAAGAGGTAGGCGTGGTTCACGCGGTTCTTGCGGAGCGCCGTCATCAGCGGCTCCGTGACGTGTTCCTGCCCGATAACGTCCGCGAAAGAGTCCGGGCGATACCTTCGATACAGGGCAGTTGTAACAGTCACAAGTGAAACCTACCTATAGGGACTGACAGTTAAAGTAAGTGACCCCTCATGCACCCGCCAGAGCCCATCTACCCTTGCTACCTTCCGGTCCTGGGGGAGTTCAACAGGATGACGCCACATGAGGGGCCGTCGACAAGCTTACCCGAACTTGGGTTGCGGTTCGAATCGGCTGGAAGGGCTGTGGATAAGGCTCGACGGCGGTTGGCTGGCCTTCTCATTTTGTCGGGGCTGGCTGGTAGACCTCGTACTGCAGGAGAGGTTCGTCGGAAAGGTGTGGCTATGGTGCGGGATGGGTAGTGGGGAGTGGGTGGACCCCAAAGATGTGTCCGGCGTGATTCACAAGGACGTGCTCGCTGTGGTTCGTGTCCTGGCGGTCTCCGGATGGAGGCTGAGGCGGCAGGGGCACAAGTTCTACATGTACTGCCCCTGTGGATCTAACGGTGCGCAGTTGAGAGTGGACGGCACTCCCAGGAATTCGACCCAGCGAGCCAAGATCCTTCTGCGCGACGCACGTCGGTGCCCGGGTCAGCATGAATTACTCAGAGGGCGGCGGTAGCTGTTGTCACTTGTCAACACTTTGGAATATTCTAAGACCATGAAAACCGAGCAGCCCTTCGAAGTGCGTCTCCGGTTGGGGGAACTTCCCGAGCCGGTTGAAGACCTACTCGCGGAACAGCTTGATGCGATCGTGTCTCGCTTCGCTGGAGTGCCCTATGTGACTGTCCTGCAGGATGCCGAAAGCGGCACGGAGGCCGCCCATCGGATTGTTGACCAGATTCGTCATCTCGGTGGAGTGGTTCAAGCCGTTGATTTCGACTATGTCACGAGGGGTGAGATTGCCGAGCGGCTGGGAACGACGCGACAGGCTGTGGCTCACTGGATTGCTGGCCAGCGGCAAGCGGCCTTTCCATTCCCTCGTCCAGCCATTCAGGCGGGAGTCTCACTGTGGTGCTGGTCGGACGTCGTCAACTGGGCAACAGTCTCGAGCCATGCCGTTAGCGGGGATGCAAGGCTGTTGTCCGCCGACGAGATCGCAATGATCAATGGAGAATTGGCTGCCGGGCGAATGCCCATCTTTGCCTGACCTGCTCCCCGTCACCGCCAGCCATTCACCGGCCACGTTATGAAAGCCGGCTCCTCATAAGGGTGCGCCGCGCGCAAAGCCTGCACGACGCCGTCGAGCATGTCCTCCTGAACAACGCACTCAACCCGGGTTTCGGGCACCTGCTCCTCGATCCCCACCTCACCAATAAAGGGGCGCGCTCCAAGCAGCGGCGTGAAGCGGCCAGTGCCTGGCGAAGTAAAGGCGCAGTGGGAATAGTCGCCGATTCGCCCGGCGCCTGCGTCGCCTATGGCCAGGAGGACCTCCTCGATATGCGTCTCAGGAACGTAGAGAACCAGGGCATGCAGCTGAGCCATAAGGACATCCTGTCAATAAACTTCGGCTACAAACAGGTCTCAACCATTGCAAAACGAGGGACCGCAGCGGACCATGGGTATGTACACCGATTGGGGCAATCTCAAGGTTGTGAGCTGCGGGGCCTGGGAGCGAGGGGCCGGACCCGGCAGCTCAACGGTGATACCGCAAGAATGGGCGCGTTGGGGGCGTCCATTTTTCCGTTAACGGGCTTATCTTCGAACCCTTCCGCGGATGGTGATTCAGCCCGATTACACGATGCCGAAATTCTCAGGTACAGTAGTATCTGCTTTCGAATCGGAAGCAAGGAGAATTCGCCTAGCGGCCTATGGCGCACGCCTGGAACGCGTGTTGGGTTAACGCCCTCGGGGGTTCAAATCCCCCATTCTCCGCGTTTGGCCCCAGTCCTCGGACTGGGGCCTTTTGCGTTCCCTCGACCACAAACCCGGGACACCCATGTTTGGCCTCGCCATGGAGCCGGGCAGGGGACACTCAAATCCGCGTGTCATGGGCCCTGATCCTGGGCGCGCACGAATTTGCGTGTCGCCAGCCGGCCAGCTGGCCAGCCCAGTCAGATTAGCCGGCGTCAGCCTGCTGCTCGGCATCCTGCTGTTGTGCCGCAGCAACCCGCTCCAGCACTTCACGACAGGCTGCGGTTGCAGGGTGGATGCGGCCGGCGGTCCTGGTGGACGTGAACACGGTTCGCTTCGGAAGGCCCGGGAGGTCCAGGAGTTGGACGGTGCGGGTTCTCCCCGTCCACACCAGGTCCGGCATGAGCGCCACGGCGTTTCCGGATTCGATGAGCCGGATCTGTGCTTGGAGGTCGGCCGTTTCGTAACGTACGTCGGGCTCGAACCCCGCCGAACGGCACGCCTGCTCAGCCCAATGCCTGGAGGCGGCCCCCCGGGGCTCCATGACCCACGGCATTGAGGCGGTGTCCGCAAGCGAAGAAACAGTTTCGCCGCCCAATCCCACCGGGGGAGTGGCCAGGCGGATGGCATCGCTGGTGAGGATCACACGGTCCAGGCCGCTGTGATGCGGGGCGGCGTGGCCTGGGTATTGCTCTGCCACCACGAGATCGAAGTCGCGCGCCCAGGTTTCGTAGAGTGCGGTCTCGGGCTCACGCTGGGTCATCTCCACGCGGACCTCGGGATACTCCTGGCGCATGATGCTGAGGAAATCCGGAAGGAGCGCCAACGCGGCGGATTGAAACACTGCGAGCCGGACCGTGCCGGTGACCATGGACAGCGAAGCTGCGAGTTCGGTCTCCGCGCGCTCCAAGGTTTCCAGCAGGGCAGCGGTGTGGGCCACGAGTATTTCTGCCTGAGGTGTCAGTTGTACGCGGCGCCCCGCTTTGCGCAGCAGTTCCACCCCTGCTTCTTTCTCCAGCAACGTCAGCTGCTGGGAAACCGATGAAGGGCTGTACTGCATCGCGTCGGCAACCTCGGCAAGGGTTCCGCGGATCTTCAATTCGTGCAGCAAACGCAGCCTGCGGACATCCAGCAAGGCAGCCTCCAAAGGTTCGGGATGGGTAATCAATATTCGTCAGAAAAGATCGCTTTTCCTAACGTGATTGTAGATCCATACTGATGGAAACAAACAAACTTCTCCGCCTCAGAAGGAGCCCCCATGACCAGCACCCTCCCGGATGCCACCGCCCCGCGCACCCAGGATTCCGGGCAGTTCGATGCTTTGGCCCAGGAAGCCATCGCCTTGGTCCGCCACTGGCTTACCGAAGCCGGCAAGATCCCCGTGGATGTATCCGCGCAGCGCCTCGCCGGCGTCCTGAAGGACCCGAACGGCCTTGACTTCACTGTCGGATTCGTCGACGGCGTCATCCGCCCCGAGGACCTGTCGGTCGCCGGCCGCAAGCTCGCCGAGCTCGCCCCGAAGGTGCCCAAGTTCCTCCCGTGGTACATGCGCAGCGCTGTACGCGTAGGTGGCGTCATGGCTCCGATCGTCCCGCAGGTGGTCATCCCGATCGCCCGCCGGGTGCTCCGCGAAATGGTGGGCCACCTCATTGTGGACGCCACCGACGCCAAGCTCGGCCCGGCCATTGCCAAGATCCGCCAGGACGGGGTACACCTCAACGTGAACCTCCTGGGCGAAGCGGTCCTGGGTGAACACGAAGCCCAGCGTCGCCTGGAAGGCACGCTGAAGCTCCTTGCCCGTGATGACGTGGACTACGTTTCCATCAAGGAGTCCTCCACCGTTGCACCGCACTCCCCGTGGGCCTTCGACGAAGCCGTCGACCACGTGGTGGAGAAGCTCACCCCGCTCTACCGCCTTGCTGCTTCATTCCCCAAGCCCAAGTTCATCAACCTGGACATGGAGGAATACAAGGACCTCAGCATGACCATTGCGGTGTTCAAGCGCATCCTGGACATGCCCGAGTTCAGAAACCTTGAGGCCGGAATCGTCCTCCAGGCCTACCTCCCGGACGCCCTTGGCGCCATGCAGGAACTCCAGGAATGGGCTGCCGCCCGCCGTGCCCAGGGTGGTGCCCCCGTCAAGGTCCGTGTGGTCAAGGGTGCCAACCTTCCCATGGAGCAGGTTGAAGCCTCCCTGCATGACTGGCCGCTGGCCACCTGGGGCACCAAGCAGGACTCTGATACCAGCTACAAGAACGTCATCAACTACGCCCTCACCCCGGAGCGCATTGACGCGGTCCGCATCGGCGTCGCAGGCCACAACCTCTTTGACGTCGCTTTCGCCTGGTTGCTCGCCAAGCAGCGGGGTGTGACGAAGGGTATCGAGTTCGAAATGCTTCTGGGCATGGCAACCGGCCAAGCCACCGCGGTCCGCAAGGACGTCGGCAGCCTGCTTCTCTACACACCGGTGGTCCACCCGGGTGAGTTCGACGTCGCCATTGCGTACCTGATCCGCCGCCTCGAAGAAGGTGCGAGCCAGGAAAACTTTATGAGCGCGGTCTTCGAACTCAGTGAAAACGAAGCCCTCTTCAAGCGCGAGCAGCAACGCTTCCTGGACTCCTTGGCCGGCATGACGGCCGAAGTTCCGGGCCCCAACCGCAAGCAGGACCGCCGCCTCCCGGCAGGGCCTGCCCCGCTTGAGGGCTTCAGCAACACCCCCGACACGGACCCGGCGCTCCCGGCCAACCGTGCCTGGGGCCGCGACATCCTCAGTCGCATTCCCGGTTCCACCGCCGGCAACAAGACCGTCGATGCCACCAAGGTCTCCGACGCCGCTGAACTGGACCGCATCATCGCCACTGCGGTGGACCACGGCAAGGCCTGGGGTGCCCGTCCCGCGGCGGAGCGCGCAGCCATCCTGCACCGTGCCGGCGAGGCCCTCGAAGCCCGCCGGGCCGAGCTGCTGGAAGTCATGGCGTCCGAAACGGGCAAGACCATCGACCAAGGCGACCCCGAGGTCAGCGAAGCAATCGACTTTGCGCACTACTACGCCGAGCGTGCCAAGGACCTGGAAACGGTGGACGGCGCCACGTTCGTCCCAGCCAACCTCACCGTGGTGACCCCGCCATGGAACTTCCCGGTGGCGATCCCCGCAGGATCCACTCTCGCAGCGCTCGCCTCAGGCTCCGCCGTCGTGATCAAGCCTGCAAAGCAGGCCCGCCGCTCCGGTTCCGTGATGGTGGAAGCCCTGTGGGAAGCCGGCGTGCCGCGCGAAGTGTTGGCGCTGGTGCAGCTCGAAGAACGTGAGCTTGGCACCCGTCTGGTCTCGCACCCAAGCGTCGACCGCGTGATCCTCACCGGCGGCTATGAAACCGCCGAGCTGTTCCGTAGCTTCCGCCAGGACCTGCCGCTGCTCGCGGAGACGTCCGGTAAGAACGCCATCATCGTCACCCCCAGTGCTGACCTGGACCTCGCTGCAAAGGACGTTGTGTACTCGGCGTTCGGCCACGCCGGCCAGAAGTGCTCGGCTGCGTCGCTGGTAATCCTGGTGGGCTCGGTGGCCAAGAGCGCCCGCTTCCACAACCAGCTGATCGACGCCGCACGTTCCCTGACGGTGGGCTACCCGGACAACGCCACCACGCAGATGGGGCCGATCATCGAACCGGCCAACGGCAAGCTCCTGAACGCCCTCACCACACTGGGCGACGGCGAAACCTGGGCCGTCAAGCCCGAGCGCCTGGACGAGACCGGCCGCTTGTGGTCCCCGGGCATCCGCTCGGGCGTCAAGCGTGGCTCCTATTTCCACCTCACCGAGTTCTTCGGCCCGGTGCTGGGTGTCATGACAGCTGAAACCCTCGAGGAAGCCATCGCTATCCAGAACGAGATCGAGTACGGCCTCACCGCAGGCCTGCACTCCCTGGACTCCGCCGAAATGGGCGTCTGGTTGGACACCATCCAGGCCGGAAACCTGTACGTCAACCGTGGCATCACGGGCGCGATCGTCCAGCGCCAGCCGTTCGGTGGCTGGAAGAAGTCGGCCGTCGGTGCCGGAACCAAGGCCGGCGGACCGAACTACCTGATCGGCTTGGGCAGCTGGCTCCCCGACGAGGCCAAGGCCAAGCGCGGCACCGTGCTTCAAGGCGCTGCAGCGCAGATTCTCTCCGCCGCAAAGTCAGCGGACGTGTCCGCTGAGGAACTGCAGACCCTGCAGCAGTCACTCTTCAGTGACGCAGCGGCCTGGGAAGCCGAGTTCGGCACCTGCAAGGACGTCTCCGCACTGTCTGCAGAGCGCAACGTCTTCCGCTACCGTTCCCTCCCGGTCACCATCCGGCTTTCCGAAGGTGAGCGACTCGCTGAGCTGCTCCGTGTCGTAGCAGCCGGTGCAGTGGCGGGTTCGGCGCTCAAGGTGAGCTCCGCCGTCGTGCTTCCCGACGCGGTGGTGACCGTGTTCGCGAACCTGGGCGTCAGCGTGCGGATTGAGGACGACGCCGCGTGGATGGCCCGTGCGGCCAACTTCGACGCCGGCCGGATCCGCCTGATCGGTGGCGACTTCGCCGCACTGAGCGCAGCAATGGGTGGCCGTCCGGACGTCGCGGTCTACCACGGTGCTGTGACCCAGGCCGGCCGCATCGAGATGCTCCCGTTCCTCCGCGAGCAGGCTGTGTCCATCACGGCCCACCGCTTCGGTACGCCGAACCACCTGTCGGATCACCTGATCTAAGGGGCGTAACAAGGGCATGCGCCGAGGGGTGAGCTCTCGGCTGAATAAGCACGCGTAAGGGTTGAGAGCTAACCCCTCGGCGAAGCCCACTCAACAGGGGATTGCGCCGAGGGGTGAGCTTTCGGCGTTTTGAGGGTGCGAAAGAGGTGAGATCTCACTCCTCGGCGGGGGTGGGGCGCACCTCAAGCCGCGTAGCCGAGCCTCTGCAACCTACGCCGGGCGGCCTGCTCACTTGGCCCGTGGGAACCCAAGGCAAACCGGACCATGCCCAGGACAGCCCGGGCAGCGGTGATGACGGGCAGGGGAACCGGACCAATCCCGGCACGACGAATACCCAGCATCTCGCGGTATTTGGGCTCAAGGCTTGCGACGGCGGCCGCGAACAGGATGGTGTAACCGGGTTTGAGGAGCGGGCTCAGGGGTGGATAGCGAATGAACGATACCGTCTCGGCCAAGCGCTCATCAGCCCGGAGTATCCCGGAGGCGTACCACTGCTCAAGTTCTTCGCGGACCTGGTCCTCGGTCAGCGGCGGGTCCTCCACTCCCATGAGCCGCCCTGCCGCTGCCCATTCGCGAACGTAGGCGTCGGGCCCACCTGGGATGGGCCGGCCCCAGATGCGGTTGGCGGTAATGAAGGAGTCCGCGTAGGTGATGTGGACCCAACGGAGGAGTTCGGGATCGTTGGCGGCGTACTCGCGAAAAACTCCGTTGCCGTCCACATACGTTCCCCGGACGCGCTCGTGGATCTTCCGTACTCGGGCGGTCGCAGCTTCGGCTGCCTCCGTGGAACCGTAGGTCACAGTGAAAATCCATCGGACCGTATTAGCCAACCGTCCGAGTGGGTCTTTCTGGAAACCGGAGTGCTCGTAAACCCCTGCCAGCGCACCGGGATGCAGGGCCTGCATCAACAGCACCCTGATCCCGGCAACGATGGTGGCCACATGGCCGTGCACAGCCCAGACTGCCGACCCCGGAAGGTGATATCCGGCGTCGTTCCCTTCCGCGAGGCGCGGCACCCACTCCGGAGGCGTGCCCGACGTTCCTGTGAACGTGCGCTGCAGTTCGTGCCTGTACTCCGTGAGGTAGTTCCTCATAGGTCCCATGAGACCTCGCAATTGCGGCTGTGTACAGGGGAAAACGCGGAGGTTAGGAGCGGACGCGGCGCTTGGGCGGTGCTGCCGCAACCAAGAGGGCGGCGATGGCGACGGCGGCACTCAGGATAAGGCCCGGACGGTACTGTTCCAGCATGGCTTGGGCGCTGACGGTTCCGGCGGCCTGGCCATGTCCGCTGACCAGCGCCGTGGTGACCGCCAAAACCAAGGCGGCTCCCACTTGGGTACTGGTCTGGATCAATCCAGCAGCCAGCCCCTGCTCGGAATCCTTGATCCCGGCCGTCGCTTGGACGTTGATGGACGGGAACGCCAGCGCAAAGCCGATGCCCAGCAGGACCACGGACGGCAGGATATCCAACACGTAGTTCGGAGTGGTGCCAACCCTGAGGAACAAGACGTAGCCCAATCCCAGCGCAGTGAGCCCGGTCAGAATTAGTTGCGTGGCCCCGAACTTCTCAATGAGCCGGTCGGCAAACGGCGCACTCGTGGCCACCAACAGTCCTGCCGGAAGCAGAGCCAGTGCCATTCCCAGCGGCGTCCAGCCCAGCACGGATTGCAGGTACATGGTGACGATGAACTGGAAGCTGAGATAGGAGCCGAACAGCCCCACGGCGCTGAGATTGGCTCGGGCTACCCAACCTTCCTTGAGGATGCTGAAGCGGATCAGCGGATGTTTGACCTTGTTCTCGATCACCGCGAAGGCTGCCAGCACGGCGATGGAAACTGCGAATCCGGCGATTGTTGCCACAGATCCCCAGCCCTGCTCCGGTGCTGAAACCAAGGTGTATACAAGGCCGAGCATGCCCAGCGCGAGAGTGACGGCGCCCCAAATATCGTGTCCGCTGTTCTCCGCCGATGGCTTGTCCTTCGGGATGAACTTCATGCCCAGGAGGACAACGACGACGGCGATGGGCACCGAGACCAGGAACGTCCAACGCCAGCTGAGGCTGGTCATCAGGCCACCCACCACCAGGCCCAGCGAGAAGCCGCTGGCACCGAACGTGGTGAAGATGGACAACGCCTTGTTGCGCTCGCGGCCTTCGGCGAAGTTGGTGGTGATGATGGAGAAGCCGGTAGGTGCCGTGAAGGCAGCGGCAAGTCCCTTGATGAACCGCGTGGCGATCAGGATGGCAGGGTCGTCCACCAGCCCGCCAAGGAGCGACGCCGCGGCGAATACGGTCAACGCAATGAGGAAGATTCGACGCCGGCCCAACAGATCGGCGAGGCGGCCACCGAGGAGCAGGAGGCTCCCGTAGCCCAGGACATAGGCGGAAACGATCCACTGCAGGGAGTCGGTTCCAAGGTTGAGCTCCTGTCCAATGGACGGCAGGGCAACGCCGACCATGGAGACGTCCAGCCCGTCCAAAGCCAGGACGGTGCACACAACCATGAGCAGCAGCCACTGGGCACGCGTCCAGTGAACGGCTGAAACCAAAGGCGGCTCAGATGAGGTTTTGAGGGTGGTGGGTGAGGTCATGGCCCTGAATCTACATGACGCGTCATTCAATGACAAGGAATATGATGCGGAATATTATGACGTGGATTCTAACCTTTAAATGAACTAGAATCAGGGCATGGCAACGACGCGTGACCGTCAACTGCATGACCGCCAATTGGTTGAGCAGTGGCGCAGCATCCAAAACTCCTACTTCCGCACCGCAGGAGCGATTGACCGCGCCCTCGAAGCGAAGTTCGACATTGGCCTCAACGAGTTTGAAATCCTGGACCTCGTTGCCGAAAGCGAAGAATCTGCGTGCCGGATGAAGGCTTTGGGGGAGCGCACCCCCATGACCCAAAGTGCCGTCTCGAAGGTGGTGGACCGGCTCGAAAAAGCAGGCTTGGTGTCCCGCGAAACCTGCGCAGACGATCGCCGTTCCCTCTTCTTGGAACTGACTGAGGCGGGCCGCGCACTCCACGCCAATGCCGCCGTCGAACACCGCGCACTGCTAAAGGAAAACCTGGGCTCTTAGTCCCCGAAAGCAAAGCTCAAGATTCTTGAGCCAAAACTGAGGCAACCTTTCGGTCGATGGCACCCGGGAAGCCTTTATTTCTCCCCTGATTCCCGCAACAATGGTGCTTGCACGCCAGGCTGGGGTTTGGTGCCGCTGGCTTTGGGGAGTGTGTTGTGGGCAAGCATCATGAATCAGACCGGGCAGTAGATTTAATCCGCGCCGTAGGCTTCCATCGCGTTCTGATCGCGGGAAGTCTCGCCGTCCTGGCTTTCTTTGCGCTTGGCTTCCAACCTCTGAATTCCGTCTCCAGCAGCAGCTCCAATGGCGGAGCACTGGCGCAGGGGGTGGTAGAACCAACGGCTCTGGGCACCCTGGTGCCGCCGGACGCCGAGACCTTGGTGATCGAGTCCATGCCGGAGCCTCCCGAACAAATCCCAGGCACGCCAATGGTCTACTTCGACCGCGCTTTGGTCCGCACTGTCAGCAAGGACGGATCCACAGGCCTTACCGTTGCCTCAGCCGGCCTGTCCCGGCCACCTGCCGGCAGTCTCTACTCGCCCCTCGAAGTCCTCTACCCGAGTTCCTCCTACGGGTACAGGACTAGCCCGCTGACTGGGCACGCCGGAGAATTCCACTGGGGCCAGGACTATGCAGCCGCCTGCGGAACGAGGGTCTATTCGGTGGACTCCGGTGTGGTGCGGGCTGTGGGATGGCATGTGTGGGGTGGTGGCAACAGAGTTGAAATCGAGCATGGCAATGGCTTGGTCACCACATACAACCACCTCCAGGCAATCGGCGTCACGCAAGGCCAATCGGTGCGGGTGGGCGAGGTCATCGCAGAGGTCGGGACCACGGGGTGGTCCACAGGCTGCCACCTTCACTTCGAGACGATCGTCAACGGTCTCCATACTGACCCCGCCAACTGGACACTGCTGCCCATCCGGCAGACTGATCCGCTGCAGACCATCGCCATGGTGAACTACCAACCCGGTGTTGGCAACGGCGCCTCGGGAACTCCGCAATGGGCTGTTCCTGTATCGGATGGAACCAACCGGGCCGTCATCGGTGGAGAGCACGAACACGACGAACCGCTTCCTGTTCCACCGCCGGCCCCGTCCGGAACCACTCCGCCGGCCACCACTACGCCGAGCAACCCTGGTGGAACTCAAACCACACCGCCAGCCACCTCGACGCCGGTTCAAACCACGACGCCGACCCCCTCACCTTCCGTGACGGCCACACCGACGCCAACACCGACAACCACTGCGACGCCGACTCCCACGCCGACGCCGACCACATCTGCGACGCCGACTCCGACGACCACCGCCACGCCGACTCCGACTGGCACCGCCACGCCACCGCCGTCGACCACTGCTCCGGAAACCAGTACCGTCCCGCCGACGCTGACGACGGCCCCGGTGGCACCGACTCTTCAATCGGCCATCGACCCGCCGCCCGCAGTTGTTGAACCGGCTCCGATCGCTCCCGCTCCGGCGCCAGCAGTGGTTGAACCGGCGCCAGTTGTGCCGGCTCCAGCGCCGGCAATAGTGGAACCTGCGCCTGCTGCGCCCGCACCGGTAGTTACCCAAGTCGTTGCTCCGCCGGTTCCTGCACCTCCGGCGGCCCCTGCGCCCGCACCCGTGGCTGTCCTTCCGACGTCGCTCCCGGTAGTCGTGCTTCCGCCCGGATACATCCTGATCGCACCGGACCTGGTCCAGCGCCCGGATGGTGTGATCGTGCCGTTGTCCACGCTGATCCTCCCGGCGCCCTAGGCCGTACACGCGCTAACGGCACGCGAGACGCGGGACACCCCTGCATTTCGCGGCCCAAGCCAGCTCCCGTAAGCTCGATGGCGGCAAACCCGCCAGACGACGTCGTCAGGAAGCGAAACCCATGTCCAGCCTTTACAGCATTCCCCTCACCTTCAACGATGGCACCGAAGCAGACTTCGGCCGGTTCGAGGGCAAAGCGGTCCTGGTGGTGAACGTCGCTTCGGAATGCGGTTACACGCGCCAATATTCTGGCTTGGAGGAGCTCTACGGCAAGTATCGTGCGCAAGGTTTGGAAATCCTCGGCGTGCCCTGCAACCAGTTTGGTGGCCAGGAGCCCGGCGCTGACCAGGAAATCGCCGAGTTCTGTGAACGTAACTTTGGTGTGTCCTTCCCCCTGACCAGCAAAGCCAACGTCCTTGGCAAGCAGCAGCATCCCCTCTTCGCGGAGCTGGCCCGAGACGAGGAAGGGCAGCCGGCCAAGGTGAAATGGAACTTCGAGAAATTCGTCATAAATCGCGGGGGCGAACTTGTGGCAAGGTTCCCATCCGCAGTGGAGCCTGACTCCGAAGACCTTGTAAAAGCAGTGGAAGAAGCGCTGGCATAAGGCCACCGATCCCGAAGGGAGAAAAAGTAATTTTCCAACATTCCGCCGGAAGTTAGCCAGTTGTTGGCTTGTTGTCTGGTTGGATTGGGACTACTGGATTGATACGGGAGGCGCCGTCTCCCACCAAACGCTAAGGCGAAGCTATGGAGCTCATCGAGGCCGAATACCCCAAACCAGGTCATGTGCTTTTGCACCTGAGCGATCTTCATCTGGTGGGTGGTCCGGGCACGCTTCACGGCTCAGTGGACAGCGCAGCCAGGCTCCAGGAGATCTGCGAGCAAATCATTGCCTCGAGGATCAGGCCCGAAGCCATCATTTTCACCGGGGACCTTGCTGACAAGGGTGAGCTCGAAGCCTACAAGCAACTCCGCGAGATGATTGAGCCTCTGTGTGCCTCTCTGGGAGCCAAAGCCATTTGGGCCATGGGCAACCATGACAACCGGGCAAACTTCCGTTCAGCGTTTGCCCATGCCTCCGCGGCCAGCAAGCCACAGGACCCCGTGGACCGCAGCTACTTCGTCAACGGGCTCCGCATCATCACACTGGACACCACGGTCCCCGGCCACCACCACGGCGAACTGTCAGAATCTCAGCTGGAGTGGTTGGCCTCTGAACTGGCTACGCCGGCACCGGACGGCACCATCCTAGCCCTGCATCACCCGCCCGTCCCGTGCGTGCAGGACCTTGCCGTGTTGGTGGAGCTGCGTGGCCAAGCCGCACTGGCCGCCGTCGTCCGTAACACTGACGTCCGCAGCATCCTTGGTGGCCATCTGCACTACTCAACGACTGCGAGCTTCGCAGGCATCCCGGTATCGGTTGCCTCAGCTACCTGTTACACCCAGGACCTGGCGGTTCGCGCCGGCGGACAGCGCGGACGTGACGGGGCGCAGTCCTACAACATGATCCACGTCTACGAGCACACGATCGTGCATTCCGTGGTGCCGATGTCCGGTGGCGTCACTGTTGGCGAGCCCCTGGACGCAGCCGAGGTTCAGCGGCGCCTGGCGGCGGCCGGCATCCGCATACCGCACGAGTCGCGGGTGGGAGCCCACACATCGCCAGGCACGCACACCTCGTCGCTCCCGCTTGTTTCTCCCGGTGGCGCTGCTTCTCCCGGCGGCCTTACTTCTCCCAGGGTGCCTTGACGGGGAAGTACTTCTCCAGGAAATCGGTCACCAGGTCGGCTCGTTCATTTGCCCCGACTTCGGGGAAACTGCCGTCGTTCAGGCAGAAGAAGTCCATGTGGCGCTTGGCCAGGAGCTTTGGCAGGTAGTGCAGTCCGGCCCACATGGTGGAGTCCACATACCTGACTTTGGCGCTGGTCTGCGTGACCGCGCGACCGGTAAGCAGGGCGTAGTAGTGGTAGAACGAGTTGGTCACCGAGATGTTGTCCGCTGCACGGAACCGACTTCCGGCGGTCTTTGCGAACTCGGCCGGGAATTCCTTCTCCATTTGGGCCACCACGCTGCGGCGCAGCGGCGCAGCCGTGTGCTCAAGGTGCCGGGTGGTGATCCGGCCAAAGCGCTCCCACAGCAGCTTGCGGTTCACGCGGGCTGCGTTCTCAAAGCCGCTGCGTTCGGCGTCATTCTCGCCCAGCCCGATGCGGGTGTCAGCTTCGATGAACTTGGTAATGCCACCGGGGGTGAAGAACATGTCCGGGCCCACGGGCCGGCCAAAGAACATGTCGTCGTTGGAGTACAGGAAGTGCTCTGAAAGGCCCTTGATGTGGTGCAGCTGGCACTCTACGGCCTGCGAATTGTGAGTGGGCAGCACGGAGGGGTCGGCGAAGAACTCCTCACTGCGAACAATGGTCACCGACGGGTGGTCGGCCAGCCATTCCGGTGCGGGGGAATCAGTGGCGATGAAGATCCGCCGGATCCACGGCGCGAACATGTGCACCGAGCGCAGCGCGTACTTCAGCTCGTTGATCTGCCGGAAGCGTGCCTCATGATCGTCGCCCTCGCCGAGGATAGCCTCGGCTTGCTGAGCGCGCCTCCTGGCAATGTATTCGGGGTCGCTGCCATCCACCCAGGAGAAGACGATGTCGATATCGAAGTCGATGTCGCTGGCATGGTCAGCGAACATGTTCTCGATGGTGGGCCAGGACAGGCCATGCCGTTGGACTGTGCCCCGAACTGCGTCCTGTCGCAGCATGGTGCGCCGGGTGAGGGAATTTTCCACCGGGAGTTCCAAATGATCGCCTTCGAACCGCCACAGCTCAAGCTGCACGCCCAGGGCCGGGCCATACCAGAGCCCGCCGCCGATCTCGACGCGCGGCCGGTACAAGCGGAAGATGCGGGCTTTTCGGTTAGCCGTGAGATCGCCGTCGGCCACCAACATGGAGGTCTTCTTCTTGGCGTCGACGGTCATGGAATAGAAAGGCTCATTCCGGAACGCCGTGACCAGTGCCTCGCGAACCTCCTTGCGTGATTCCCAGTCCACGGCAATAACGGGCCGCTCATCATTTCCACGCACCAGGATGAAATCAATACCAGCAGCGTCCAAAGCGGCCCTGACAGCCAGAAGATCGGACACCATGGCCTGTTGCGGAGTCAGGTCGCCGTTGACCAGGGCGTACCGCCCACGGTGACGGACGACGTCGGACCTGTGCCTAAGATGCGCGACGACGGCAGGCGAGATCGCCTCAGCAATCGCGTCCTCTTCAATGGACGGGCTGCCGTGGTAAATCGGATCGACCTGTGCTTGTGTGATGGCTGTATCTCCGGGATCGTTGCGGTGCGGGTTGCTTTAAGACTCTAAAACTATGATGCGGTGGAACTTAGATCGAAAGGGCTTCGCGCCAGCTGCGAAGGAAAGCGCCGCCGGCGTCGTCGTGGATCACGTCATCCGCCAGTTCAAGGTCGGCTGCCGTCAAAATGGTGTAGGGCTTGACCGGTACGCCGTCTGCGGGCCGGACGTCCACGTGCTTCACATCGTGATCGTTGTGGTGAAGCCAGTCTGCCATGGCGTAGTCCGTGCGGGAATCACCCACCGTCCGCCATGAAAGCGGAGTAATGCCCTGGGCCGCCAGGAGTTCAACCGCGCGACTCGCTCCGAGGTCCTTGCCCAACCGGACCGATTCGATGTCCGTGGAGATGATGGTGGGGTCCAAGCGGTAGTCCCCGGTGTCATCAGACTCGGGTGCGTGGTGGTCCAGGATGGCCGCGTTGAGCCCGTGGCGCCCCATGATGTCCAGGGCATCGGCGTCGAAGAGTTTCTGCTCGGCCAGGTAGTCCTGGCTTGCAACGTCCAAGTGCTGCTCCACCGAAACCATGGCGCGCTTGGTCTCGTCGAAGAACATGTGCGCTGAGTAGTCTTCAGCAACGAGCCTGCGGATATCGTCGCCGTAGGCCTTGGGCACTGCGAGTTCGTGGTCCACGTGGATGGGGCCAGGACCTCCGGCTGTGTAGCTGAACCACACGGCGCCCTTCTCGCAAATAGCGTGGATGACAGTGTCCGCCGGCATGCCAGCGGCAATCATGGGTTCCATGACTTGCTCGCTGATGAACGCGTCGGAGCGCCCCGTGTTGAAGATGACGGGGATCCCGGCTGAAGCCAAGGCCACCATGTCCGCGATGATGTCCGGCTTGACGTCGCGCGTTACAGGACTGGCGATAGGGCCATCGACATCGAGCAGCAGCGCCAATGCGGGTGTGGCGCGGGCAGCGGTCCGGTCAGTACCTTGGAGCGGTTGAGTCATGACCCCATTCTGTCAGTCCCGGCGGCTCCCATCACAGCTATGACATCTGTGACGCGCGACGACGGATAGTCACCTTTTGGCTACAACGTGCCTGTGCTGCGGGTCACAAGTTCCGTTCACGCGGCATCTTCCATAGGCTTGCAGGGTGATCTTTAAAGCTGTGGGCGAGGGACGCCCGTACCCTGACCATGGATACTCTGCGCCGCGGGACTGGGCTTCCCTGCCCCCGCGTCCTATCCGCCTCGATGAACTCGTTACTACCAAACGGACCCTGGATTTGGAGGCACTGTTGGCTGAGGACTCGACCTTCTTCGGTGATTTGTTTCCGCATGTTGTCCAGTATCAAGGCGTCATGTACCTCGAGGACGGGCTTCACAGGGCCGTCCGCACAGCGCTCCACCAGCGGACGGCCATTCACGCACGTGTATTGGTGATCGATGGCTAGCAAGCGCAGGCGTCCCAAGGATGTGACGCAGCTCCACGGCCACCATGTAGTGACCGGCGCGGAGCTTCGGGCAACCTTTGCCGAGGACGCCCAGGCGCACAAAGGCCGCTTCTGGCGGCGGTTGTTCCATGGAATCGTCCTGGTGCTGCTGGTGGGTGTCATAGCGGCCGGGGCCGTGGGTGCTTGGGCGATCATGAACGGCGTGGTGAAGGTTCCCAGCTCAATCGCCAGCAAAGCGCCCACCAGCCTCTGCCCCACCACAACATTCGACTACGTCCCGAACGAGACCGTGACCCTCAACGTTTTCAATGCCACGTCCCGCGCCGGGCTGGCCAGTACGGTTGCTGATCAGTTCACGGCGCGTGGCTACAAGGTGGCCTCGGTGGACAACAGCGATACCGCTTATTCAGGTATTGCCGTGGTGGTCTCCGGAGTCAAGGGCCAGGCCGCGGCGTTCAATATCCAGCGGAATCTTGCCGGAACGGACTACTTCGAAGATAACCGTGAGGACGAGTCCGTGGATGTCATCCTGACGCCTGGTTTCGAAGGCCTGGTGGAGCCCCAGTTGGTGGACCAAACCCCGGGGATGCTGCAGTGCCCGCGTGAGGACCTGCGGATAGCGGACAACTCCAAGTGGCCCATCGTCCCCACGCTTCCCGCAGATCAGTAGCTCGCGAATCAGTAGCTCGCTGGGGTCAGTAATCAGCTAGCTGGCGAGGGCGTCGTGGGCGGGGGATTCCAGACGCACCGGCTTGCCTGCCTCGTCGAAGCGGGCTCCCGCGCCCAATTGGATGAACCGCACTGTTTGCGCCGTGTGGAGTTCGAGGGCGGTGTGAGGCTCGACGTCGGAGGCCGGCGGCGGCGGGGGAGTCTCGCCGTCGGGCGTTCGGTTGCGTCGTGCGGCGCTGGCAGAAAGCGTTCCGTGGATGAGCCGCGCCAACTGGGCGACATCGGTGTTCGGCAGGTAGCCCTGCTCCACGCCGTCCTGAAGGATGTCCTGCAGCAGGACGTTCAGGTCGCCCACATGGTTGGCGAGCTTCGCGAAGGAACCGGGGGAGAGGACGGCGGCCATGGCCGGTCCTGGCGGCAAGTGGCGGCGGCTGAGATCCTCCACCTGGGCCCGGACATAGAGGGCAAGCCTGTCCACGGGGTTCTCCAAGGCAGCCAACGAGTCGCGGAGGTCCACGATAAAACGCTCGGTCTCATCCAAGGCGTACGCGATCAGCAGCTGCTCCATGTCCGCGTAATAGTTGTAGACCGCGGTGCGTCCCACGCCGGCGTGCCGGGCTACGTCCGTCATAGTGAGCCCAGGGAGGCCATGAGTGAAGAGGAGCTCCCCAAAAGCGGTCAGAATCCGACGTTGGGTCTCGGCGCGTTGGGCAGCATTAGTGGCGGCCGTGATCCTTGGCATATAGACACTTTACAGCGATCTGTCACTAAGAGCTGCGCAGCTTCGGCATCAGTTGCCTGCAGGAGCACGGGTTGTGGTTTTGCGGAGGACCAGATGCGGCGTTCGGACCACGCTGCCGGGTGACTTTGCCCCTTCGATCCGGTCCACGGCGCGGCCAACGGCTGCGGCGGCAAGGAGCGGAGCGTCCTGGCTGACTGAGGACAATTGGACGAAGCTTAGCTTGGCGAAGTGGCTGTCGTCATAGCCGAGTACCGATACGTCCTCGGGAATCCGGATCCCCGCGGCCCTGAAGTTCTCCATTATTCCGAGGGCCGACCTGTCGTTGAAGGCGATGACAGCCGTGGGCAGATTCTCCTGAAGGATTTGTCCGGCTCCCATGCCGTCCTCCTCCCCTGGGCCACCTGGAACAACCACGGGTTGCAGCCCGTGCCGGATCATTTCCGAGCGGTACGTCTCCCGGCGCCTGTCCGACGACACGGCAGCGCCGCCGTCGACGTGGACGATCCGGCTATGACCGAGGCTGACCAGGTGGTCAACGGCTATCGCGATGCCTGCGTAATCGTCGCTGCTGACCGAATCCACGAGGTCGCCCACGTTGTCGCGCAGGAGGCTCACCACCGGCACCTGGCGGGCGTGTTGTGCGAGGTCATCCGCGCTGAGGGTGGGAGCGATGATGATCAACGCCTCCGCGCCGACATCCAGCAGGGTCTCTATGGCGCGAGCCTCGGGCCTGCCGCTCGCTACCGCGCTCAGCGCTATTTCATAGCCCCTGGCGGAGGCTTCAGCGTACGCGGCATCCACAATTTCCGAGTGAAAGGGCTGTGAGCTGGAAAAGATGAGACCCAGGAGCTTGGTCCTGCTGCTCCGCAGCAGCCTGGCCCGGGAGTCTGCCCGATATCCGAGCTGGCGGGCCGCCTCCAATACTCTCTGCCGCGTCGATTCCGCCGCGCCGGGTGCACCCCGCATCACGATGGAAACCAAGGCCCGGGAGACACCTGCCACCTCGGCTACGTCCATCAAAGTGGGGCGGCGCTGCAATTCCGACATATTTCCTCCTGGGTGAAACAGTCTATAGAACGATCTAGACGTAGCGCGAACGGCATGTCAGGATGGTTCGACTAGAACGATCTAGAAGACTATTCAGGAGCTACCATGGGTTACCTTCAGCATCCGGTCAGTGAAGACCGGCCGGTTCGTATCGGACTGATCGGAGCGGGATGGATCGGAAGTTTCCACGCTGAGTCAGTCGCGCACCGCATCCCCAATGCACGGCTTGAGGCAATCGCGGATCCTGCCCTGTCCGCCGTCGAGGCACTTGCCGGCCGCCTCGGCGTTGCGAAGATCAGTAGTGACCCGGCAGATGTGCTGAACGATCCTGATGTGGATGCTGTTCTTGTAGCTGCGCCGGCGCGCTTTCATTCCGGGCTGATCGCCGCGGCAGCGCAGGCGGGTAAGCCCTCTTTCTGCGAGAAGCCGGGCGGCCGTACCGTGGAAGAACTTGATGGGGCCCTTGACGCAGCAGCGGCCGCAGGTGTGATCGTCCAGTTCGGTTTCAATCGACGCTACTCAAGTGACTTCGCCGCCGCCCGCAGGCTCATTGATGACGGTGCCATAGGAACGCCGCAGTTGCTGCGATCCTTGACCCGCGATCCCGGCAACCTGGACGGGATCGCCAACCCGGAGCGGATTCCGCCGGGCACCATCTTCCTGGAGACCCTCATTCACGACTTCGACACGTTGAACTGGCTGAACCCGGGAGCTGTCCCTCTTCGCGTTCATGCTGTGGCTGACGCGTTGGTCGCTCCTGAAGCAAAAGCGGGTGGGCTGTTGGATACCGCTGTGGTCACTGTGACCTACAGCAACGGAGCCATTGCTGTAGCTGAGGCAAATTTCAACGCACTCTACGGCTATGACGTGCGGGGAGAAGTTTTTGGCTCTGCGGGAATGGTGACAGCGGGAGGCCCGCAGGCCAGTACGGCCATGAGCTACACCGCCGCCGGCATCAGTGCGGCCACCGTCCGCCTTAACGTTGACCTCTTTCACGACGCGTATACGGCGGAACTCGCCCACTTTGTGGACTGCGTGAAGGCTGACCGCGATGGCATCCAAGCCCCCGCGGCCTTGGCTGCCGGCGGAACCGACGCACGGAACGCCCTGGCCGTGGCCCTTGCCGCCTCCCAGTCAGTTCAAACCGGGCTGCCGGTTGATGTGGCAACCATTGCCGTGCTGCGACCAGCCGAGCCCGCATTGCACACCGTAGGTGATGAAGCATGAGCTTCCGCTTGGCTGCCTGTGCTGAAATGCTCTACGGCGAATTGCCCTTGACGGAGCGTGTGAAGAGGATCCATGAGCAAGGCTTTGAGGTGGAGTTGTGGGACACCCGGGGCCGGGACATTGCGGCCCTGGCAGCAACAGGAGCCCGGTTCTCGTCGATGAGCGGCTATTTTGGGGGTAGCCTCACTGATCCCGCCAGTGCCGACGAGGTATTGGTATCAGCGGAGAAACTGATTCCTGTCGCGCTTGAACTTGGTATCGAGCGTATGGTTGTCCACCCTGCTGAGCTCGGGGAAGGCGGCCGGGCCGTCCGCCCCGTTCACCGATCTACCGGCGAGATGTGGCTGACCGGTAGGCGTACGCTCGAACGGCTGGCGGCATTGGGCGGGAAGCATGGAGTGGTCTTCGCCTTGGAGAACCTGAACACTGTGCTGGACCACCCCGGCATACCTTTGGCACGTGCGAAGGACACTTTGGCGCTGGTCTCGTCGGTTAACCACCCCAACGTCAGGATGATGCTGGACCTGTATCACGCCCAAATCGGGGAGGGCAACCTGATCGAACTTATCCGGGCGGCCTTGCCTTGGGTAGGAGAGATACAAGTGGCAGACGTCCCCGGCCGTTGCGAACCCGGCACCGGGGAAATCAACTACCGTGTCATCGCGACGGCTCTTGAGGACGCCGGATATAACGGCGTGGTCGGTCTCGAGGCGCAGGCCGCCGGAGGAGCCGGCCTGGAAGCAGGGGACACCGCGCTGGCGGCTTTCCGTGCGGCCTTTGAAGGCTAGCTACGAGCGGTGGGCCCGCTTGCTATGGGCGACAGTGCACTGCGTCCAAGCGCAGTAACTCGCGTAGCATCAAGGAAAACTGGTCAACAGCAGCTAGGGGGCGTCTTGCGCGCAACGGTCAAGGACGTAGCGCGCCGTGCAGGGGTCTCGCCTAAAACGGTATCGAACGTGATGAACGGGATCGTGCCCGTCAGCGGGCCTACGCGGCTCAGGGTTGAGCAGGCCATGGCGGAACTGGATTATGTCCCCAATCTCTCGGCACGCGGACTGCGCAACGGTCGTTCAGGTGTTATCGGGCTGGCGCTGCCGGATCTGGCGACTCCCTTTTCTGCGGAGATTGCCCAAAGCATTGTGGAAGTCGCCCACGAGCAAGGCTTCAGCGTGCAGATCGAGGAAACCGGCTCCGATCCGCACCGTGAGCGTGAGTTGATGACGCGTGCGCGGGCCAACCTCATCGATGGACTGATCCTCAATCCGGTGGTGCTCAAGGAGAGTGCCGTGCAGGTGGGCGTCGCACTGCCACCGGTAGTTCTCCTGGGCGAAGTTACGCAGCAACTGGCCGACCGCGTTTTTGTGGACAGCTTTGCGGCGGCGCGGGACATGACCCTGGCTTTGGCCAGGACCGGACGCCGGCGTATCGCGGTTCTGGGTGTCAATCGCGGAAGGCAATCCGCCACGGCGATCCAGCGGGCGGGCGGCTATGAGGCCGCACTCCAGATGCTGGGAATTGCCAAGGATAAGTCGTTGCTGATTTCCTGCGACCGTTGGACGCCTGCTTCAGCGGCTGAATCGTTGGACAAGTATTTGGACGCAAACCCGGTACCCGAGGCGCTGTTCTGTTTCACCGACTCCATGGCTATAGGTGCCTTGAATACCTTGTGGAAAAGGGGCGTGCGCGTTCCGGATGACATCGCGGTAGCCGGTTTTGACGACGTGATAGACGGACGGTTCGCGGTACCTTCGCTGACCACCGTGTCCTTCGACAAGCGGGCAATTGCCACGGAAGCCTTGCGTCTCCTGATCGAACGCATGTCCGACAGGTCCCATGGACAACGCTTGGTTGAAATCGCGTACAGCATAGTGGAGCGGGACAGCAGCAGAGGCTGAAAGCAGCACCGGGGACTTAACCGAGGGTCTGGAAATAAAGATTGTGCGCGCTAACAATTTCTCTTGCCCTCCCTATTACAACGATGTAATGTGAGACTCGCGTCACCCCAGGGCCACCTTTTACCCAAGCGTGGAGATGCACCGGAACCGGACTTTGCAGTGAAGCAGTGACCTTTCAGCGGACCCATCCAAAGGAGTGACGGGTGAAGCAGTTTGAATCTTTAACCGGGAAAAGCTTGTCCCGGAGACAGCTATTGACAGGATCAGCGCTACTTGGCGGCGGGCTTCTGACCGCAGGCCTTACCGGTTGTGGCGGACCCGCCGGAGCCGCATCCAGGCAGACCATCAACTTTTGGCATCTCCTCTCCGGAGGTGACGGCACCAAGATGCAGGCAATGATCGCGAACGCCAATCAAGTCAATGCGGGCTTCAGGGTGCATCCCACCGTGCTCGCGTGGGGGCCGCCTTACTACACTAAACTCGCCATGGCATCTGCAGGCGGGCGGCCACCAGAGGTAGCCATCATGCACGCCAGCCGGGTTCCCGGATATGCCCCCGGTGGCCTCATAGAACCGTGGGACTTGGGCTTACTGGCGGAGAACGGCATCGCCCCGGAGAACTTCGCCCCGCGCATCTGGGAAAAGGGACAGCAGGATGGGAAGGTTTTCTCCCTGGCGCTGGACTCCCACCCGTTCATCATGTTCTACAACACGGATGTAGCCGGCAAAGCCGGGCTTTTGGAAAACAACGGCCGGTTGCAGGAGGTGAGCTCCCCCGAAGAGTTCAAGGCCATGGCACTGGAGATGCAAAAGATCACCAAGGCACACGGATTGTCCTTCGGTTACCTGAATCTGGGGTCGCAGATGTGGCGCCTGTTCTACACGCTCTACAAGCAACACGGGGCGGAGATTGTGCTGATCCCCGGTAAGCCCATGGAGGCCGACCGTGATGCTGCCATTGAGTCACTGGAGTTCATGGCCTCACTCTTCGACGACACCATTGCGGCCAAGAGCGGTGACATCAATACCGGCATTGCAGAGTTTGTCCGGGGGGATGCAGGAATGCTCTTCAGCGGCGGCTGGGAACTGCCCACCATGAAAAAAGCCAACTTGCCGGTGGACGCCGTCACCATCCCTACCCTCTACGGCACGCCCGCTTCCTACGCGGATTCCCATTCCTTTGTCCTTCCGCGGCAGCTCGCCGTTGATGAGGAGAAACGGAAAGATACGTACAAATTCGTCAGCGACGTATTGAAGGGCTCGCTGTTATGGGCCGAGGCAGGCCACATCCCGGCCTTCCAGCCCGTCATTCAATCGCCGGCTTACCGCGAGCTCACGCCGCAGGTCCATTACGCCAACGCCGCGGACATCATCGCTTACGATCCCGAGGCATGGTTCAGCGGCTCCGGTTCGGACTGGCAGACCTACTTTGCCGAGCATATTCAGAACGTGCTTCTCGGACGCGACAAGGCAGTAACAGGGTGGGATGGCTTCGTGGCCCGCACCAACGATCTTCTATCCCGGCCCAACCCGGTCTGACCGGCACCAGCGCACCGAGCGACAAAGGAGTCCTTTATGAGTTCCTCTACAGCGTCCCGGCAGATCAGCCAACCGCGGACAACTCTCAGTCCTGGCGTCAAAGCCGGGTTATCCCTCAGAAGAAGAAGGGACAACTTGAACGGTTGGGCATTTGCAGCCCCCTTCCTGGTGTTCTTCCTCGTCTTCCTCATTTGGCCCATCCTGTATGGCTTCTACATGAGTCTCACGGGTAAATCCCTGACAGGCGCCAACGATAGCCTCATCGGTTTTTCCAACTATGCCGAAGCCTTTGCCGATGCCGGCATGTGGCGTTCACTTGGCAACACCCTGTACTTCACAGTTATCAGTACTGTCCCACTGGTGCTGGTTGCATTGGTGATGGCGGCGCTCCTGAACATCGGCCTTCCGGCCCAGTGGCTATGGCGGCTCTCCTACTTTGCGCCGTTCCTGTTGGCTTCCACGGTTGTGTCGTTGTTTTTCGTCTGGATGTACAACCCGCAACTCGGCCTGATCAACGATTTCCTGTCAAAGTTCGGAATACCAAAAGTCGGTTGGCTTAACGACCCCAACGTGGCCATGTGGTCAATCGTGATCGCGACACTTTGGTGGACAGTGGGCTTCAACTTCCTGCTGTATCTGGCAGCCATGCAGAACATTCCCGTACAGCACTATGAGGCGGCGTCCCTGGACGGCGCCGGCGCTTGGCGGCAGTTCTTCTCCATCACACTGCCGCAGCTGACACCGACCACCGTGATGATTGTGTTGCTCCAGATCCTTGCCTCCTTGAAGGTGTTTGACCAGATCTACCAGATGACCGCGGGCGGGCCGGGCGGATCTACCCGGCCAGTGGTCCAGTACATCTTCGAAACCGGGTTTACCGGATACCGGCTGGGATATTCGGCAGCCATCTCCTACATCTTCTTCGGACTGATCGTGCTGGTTTCGGTACTGCAGTTCGTCATCACACGTCGCAGGAGCGCATAGCCATGGCCATTTCCACCCTTACCCGTTCAACCCCCGCCACAGGTTCCAGCCAGGTCATACGCCAGCCGCGCAAGAAGTGGACAGTGGGCAAGATCGCGGCAGTGACGGTCGCCGCCTTCATCGCCGTGCTCTGGCTGATTCCCTTCGCGTGGGCGACGGTTACTGCTTTCAAGTCCGAAGCAGATGCCTCAGCCTCCAAAGTGAGCTGGTTTCCGCCGTCGGGTTTTACCTTTGATGCTTTCATCAATGTGTTCCAGGCCGGCAACATCCCGCTCTGGACGTGGAACTCCCTCTACACCTCGGCGGCCATCACAGCCATCACCCTGGTGATCTCCGCCCTCATTGCTTACGCCCTGTCCAGGATTGAGTTCAAAGGCAAGAAGGTCCTGATGGTGGTGATTATTGCGGCTATCATCGTGCCTCCACCCGTGCTGATGATTCCGCTGTTCTACCAAATGCTCGCATTGAAAATGATCGACACGTCCTGGGCCATCATCCTGCCGCAGGTCATCCACCCCGCCATGGTGTTCGTCCTCAAGAAGTTCTTCGACCAAATCCCTCATGAGCTGGAAGAAGCGGCTGTGATGGACGGTGCCAGTCGCCTCCGAATCTTCATGCAGATCGTCCTGCCGTTGTCCCGGCCGATCCTGGCCGCCGTCGCGATCTTTGTCTTCATTGGTGCGTGGAACAACTTCCTCTGGCCCTTCATCTCCACCAACGACGACTCCCTGCTGACCCTCCCCGTCGGCCTGCAAACCATCAAGAGCGCCTATGGCGTGCAGTACGCGCAGAACATGGCATCCGCATTGCTCGCCGCACTTCCACTGATCGTCGTTTTCCTCTTCTTCCAGCGCCAAATTATCAAGGGCGTTGCGACGACGGGACTCGCCGGAACCTGACCGGCAGCCTTTCGCCAACCACCAGATTCAGAACACAACAGTTTCAGAACACAACCAAGGAGATACATGTCCCGCGCACGCATCAGCCTCGACCGCGACTTCACCATTGGCGAGGTACCCCGACGACTCTTCGGATCCTTCGTGGAGCACATGGGCCGTTGTGTCTACACCGGCATCTATGAGCCCGGGCACCCCGAGGCTGACGAGAACGGCTTCCGCCAGGACGTCATGAAGCTCGTCAAAGAACTCGGCGCCACCGTCATCCGGTACCCCGGCGGCAACTTCGTTTCCGGATACAACTGGGAAGACGGAATCGGCCCGCGCGAGAACAGGCCCCGCAGGCTGGACGGAGCCTGGCACACGGTGGAGAGCAACGCCTTCGGGCTGCACGAGTTCGTGGACTGGTCCAAACAGGCCGGTACGGAAATCATGGAAGCCATCAACCTGGGAACCAGGGGAGTGGACGCGGCACGCGAGATCGTGGAGTACGCCAACCACCCGGGAGGGACCCACCTGTCCGACCTCCGCGCCAAGAACGGACACAAGGACCCGTTCAACATCAAGCTCTGGTGCCTCGGCAACGAGCTGGATGGTCCGTGGCAGATCGGCCACAAAACCGCCGAAGAATATGGCCGGCTGGCACAGGAAGCCGCCAAGGCCATGCGGTTCGTTGACCCCTCCATTGAGTTGGTGGCTTGCGGCAGCTCCAACTCGCGGATGCCCACGTTCGGCGCCTGGGAACAGACGGTCCTGACGCACACCTATGACGAAGTGGACTACGTTTCCCTCCACGCCTACTACTTCGAAGAGGAAGGCGACGTCGGAAGCTTCCTGGCCTCCGCCGTCGATACCGATTACTTCATCGAATCAGTGATCGCCACGGCGGATGCCGTTCGTGCCAAGGGCAAGCACAAGAAGCACATCAACCTGTCCTTCGATGAGTGGAACGTCTGGTACCAGCGCGGCCTGGACACGGAGGACCAGCCGCACAACGTGATTAAGGCCGGATGGCGGGAGCACCCGCGCGTCATTGAAGACAAGTACAACGTCACCGATGCGGTGGTGGTGGGTACCCTGCTGAACTCGCTGCTCCGCCATGGTGACCGCGTGAAGATCGCCAACCAGGCCCAACTGGTCAACGTGATTGCGCCGATCCTCTCGGAAGAGAACGGACCGGCGTGGAAGCAGACAATCTTCCACCCGTTCGCGCGGATGGCCGAGCTCGCCAAGGGCCAGATCCTGCGGCTCTCGGTGGACTCGGACAAGTACTCGAACAACCGTTTCGGGGACACCGACCTCGTGGATGTCAGCGCCACGTGGAACGAGGAAACGGGCCGGGTAGCACTGTTCTTCGCTAACCGCGGCTTGGAAGAAGCTGCCGACGTCGCAGTGGCCCTGCGCGGTTTCGACGCCCGCCAGGTGCTCCGCGCCGAGGTCCTTGAAATCCCCGAGGACGGCGACCGCTTCACCATCAACACCCAGGACCAGCCGGGCCGTGTTGGCTTGACGGCTCTGGAAGGTGTGAAAGCGACTGGTTCGGAGCTGCGCCTGACGCTGCCCGCCCTGTCCTGGGCCGTCGTCGAGCTTGACGTGGTGAAAGCCTAGCGACGCACCCAACTGAGTAACAGATCAGGTCGTTCTGAGCGCTGGGAACGACCTGATCTGCGACTTACTTGGGTTCGATGCTGCAGCCGTCCGGCCCGCAGGCCTCGGCATCGGAGGCACCCACGGGGATCAGCGGGTTGGCTTCCTGCCATGCCTGGTTCAGTGCTTCGCTGAAAAGATCAACCGGCTGGGCACCGGAGATGCCGTACTTGCGGTCGATGACGAAGAACGGGACCCCGGTGACGCCGATGGCGCGGGCCTCGTTGATGTCGAGGTTGACCGCATCCGTGTATTTGTCCGAGGTGAAGAGCTCGGCAACCTCGTTGGCGGGCAGATCAAGTGCTGCGCCGAGTTCCGTGAGGTACTCCTGGTTGCCGATGTCCTTGCCATGCTCGAAGTGATCGCTGAGCAGGCGTTCCTTCGCGGCGTCCTGCCGTCCATGGGCGGCGGCAAGGTGGATGAGGCGGTGGGCGGTGAAGCTGTTGGCCACCACTACTTGGTCGAACCGGTAGTCCAGGCCCTCTTCCTTGGCGGTCTCCGTGACGTGGCTGAACATCTGCTTGACCTGCTCCGGAGCCATACCTTTGCGCTTGCTCAGGTAATCCAGCTCCGTGCCGTCGTAGTGCTCCGGGATGGAGGGGTCAAGCTGGTAGCTCTTCCACTCGATGTCCACCGAATCGCGGTGCGGGAACTGTGCCAGGGCGCTCTCAAAACGGCGCTTGCCGATGTAGCACCACGGACACGCGACGTCTGACCAGATCTCAATCTTCATGTTGGCTGCAACGCCCTGACGTGGCCCGACATTCCGGGAGCCTGCTGTTAGTTTCCTCACCTGCCCAAAGGGTGTTGCCGGGGCGGCCGCTCAAGAATATGTTGGAAGCAGGTTATGCAGACAGCCTATGGGTTGGGGGTCTACACAGAGAAGATCTCGTGCGCATCGGACTCATAGTTGGACCTTGGTTTACCGTACCGCCGGAAAAATACGGCGGAACAGAGCGTGTAGTGGATGCGTTGGCGCGGGCCTTGTCCGACGCCGGCCACGAAGTCCTGCTGGCAACGGCAGCGGACAGTTCTTGCCCTGTGCCCCAAATCCCGGGCTTTGGTCCAGCCGTTCCGGAGGACCTGGGGCTGAGTTTCAGCGAGTTGGGGCACGTCATCAAGGCCTACGCGGAGTTGCGGGACGTGGACATCATCCATGACCACACCTTGGCCGGCCCGCTCTATGCGCACAGACCACCGTGCATCCCCGTAGTCACCACCATTCACGGACCTTTGTCGCCCATCTACGCGCGGCTCTACCGGGACATGGCCCAGGACACCGCCATCATCGCCATCTCCCACGATCAGTGCAGCCGGGTGGAGGACCTTGAGATCTCCGCAGTCATCCATCATGGGATCGATCTCTCGGCAGTGAGCGTCGGCCGCGGAGCCGGGGAATACGCCTGTTTTGTGGGCCGTATGTGCCCGGACAAGGGGCTGATGGAAGCAGTAGTCATCGCCCGGGAAGCGGGTGTTCCCCTAAGAATTGCGGCAAAAATGCACGCCCCGGATGAGCAGGGCTACTTCCACGACGTGGTGCAACCCGCTTTGGGATCCAACGAAGAGTTCCTGGGCGAACTCTCCGATCCCGAGAAATACGAGCTGATGGGTGATGCAATGGCGCTGCTCAACCCGATTCAATGGCACGAACCGTTCGGCCTGGTGATGATTGAGGCCCTTGCCACGGGAACCCCGGTTCTGGCCACGCCCATAGGGGCCGCCCCGGAAATCGTCAGGCATGGGGTCACCGGTTTTATAGGGTCTGCCCGGGATCTGGCCGACTCCATTGCCCGAATCCCGAACCTGAGCCGCGAGGCGTGCAGACGCTCCGTCGAGGAGTCGTTCAGCGCTCAACGGATGGCAGCCGATCACCTGGACCTCTATGCCAAAGTGATCGAACGATTCCAAGCAAGACCTCTTCCCGAGGAGGCCTTCCGGCCATGACCGCTTGGAACGAAGACACCGAAGCCGGGGCGTCCGAACTGGGTGCCGTGACCGTCGTCGAGGGTTCATCTTTTTGTATTTCCTCGCACTCGGGAGACATCCACGGCGGCGGCTCCCAAGGTACCTACTATCAGGACACGAGGATCGTTTCGCGCTGGATCCTGAGGATCAACGGCGCACTCAGGGAACCTCTGGTGGCACGGAACCCCACTGCCTTCCAAGCTGAGTATGTGGGCCGGGCATGCTCCGCCGACGGGAGGTTCGACAGCCCCCTGGTAGTTCAGCATCAACGCCACGTCGGGGCAGGCCTGCGGGACGACATCACCATCAGGAACTACTCAGGCCAGGATGCGCCCTGCGAGATTGAACTGCTGATCGACGCCGACCTGGCCGACCTCTTCGACGTCAAGGGCGGCCGGACCCACAAAGCAGGAACGCCTACAAGGAAAGCACACAAGAAGGAACTGCACATCGAATCCTTGCACTCCAGCGGCCAACGCAGGGGAGTCGCCTACCGGGCCTCCGGAGCCAAGGTGTCCGAGGACGGACTACGGTTTCACATCAACATCCCGGCACGCAGCCAGTGGTCAACCAGTATCATTGCCCTCCCGTTGGTCAACGGAAAGGGGCCCAACGATCCCTTCACCGAAACCACCCCGCTGCACCACACTCCGGGCGTTCGCCGCCACGTTGCCTGGGAAGAACACGTTCCCCGGATCGCGGTAACAGACCGGAATGTGGAGGAAGTCCTGGAGCGAAGCCAACGCGACTTGGGCTCGCTGCGCATCTTCGATCCCGAACATCCGGACCGGGTGGCCGTGGCGGCCGGAGCGCCTTGGTTCATGGCACTGTTCGGACGCGACTCCCTCCTTGCGTCCTACATGTCACTCATGGTGGACCCGCGCCTGGCGGCCGGAACCCTGCAGACCCTGGCCGCGCTCCAAGGCAGCAAAGTGGACGTAGATTCCGAGGAAGAACCCGGGCGCATCCCCCACGAGGTCAGGCTCGGCGTCACCGCCGGACTCTCACTGGGCGGGACCGCCTACTACGGAACCGCAGACGCGACGCCCTTGTTCGTCTCGACGCTCGGCGAGCTCAGCCGGTGGGGCCTTGGTGCGGACATCATCGAGTCCCTGCTCCCGCACGCGGACCGCGCCATTGAATGGCTGGAACAGTACGGGGACCGCGACGGCGATGGATTCATCGAATACCAAAGGCCCAACGAGCACGGGCTCGTGAACCAAGGGTGGAAAGACTCCTGGGACGGAATCAACTTTGCCGATGGCCGCATGGCCGAAACTCCCATAGCCCTCTGCGAGGTGCAAGCCTATGCTTACTCAGCTTATGTGGGACGGTCCCTGCTGGCGCGCGCGGCGGGCGATACCGCCGTCGAGCGCCGTTGCGCGGACCGCGCCGCAGCGCTGAAAGCTGCCTTCAACGACGCCTTCTGGCTACCGGACCGGGGCTATTTTGCGCTGGCACTGGACAAGGACAAAAAACCCGTGGACTCCTGCACATCCAATATGGGGCACTGCCTGTGTATGGGGATAGTGGACGAGGACAAGGCGCCACTTGTGGCGGAACGGCTGATGTCCCCTGAGATGTTCACGGGGTGGGGCATTCGCACCCTGGGCTCCGATATGGGCGCGTACAACCCCGTCAGCTACCACAACGGTTCCGTCTGGCCCCACGACACCGCACTCGTTGCCACGGGGCTCATGCGGTACGGCTTCGTGAAGGAGGCCAGCCGGGTTGCGAGCGGACTGTTCGATGCCGCCGAGCACTTCGGCGGTCAGCTTCCGGAGCTTTTTTGCGGCTTCGACCGTGGAGATTTTGCGGAACCGGTTCCCTATCCGACGGCGTGTTCCCCGCAAGCGTGGGCGGCTGCGGCGCCCGTTCAACTCGCCCGGATCCTACTGCGGTTCGACCCCGATTTCACCCGTAACGTGCTGCACCTGGCGCCCATCCTGCCCGACTCCTTTGGCACGTTCAAGGCCGACAACGTGCTGCTGGGGCGCTCGCGGATCACCATCGAGGCCTCTGGTTCGTCCGGAAGCGTGACCGGGGTACCTGCCGGTCTTGAGTTGAGGTCCGATCCCCGGCCGCCGTTGGCGGGGGACTTGTTCGGGTAGTTTCCTAGAGCCCGCACTCCATGACAAAGTCGTGCTCCACCGTGTTGCCGAGCTTGAACGACTTGGTGCCAACCCGCTGGAAGCCGCTTCTCTCATAAAAGCGGATGGCCTTCGCGTTCTCGCTGTTGACGCCGAGCCACACCCCCGCTGCGCCCTTGTCCGCTGCATCGGCCAACGATGCCTGGATGAGCCGGGATGCGGCACCCTTGCCGTGGTGGTCGGGGTGGACGTAGCACTTGCTCAGTTCCGTGGACGGGAGCGCTGAGAGCACCGAGGCGACGTCCGGGTCGCTGGCCGGCTTGGCAATCAGCATCGTGTACCCGTTGAGCTGTCCGTCGTCGTCGAGCACCAGAACTGTGATGTTGGCGTCGGCGAGGTAATCCTCGAAGTTGGCCTCGCTCAATGTCTTTTCGAGGTGTGCCTGGATGTCCTCCGGTGAGGAGCCGGGCGGGCATGCCAGCGGGAAGGTGACGGCGGCAAGCTCAGCCAGCTTCCCGGCGTCGTGCGTATTTGCGGTGCGGATGGTTTCAGTCACGTGAGTCAGGATACGGCCGAGACCGTGAGTTTACGTACTATAGCCGTGCCACCCTCCACGCTGAGTTGGGTGCGCAGGTTCCCGGGCTCGGGGAACACCAGATCGGTCAAGACAACCTTGCCACCTTGCGCGAAGACCTCCACGGAGCCGTGGTCGATGATCACGCGGAGCCGGAGCACGCCATCCTCAAGGGTCACGGGGGCAGACTCTGCTGATGCAAACTTTTCGTGGAAAGCGGTGTTTCCGGAGCGGCGTCGATCCAGGGTCAATTGCTGGGTGACGGCGTCGAAGCTGACAAGCGTTGCGGCATTCCCGTCCGCTGCGCCGAGAAGGCTCAGGGTGGTTGTTCCGGCAGATCCGGGCAGGATATCGGCGTCAATCACCTGGACTGAAGCAGGATCTGCGTGCGGCAATGCCACCCTGGAATCACGAATTTCCTGGTCCTCCATGGTGTAGATGGTTGGCCCGAGGTCAGCTGGCAGAACGGGGCGTTGGACCAGGCGCGGCAGGCCGTCAATGGTGGCGAGCTCAATCTCGCGGGCAAGCGACATACTGGATCGCCACGGGAACGTTGGCAGGGAGTTGGCGTAGTCCCAGTTATTCATCCAGCCGATCATGATGCGGCGGTTGTCCGGAACATTGCTGAAGGAGACTGCTGCGTAGTAGTCGCGGCCCCAATCGAGCCATAGACAGTGCCTCAGGTTGGTATTTCCGTCAGCAACCAATGAATCGCTGTCCGCGGTGAACTGAACCCCATCGAAATGGCCCACGAAGTACTGCCCTCCCGATCCTCCTGCTACGGCACCGGGGTTGATGTTGACCACCAGGACCCACTTCACGTGATCCGGGTTCCCGTCGACGGGGAGGGGGAAGAGATCAGGACATTCCCACTCGCCGCCCGTGGCATTGGCAGGCCCGAACGTGCTCAGGTACTCCCAGTCCTTGAGGTCGGCCGAGCGGTACAGGACCACCTGTTGATGCTGCGCTTCCACTGCCACCATTACCCAGAAGGAACCCGCCGAACCTTGGTAACGGAACACCTTGGGGTCGCGGAAATGGGCGGAGCCGCGGTTCAGGACCGGGTTCCCCGCGTATTTCTGCCATGTCATGCCCGCGTCCGTGGAGAAGGCAAGAGACTGCGCCTGAGTCCCTTCATATCCCGAGCCTTCCTTGAAAGCGCTGGTGTAGATGGCAACCAGGGCGGGGTTCTCCGGGCTGCCGAAGCCGGTGGTATTGCCGTTATCCACCACAATGCTCCCGGAGAACACGTCCTCTTGCTCATCACAGGGGATGGCCACGGGGTGCTCGTTCCAGTGAAGAAGGTCCTTCGACGTGGCATGGCCCCAGGACATGTTGCCCCAGACGTTGTCGAAGGGGTTGTTCTGGTAGAAGAGGTGGTAAAGGCCTTGGTAAAATACGAGCCCATTGGGATCGTTCAGCCACGTGCTGTTGGCGGTGTAGTGAAGTGCCGGCCGGACGGTGTGTTCTGCGGGAGCGGCAGTGTGAGTGGTTGTATCAGTCATTGGAGTTCTTTCCGGAAGTAGCCGCCAGTTCAAGCGATTCGGTCAGTTCGGTCCGTGTGGGCGGGTTGGCTCCGTGCCGCCCCACGGTGATAGCCGCAGCGAGAGAGGCTGCGGTGCCCAGACGGGTGAGCTTGGCGGCGTCGAAATCGCCCTGAGGGTCCTCGATCAGCCCTGCAATCAGGGCGGACATGTAGGAATCGCCGGCTCCGACGGTATCTTTGACCAAAACAGCGCGCGCCGGCACGTGGACGTGGGCGGTCTTCGACCACAGGAAGGACCCGGAACCGCCGTCAGTGATGATCGCCGCTTCCGGCCCAAGGCCAAGAAGGTGGTGCCCGACGGCGGTGGGGGACCGCCGGGGGTAAAGCCACTGCGCGTCTTCTGAACTGAGTTTCACCACGGTGGCCAAGGCTGCAGATTCTTCGAAGGTCCGGAGAGTTGCGGCATGGTCGGGGAGCAGCGTCGGGCGAATGTTGGGATCGTACGTAATCAAGCCGGGGAACGACTCCAACAACGTGCGGACCTGCTTTGCTCCTGGGTCCAAAAAGGTAGCCAGCGAGCCCGTATGCAGCACCTTTGGGAGAACTGGGGGACTGAGATGCGGGAGCTCCCATTGAATGTCGAAGTCGTATTCCGCCGAGCCACTGCTGTCCAGGAGGGCCGTGGCCGTGGATGTCCTCGGCAGGTTCCCGGCCCCCGGCAGCAGGGACACTCCGGCGCTGGCCAGATGCTCTTGGATTCGCACACCGCGCGCGTCCTTGCCCAGTGCGGTGAGAAACGAGGTGCTGACACCCAACCTGCCAAGCCCGAACGCAACATTCAGTCCTGAACCACCGGGGAACTCGACGGCTCCCGCTGCGGTGTCAATGATGTCGATGAGGGCCTCACCGACTACCAGGACATCCGTTTCAGGGCAGGAGGGGACAGGGCGGCTGTGCATTTATGGTCCTTTGTGGGTTTGGGGCGTCCGAGGCTGGACGCAGATGAAGTCAGGTGTTTGTGCGTGCGGACAGTTCTGCGCTACCGTCATCTGCCCCGGAAAGTGGGGAGGCCACGGAATGACGCAGGACCAAAGGGCAGGGAAGAACGGTGGGGTGGGCAGACAACAACTGCAGGTCCGTTTTTCCCTCAATGGCGTCGATCAGGTTTTTTGTTGCCCACGCGCCCATTTCATAGTGCGGAAGGGCAACCGTAGTCAGCGAGGGGTAAAGGTTTTCGGCAATGAGCTGCTGGTTATCGAACCCTACGAGTGAGAGGTCCTCGGGTATTCGCAAACCGAGTTTCCCGGCCGCCCTGTAAGCGCCCATGGCCATCCGGTCGTTGTAACAGAAGATGGCCGTGGGCCGGTTGGGGGACTCCAGAACCCGGAGCGTCGCTTGGTAGCCGCCCGGCACCTCGGAAAGTTCCGAGTGGACCAGCTCTTCGTGAAACTCCAGCCCGGCATCGGCCAGCGTGTCCTTGAAGGCCTTCAGCCGGGAGTGCGTTGCCGGTACGTCGTCAGTGTTGTTGATCATGCCAATCCGCGTGTGCCCCGCGTCAATCAAGGTTTGCACCGCAAGCCGTGCGCCACCGGCTTCATCGGGGATGACTGAGGAAACAGAGTGGTTGATGTCCTCGGAGTCCACCAGGACCGCGGGAACTCCGGCCAGATTCTTGGGAACGGACAGTTTCCGGTGGTACATGGTGGCGTACAGGATGCCATCCACCTGGCGATCCAGCAGATCAGCGACGTCGCTTTCGCGCGAATCCTGGGAACCGGTGCTGGTGGAGTTGATGATCATGATGTTGTACCCACGGGCCCGCGCCGTTTCCTCGGCCCCGAGGATGATCCTGCCTGCGTGTGGAGTGGTGGCAATTTCTTCGCTGATGAAACCGATCATGCCCGAACGTTGGGTGCGCAAAGCCTGGGCCAGCCGATTGGGTCCGTAACCCAGACGTTGGGCCGCTTCGTGGACCCGTTCCCTCGTTTCGTTGCCTACGCGGGCGTAGGCGACGTCATTGAGGACATGGGAGACGGTGGTGACAGAGACACCGGCCGCGGCGGCCACGTCTTTGATACCTACGGATCTTTTGGTCATTTCTCTCCCACGTCCTCATGGTGTTGATGTTTGCTGCTGATCCTACGTTCGGCCTGCTCGTCCCAGTAGGCTATCGAGGAATACCTGTAGTTTGGCTCGTTTGGGCGGTCCCTGCGGCGTTGAAACCAATGGTCGGTGTGGCCCTCACAGCGTTGACGCCCCTGTTCGCGATCACTTGGGCGTCATGTCCGGAATCAAGGATGGTATTCCGGGCCGAGGCGGAATCAACCAGGACCGCGGTCACCGCAAGGCCCTCCGAAGCCCCGGTGGTCAACAACGCATCCACTTGGGCCGAGAAGCAAGAGTCACTCGATGCAGCGCGAACGTCCATGGCCACCACGTGATTGTTGGAGACGAAGTTGCCGGCCCCCTCTGCCAGGCGGATGATCACGGGTGTGGCCCCTGATGGTCGAATGCTGGCTACGTCCACTATTTCGGAGAAGTGGTTGCCGATCACCGAGTTGTTGTTGCCGCTGATGCTCAGCAGCCCATAGAGGTCATTCCGCCCATTGTCGACTCCCAGGAAGGGAGTCCAGGGCTCGTGGTCCCTAAGGAAATGGTTGGTGGCCACGAGGTTCTCGGAACTGTTCCCTGCAAGAACCACCATCCCGGGGTAGAACGAGTGCAGGCGGTTGTTGGACACACTTGAACGCGTGACGCCGTCGAAATGGATGCTGCTGGCACCGCGGGGGAAGATGTTGTTCGCGGTGATCAGGAGCCCGCCATGGTTCTGGGCGTAGATCGAGTAACCCTTGAAGCCGGCCCCAATCAAGTTGTCGGTGATCTTTGATGCCTGGCCCCAGCCACGGAGTTCGATGCAGCTTCCGCATTCGGCAATGAAGTTGTCGTGAAGGGAAAGGGCGTCCGCCTTGTAGATGGTGAGCGCGTTCTCGAGGTAGACGAATCCCATCCCGTTTACCCGGAAGGAGTCATTGGCGCTGGCCACGTAGATGCCGGTCTTGCCGTTGACGTAGCTGTTCTCCGCAGGCAGCGCTGAACCATCCGGGGTGAAATGCAACCCGTCGATGCAGAAGTCGGAGAATTCCACCGAGCTGATCCGAGGGCTCCCGCTACGTTCGATGTAGAACGCGGCGCCCTTGGATTCGTCGTCCCTGAGTATGTCGTTGCTGAGCGGAAGATCGACGATGACGCGGCTTCCCCCGGGCCACATCTCATGGAGGTCCGGCCATTCATCCTCAGGAACATTGAATCGGATGCTCGAGGACGTGAAGCCGTGCCCCGAGCCCTGGATCTTGAGGAAGCTGACATCGATGACCACCTGCGTGCGGAGGTGATAGTCCCCGGGCGGAAGGTAAATCACCGCTCCCGGCTTGCCGCCGTCGTTCTCATCCTTGACCGTCTGCCGGTCCTTGATGTCCGCGATGATGCTGTTAATAACTTCACCAACGTCCTCAGAGGGGTTACCGATTGGCCACGTGGTGACGTCGTAGTAGTTGCTGCTGGACATGGGGTCCTCTCTTAGCTTGAAAGTTTCCGTAGCCTTGACCGTGCTCTTAGCCCTTAACAGCGCCGAGCGTCATGCCTGCCACGATTTTGCGCTGCAGGAGAAGGGTCAGGAGGATGACGGGGATCGAGTAGACCGCCGCGAGTGCGGTCATGGATCCCCAGTCCAGTCCGAACTGGGTCTGGAAGTTCGCGATAACCACCGGAGTAGTTTGCGAGCGGATGGCGGTCATGAGGAGGGCGAACAGGAATTCGTTCCACGAGGCCAGGAAGGCGAAGATCGCGGTGACTGCGATGCCTCCGGAGACCACCGGGATGACCACCCGCCAGAGTGCTCCGAGCCTGCTGCAGCCATCAACCGTTGCAGCTTCCTCCAAGTCGCGGGGCACAGCCTCGAAGAAGCTGGACATGAGCCAGATGGACAGTGGCAACGAGATGGTGGTGTGGGCGATGGACAAAGCGATGGGCGTGTCCGCGAGCCCTACGGAGGACATCATTGATGCCAGCGGGATGCCGATGGCCACCGGCGGGACCATACGCGTTACCAGTGCTGCCATGATGAACACCCGGCCGCTGGGAGTCTTGTAGCGCGTGATGCCGTAGGCGGCCGGGATAGCCAGGACCAGTGACAGCAGGGTGCTGATGATGGCTGTCTGCACGCTGTTGATGAACGAGGCCAGCACTCCGCTCCGGCCCAGCGCGTTGGCGTAGTTCTCCAGCGTCCATTCCGTGGGCAGAATGGTGGGCGGAACGGCGATGGTGTCGATCGGCGTTTTGAATGAGGTGAACAGCAGGTATAGGAACGGGAAGCCGTACAGCACCATGGCCGCCGCCAGCAGGATCCACAGGATGGTCCGGGTGCTGCGGCGTCCGGCTTCCAAGCCTTCGCGGTTGACGCCGCGACGCTGGCGCAGGCGCTGCGGTGCGGTGACTTTCGACGTCGGCTGTGCGGCTTGGCCGGTCACGTCGCCCTCAGTTGTGGCTCGGTTCCGTGGAATCGCGGTCCGGGAGCTCATCAGTTGTCCTTTCCTGGCCGCCAGATGGTGGCCACCGCGAAGAATGCGACGGCGAGCATCGCCAGCAGGTAGATAGTGCCCATGGCGCTGGCCAGGCCGGGATCGCCGAAGCGAATCATGGTGCGGTAGATCAGCAGGCTCATGGTTTCGGATGCGGACTGGGGGCCGCCGTTGGTTTGAATCAGGATGGTGTCGAAGGCGCGTGCGGCGTCGATTCCCCGGACAACCAACGCCACTGCGATCACCGGGCGGAGGAGCGGAAGGATGATCCGGAACAGGAGGGCAGGTGCCCTGGCGCCGTCCAGGCGTGCAGCTTCAATGAGATCGCCGGGGATGTTCTGCAGGCCGGCGAAAAGCACGAGGCACATGAAGGAGGTGGTGAGCCAGATGTCCGGGATCGCCACTGAGAACAGCACGATATTCGGATCTGACAACCACCCGATCTGGTTGGGGTTGGAGAGGATGCCCGCCTGGTGCAGGAGGGTTCCGATGAGGCCGAAGTTGTCGATCATCAGGAACTTCCACAGCAAGCCGGCGACAATCGGGGCGATCATCAGCGGGTACAGGAAGACGGTCCTCCATACCTGCGAGCTGCGCCCGAGGGCGGTGAACAGGAGTGCCATTCCCAAGCCGAGGGCGAACTCGAGGGTGACTACCACCAAGGTGTAGGCGAGGGTCCGCCACCCCGCCCCCATGAACGCTTCGGAGGCGAATGCGGTCACGTAGTTTTGGAGGCCCACGAAGTCACGCGGGCCGCCTGCGATGGGCGAGATCTTGAAGAAGCTGTCTGCAATGAGGCGGAATAGCGGGTAGGCCACGAAGATGGCCAGGAACAACGCCGCCGGGGTCATCAGGTATAGGGCGAAGCGGCGATCGGAGATGCGCACGATTTTCTCTTCTGCTGGTTGGGGCCGCGGCCGGCACGGGGTTTATGGTTCCGGGTGCCGGCCGCGGAGTCTTTACTTGAGGAGGTCCTGGATCTGCTTCTTGGCTTCGGCCAGGAGGGTCGCGGAATCGCCGCCGGCCACTGCCTTCTGCAGGAGCGGGACCAGGACGGTGTCAACGATTTGCTGCCACTTGGCTGTTGCCGGTCGGGTGGCTGTGGCCTTGCCGTTGAGGGTTTCGATCAGAGGCTTGAAGCTCTCGTATCCGGGCTGGTCCTGGTACTTCTCGAAGGCGGAAATGCGGGAGGCCAGGCCAAGGCTTGATTCAATGCCCAGGCCGTTGTGGTCGTAGGCACATTTGATGAACTTCTTTGCGGAGTCTGCGTTCTTGGTGGCCTTCGGGACGGACAGGTACCAGGGTCCCGGGACCCCAGCGACGCCGGCGCTGCCGCCAATCATTGCTGCGGCTCCCACCTTGCCTGCCACGGGTGAATCCGTGGGGATCTGACGGTAAGCGTGGGCCCAGAAGCGGGTCATGGCGGTCTTGCCCTGGTTGAACAGGTTCTGCGCTGCAGCCCAGTCCACCTGTGCAGCGCCTGGAGGCGCGGACTTTGTCAGGCTTACGTAGAAGTCGAGCGCTTCTTTGTGGGCTGCGTTGTCGATTACTACGTTGTCGCCGTCGAGGACCATGGGAGAGCCGGCCTGCAGGACGTGGGCCAGCCATTCAGTTTCCACGGCGCCCTTCACATCCGTGCCGTACATGCCGTCCTTGGTGAAGAACTCCGAGATGTCCTGGTACTGCTTCCACGTGGTGGGGGCGGCCAGTTCGTAGCCGTACTTTGCCTGGAAGTCGGCCTTGTTTTTGGCGTCTTCAAAGAGGTCTTTGCGGTAGAGAATGATCTCGGCGTTGGTCCACGCCGGCAGGCCGATGAAATGGCCATCGACGTTTGCTTCCTTGACCAGTGCGGGGAAAATGTCCTTCTTGGCCTCCTCGGTGAAGATCTCGTCGATGGGTTGGACCGCGTCCTTGAAGCTCGGGAGCCACACGGAGTCGAGGGCGGCGACGTCGAAGGAAACGTTGCCGGAGGAGAATTCACTGGAGAGCCGGTTGAACATGCCGTCGTACGGCAGTTCCACAAAGTTGACGTCGATTCCGGTGTCCTTCGTGCACTGTTCGGCAACGCCGGTGAGTTCGGCGTGACCGCCGGCTTCCACCAGGACGTTGACTGTGCCTGCGGCGCTACCCGACGTTGGTGCAGGGCCCCCTGCGCCGCATCCGGTAGCCGCGAGTGCGACGGCGGTGCAGAGGCCGCCAAGGGTGACGAGCCTGGAGATGGTGTTTCGAGTGGACATCGCTGTCGACTCACTTTCTCTCGAACGGGATGGCAAGACTATTTGGGGTGAAGAATCGTTTTGCCAAAACGACTTGGCAACACTGTAGGGGTGTGGGTTTGGGAGTGTCAAGAGTCACTTTGCCGGCCGGCTGTTGCCAAAAAATGGCCGAAGATTTTGTCGTTGACAGCCCGCTTCAAGGGCGCTTAGTGTAACTCCCAGTCTCGCGATAAATCGTTTTGGCAATTTTGGCAGGTTCCGAGGCTTGGAACTCGCACCCGGTCCCGCCGCTCGCTCCAGTCCTCGGGGTGCATTTGGCGGCAAAGGTAACGCCTCTGCAAGCCGCAGGACTCTGCAAGCTTTGCCACAGCAACCGGTCGCAGGCAGGCACGAAGCCCACTTCAAAGGAGAACTGTGAAACCACCCACCATCACCCTCAGCCGAAGGAGCATCCTCCGGATGTTCCCGGCGGCGGCCGTAGCGGCCGCCGCCGCGCTCTCTTCCCAGCCCGAGGTGGCGCAGGCGCGCGTTCCGCAGCAAACCCCTGGTCCTACGCCGGCCCCGCCCGGTCACAGGGCAATTATTGGAGTCCTTTAGGCCGATCAGCAGTGCAGCACACCGTTCAAGCAGTACCCCAACGATGAGGAGAACCAGCTTTGACCACTGTCTACGACGTCACCACTTGGAGCGTTCCAGGGAACCCAAGCGCAAGCCCGTATAACGACATTGGGCTCATCATGAACAGCATCATTGCTGACATCAAGAGCCAACAGACCAACCAGGCGTCCAAGCCTGGCGCCGTGATCTACATTCCGCCGGGAGACTACTCGCTTAAGACCCGTGTGAACGTGGACGTCAGTTACCTGACCATCCGCGGTTCCGGGCACGGTTTCACCTCGCTGAGTATCCGCTACAACGCTGGCAACACCTCAGCTTGGCATGAGATTAATCCTGGTGGCAGCCGAATCCGGGTGGAAAACACTGATGGGAACGGCGACGCCTTCCGCGTTTACCGGACAGGTGATCCACGGCTTAGTTCCGTGGTTTTCCAGAACTTCTGCCTGGATGGAGTCTCCTTTGGAGCCAACGAGAACGATTACGTCAACGGCAAGACTGGCATCCGTTTCGACTCCGCCAACGATTCCTGCAGGGTTGAAGGGATGGGCATGGTGTACCTGGAGCACGGCCTGGTGGTGCGGGACACGGATGCCCTCAGCGTCAGCGGCAATTTCCTCGCTGAATGTGGTTCCTGCATTGAACTCACGGGCTCAGGCCAGGCTTCCAAAGTCACGGACAACCTGATCGGCGCGGGTTTCGTGGGGTTCTCCATCTTCGCAGAGGGCCATTGGGGCCTTTTGGTCACAGGCAACAACGTGTTCCCGCGCGGGAAGAGCAGCGTGCACTTCAAGGACTGCGGCCGATCTTCCATCACTGCCAACCGGTTCCATGCTTTCTACCCGGGGATGGTGAATTTTGAGGGGAGCTGCACCGAGAACCTCGTGGGGGCTAATCACTTTCTCCGTCAGATGGAACCATTCGACCCCCTTAAGCCGTACAACAACGGACTGGATGATCTCTTCGGCTTGGTTCATATCGCCGGCAGCAACAACACCGTGACAGGAAACCACTTCAGCTACGACGTCCCGTCCGGGTCCGTAAAACCGTCGGGACAGACGCCCACCATCATCCTGGTGGCATCGGGGAACAACAACTTCATTGCCACCAACAACACGGTGTCAGCAATCGCGGTGCACACCGTCACCCTTGACTCGTCCACTACAGGAACCAAAGTCCTGGACAGCGGAACCCAAGCTCAGTTCCAGCCGTTCCAGAGCAGCCACTCGTTCAGGGCGACGCCGTAACCACTCCCAGGCAAGCACTCTTGAAAGGTCTGTCAAAGATGACCAGACGCACCAAAGCTTTGCTGACACTCGGGACGGTGGTGGCCCTCGCCGCTGCTTCGTTCACCATCGCGACGAATGCTGCGGCTACAGGTCCGGATCCGTCCACGCAGCAGTATCGGCCCTATCTGCACTACACACCCGAGGCCAACTGGATAAACGATCCCAACGGGCTCGTCTACCACAACGGCAAGTACCACATGTACTACCAGTACAACCCTGAAGGAACGGGGTGGGGGAACATGAGCTGGGGTCATGCCTCCTCAACAGACCTGATCCACTGGGAGGAACAGCCGCTCGCCATCCCGCGCGGCCGCGACGGAAACAATAACGTCATCGAGGAGATTTTCTCCGGATCAGTGGTGGTAGACACCCAGAACAGCAGCGGGTTTGGGACCTTGCAAAACCCGCCTTTAGTGGCTGTGTACACGAGCAACTACACTGGGGCCCATCCGAGTCTGGCCGGCAAACAGGCCCAATCACTGGCCTATAGCCTCGACGACGGGCACAGCTGGACCAAATACGGCAGCAATCCCGTCCTCAACCGGAATACCTCCAGCTTCCGGGACCCCAAGGTTTTCTGGTACGACAACCCGGCCGGAGCAGACTATTGGGTGATGGCGGCGGTGGAAGCCGATGAGCGCCGGGTCCTTTTGTACAAGAGCACCAACCTGAAGGACTGGAACTACCTGTCGGATTTCGGCCCGGCAAATGCCGTTGGTGGGCAGTGGGAGTGTCCTGACCTGTTCCCCCTACCCATTGATGGCAACCCCAACAACATCAAGTGGGTGCTGGCCGTAAACATCAACCCCGGTGCGGTCGGCGGCGGCAGCGGCGGACAATACTTCGTTGGGGACTTCAACGGGACAACATTCACCGCCGACAACATCGACCCTGCCGGCCAGCTTCCACCCGGCGACGTCCTGGCCGGTTTCAACGGCGGCAACTTCACCGGCTGGAACATCCAGAACGATCCATCCAACAGTTCCGGTCCCTGGGCAAGCGCACCGGCCACAGGGGCCCTCCCGGGGCAACAGCAAGTCACCGGACACATTGGCGCCGGGTTGGTGAACAGCTTTAACGGTGGAGACACCCCGGTTGGCACCATGGAATCCGCACCTTTCACACTGGACAAGGACTACCTTAACTTCCTCGTCGGGGGCGGAAAGCATGCCCGGCAGCCCGGACAGCAGTCAGGTAACCAGGCTCCGCCGGGTTACCTGCTTTTTGATGGCTTCGACTACTCCGGAACGCTGACTCAAGCCGGCTGGCAACAAGCCGGCGACTTCCAAGCGGCACTGAACCCGTCGACGTCGGGCGGCGAATTCGCTATCGGGAAAAGGATCAATACTTTCGAAGGTGGCCCCTACCAAGACAACAATGTCGGCACCATCACGTCCCCTGAGTTCTATCTGACCAACACCAATATCGCATTCCTCCTCGGCGGAGGCAGCCGCACCGACGGGCAACTGCAAGTCGAGCTGCTGGTGGGTGGGGTGCCAGTCCGCACTGCGACCGGCGCCAACTCGGGGGACCTGAATTGGCAAAACTGGGATGTTTCCCCTTGGCACGGCCAGATCGCGCGCATCAGAATCGTGGACAACGCAACTGGCCCTTGGGGTCATCTGACGCTGGACAACATGGTCCTTGGCTCCGAGCCAGCCAAGATCCGCAGCAGCGAAACCACGGTGAACCTGGTGGTCAACGGTCAGACCGTGCGGACGGCGACCGGCTCCGATTCCGAACACTTGAGCTGGAACGCTTGGGACGTCAGCGCCTATAAGGGCAGCCAGGCCACCATCAGGATCGTGGACAACAACCGCGGCGGATGGGGGCATATCCTTGCTGATGAGTTCGTCTCCTCGGACGTATCCCACTTGGAAAAGCACGATTGGCTGGACTGGGGCCGGGACTACTATGCCGCGGTGTCCTTCAATAATGCCCCCGGTGGTAAGCGGATCATGCTGGGCTGGATGAACAACTGGGATTACGGCCAAAACACGCCCACTTCAACCTGGCGCGGAACCATGGCACTGCCGCGCGAGGTGGTGTTGACCCAGACATCCGCCGGACCAAGGTTGAGGCAGCAAGTGGTGTCACAGGTGGACGCCCTAAAGGACGCGGGAGCAAGCTACACCGCATCCTCCCAGGACATCCAAGCTGGAACCACCACGCTTCCAATCACAGGCGACGTGGTGCAGATAGACGCTGAGTTCTCACCCGGAACTGCGTCCGCTTTTGGCCTGAAAGTCCTCGGGAACGCCAACGAATCCACCCGGATCGGCTACACCACTGCCACTCAGCGGCTCTCCGTCGACAGGACCAACTCCGGCAACGAGGGCTTCCATCCCGCCTTCAGTTCAGTCGAGGACGCGAAGGTGGAGTTGCTCAATGGCCGGCTGCGGCTGCGCCTTTATCTGGACAGGGCGTCCGTGGAGCTCTTCGCGCAGGACGGCCTGACAGCCATCACGGACCAGGTCTTCCCAACCGCCGGCGCCAACGCCATCTCGGTTTTTTCCGAAGGAGGCACTGCTCGTCTTGAAAGCATGACCGTGACGCCGCTCAACCCAGCGATGTGGGGCGGCTAAACCGGCCAAACGCACGACGGCGGCTGGTCACCCAGGCGACCAGCCGTCGTCGTGCGTTTTATGCCTTTAGTTATTCCGCTTTGACCGCCAGGACCGGGCAGTCCGCCTCCAGCAGGATCCGTTGGGAGACGCTGCCCATGATGAGCTTGCCAACCGGGCTGCGGCGGCGAAGGCCGATGACAATCAGATCGGCATCATTCTCGTCGGCGGCGTCCAGGACTTCGGCAGCCGCGTCATGGCCGCGGACCGGTTGCTTGATGATGTGCTGGATGCCCTGATCGGCTAGACGGTCCTCGATGCTCTGGATGTCCGGTTCCTGGGCGTATCGGTTGTCCACCAGGGCGTCGCCCTTGGAGGAGTTGATGACCAGCAGGGTGTCATTGCTCTTCTTGGCCTCGGCGATGGCCTGCGTCAACGCTGCTTCGCCTTCTGGTGTGGGGACGTATCCCACCACGATGGTCATGGTTTCTCCTGCTTTCGGTGGGTCGGTGTGGTCGATTCGATGGGGGCGGCTGTCTCCGGTTCTTCGGGAGTTGACTGCGCAGACGGCACTACGAGCGCTGCCACGGGACGGTTGCGGCGGATGAGCTTGAAGATCAGCGGCCAGGCCAGGATGAGCGCCACGATGATGTAAACCACGATCGCGATGGGCTCGCTGAACAGGCCAGCGGGATCGCCGGCGCTCAGCTGCAACGTCTTGCGGAGTTGACCCTCAATGCGCGGACCCAGGATGACGCCGAGGATCAGCGGCAGTACCGGAAGTCCGAAGCGCCGCATCATGAATCCGAGGGCACCGAGTGCCAGCAGGAGCACAAGGTCGAAAGCCTGCAGGTTGACCGAGTACGCACCCAGCGTCGCGAAGAACAGGATGCCTGCGTAAAGGTACGGGCGGGGGAGTTGCAGCAGCTTGGCCCACACGGGTGCCAGGGGCAGGTTGATGAGCAGGAGCAGGAAGTTGCCGATGAAGAGGCTGGCAATGAGCGCCCAGACCAGCGGGCCTTGGCTGGAGAACAGCTGCGGACCGGGCTGGATGCCGTAGGACGTAAAGGCGGCGAGCATGACGGCGGCTGTTGCGTTGGTGGGCAGGCCGAGGGCGAGCATCGGAGTCAGGGTACCGGCAGCGGCAGCGTTGTTGGCAGCCTCGGGTCCAGCGACACCTTCGATGGCACCCTTGCCGAATTCTTCCGGGTGCTTGCTGAGCCGCTTCTCGGTGACGTAGGAGAGGAAAGTGGGGATCTCGGCACCACCAGCCGGCAGCGCGCCGAAGGGGAAACCGAAAGCCGTGCCGCGGAGCCAAGGCTTCCAGGAACGGCCCCAGTCCTTCTTACCCATCCAAGGACGACCCACGGGAATGACGTGAAGGGGCGTACGGCGCAGGTGGGCGGCAACCCAGAGGGCTTCACCCACGGCGAAGATTGCGACAGCAACAACCACGATGTCCAGGCCGTCCACCAGCAAGGGCTGGCCGAAAGTGAGTCGGCGTTGGCCGGTCACGGAGTCGATACCCACCAGCCCGATGGCCAAACCAAGGGCCAGGGAAGCGAAGCCGCGGAGCCTGGACGAGCCAAGGACGGCAGTCACCGCGAGTAGGGCGAGGACCATGATGGCGAAGTAGCTGGGAGCACCCAGGCTGACGGCGAATTGCACCACGATGGGTGCGAAGACCGCCAGTAGCGCGGTGCCGATGGTGCCGGCGATGAACGAGCCGATGGCCGCGGTGGCAAGCGCCTGTGCGGCCCTGCCGGCTTTGGCCATCTTGTTGCCTTCGATGGCCGTCACCACCGACGACGATTCCCCTGGTGTGTTGAGGAGGATGGAAGTGGTGGAACCGCCGAACATGCCACCGTAATAGATACCGGCGAACATGATGAAGGCGCTGGTGGGCTCCAGGGCGGCGGTGACAGGAAGCAGCAACGCCACAGTCATGGCCGGGCCCAGCCCGGGAAGGACGCCGACGGCGGTGCCCAGGAGGACGCCGATCACGGCGAACAAGAGGTTCATAGGGGTGAGGGCGGTGGCAAAACCGTCCATCAGGGAGGACCAGACGTCCATTAGAGGATTCCTTCCAGGAGCCCGGCCGGCAGTGCGATGCCCAAGCCGAGGTAGAAGCCGTAGAAGGTCAGCAAGGACAACGCGACGGAAATAAGGCCGTCACGGAGGTAGCGACGACTGCCGAGCGCCAGCACGCTGCCCCAGAAGAGGACCGTTCCGGAAATGACCCAGCCGGCCCAGTCGATGAGCAGGATGTTCAAGATGAAAGCACCGGCCAGCGGGAGGACGGTCTTCCAGTCGGCAGGGTGTGCCAGGTCGACGTCTTCGCCGCCCTCGGCCTCGCCTTTGCCGCCGCGGAGGACGTTGATGGCAAGGAGAACAGCGCAGACGATCAGCAAGCCGGAGACAATGAACGGTACAGTCTTGGGCCCCACCGGGTCCGACTGCGAGTACGGGGTGACCAGGCCGTTCGCGTCCAGGAAGACCAGGACGCCTACCGCGCCGAGCAGGAGGGCTACCCCCAGCTCGGCGCGGCCTTTCAGGCCTGTGGCTAAGGAGCTCACGCCAACCCGAGCTTGGTCAGTACGTCCGCCACCCTCTTGTCCTGGTCTGTCAGGAACGTCTGGAATTCATCGCCGGTCACGAAGGCATCGGTCCAGCTGTGGGTTTTGAGCGTTTCCTTCCAGGCTGTGGAAGCGTGCATCTTCTCAAGTGCGGCGATCAGGGACTTCTTGTCGTCCTCGCTGATGCCCGGAGGGGCAACGACGCCACGCCAGTTGGTGAAGACGAGGTCAATGTTGGACTCCTTCAGCGTGGGAGCGTCGACGCCTTCCAGCCGGTTCTCGCCACTGGTGGCCAGAACACGGACCTCACCGGACTTGATCTGCTGCAGGTACTCGCCGGCGCCGGAAGCGGCGAAGCCCAGCTTGTTGCCAAGGATGGCGGGCAGAAGGTCGCCACCGCCGTCGTAAGAGACGAAGTTGACCTTGGTGGCGTCGATGCCCACCGCGCCGGCCAACTGCATGGGCAGGAGGTGGTCCGGGCCGCCCGGCGAAGAACCGCCGCCAACTGCGATGGAACCGGGGTTGGCCTTCCACGCCGTCACCAGGTCATCGATGGTTTTGTAGGGGGAATCCTTGCTGACCATGATGGCGCCGGGTTCCTCGATGAGTTTCGCCAGCGGGGTGGTCTCCGTCAGCTTCGACTCGGACTTGTTGGTGTAGCTGGCTCCAACAACGCCCAAGCCCATGAGCATGGTGAGGTCACCGTTGCCCTTCTCATTGACGATGCGGGCAAGGCCCACCGTACCGCCCGCACCCGCAAGGTTGAACACTTCGGTGTTGGTGGAGATCTTCTCGTCGTCCAGTACCTTGGCGGCTGCCCGGGCGGTGGTGTCGTAGCCACCGCCCGGAGTGTTTGGAACCATGATCTGGAGTCCGGTGATCGGACCTGCTGCACCGGTGCTGTCAGAACCGGTGGACTTACCTGTAGCACCGCAGCCGGTGGCCATCAGGGCGAGGCCGGCGGCGACGGCGGCGACTCGCAATGCGCGGATCTGGCGCATGGTGTTCCTCTTCTCATCATCGAAAATTCGGTGCAGGGCGATCAGCGTTGTGCCCTGTTCACTTGATGCTAGGTCCGGGCGTGACAGGGATCACTCTTGTGTTCGCAGTGATCTTTAAGTTCATTGCGTTCACGGTCTTCTGCGGTCTGAGCTGGTCTTTCGTGCCACTGGGGTCTTCTGTGCCACTGGGGTATAGTTCCGATACGCCACGGGGGAACTGTTTTTCCCCCGCTCCCAGGCGCCACCAAAGGAACCCAGCAGTGACTCCACTCACGCGACTGTCTCGAAGAAGAGGCATGTCCCTGGCAGGGCAGTACCTTGTGCTGCAGTTACTGATCGTCCTGGCAGTTCTTGTTGCCGTTGTGGCCATTTCGTTGGCCCAATCCGCCGCCACCTTCGAACGGACTGAAGGGCGCCGTGCGCTGCTGGCTGCTGAAGCCTTGGGCAGCAACCCCACTGTTCGCGCGCTGCTGCCTGAGGCCGAACCGCGCGTCGGTTCAGCCCTCCCTGCCGTTGCCGAATCCGTGCGTACCGTTTCGGGATCATCACAGGTGGCACTCGCCAAACTTGACGGCACCGTAGTGGCTTCATCGGATCCCGGACTGTTGGGCCAACCCTTGCCGCTGGGTGAGAGCCAAGTGATGGAAGGGCGCGCCTGGACAGGTGTCCTGCCAGGCAGCAGCGGTGCCGTGCTGTCCGCCCACGTCCCCGTCCTGGACGATTCCGGAAAAGTCATCGGTGTAGCATCCGTCAGCAGGAACTACCCATCCACCATCGAGCGGCTGGGGGACGCCATTCCCAACCTGCTGACCTATCTGGGTGTTGCCAGTGTTTTAGGCATTGCGGGATCATTCCTGCTGTCCCGCCGCGTCAAGCGGCAAACCCTCGGCATGGAACCGCGGGAAATCACCGGTCTCGTGGAGAACCGTGAAGCGATGCTGCAGGGCCTGAAGGAAGGCGTGGTCGCTTTGGACCCCCACGAACGCATTACGGTGGCCAACCAAAGCGCCAGGCAACTCCTTGGCCTGCCACCGGATTGTGTGGGAAAGAAGCTGCGATCCCTCCACGTGGACCCCGCGCTGAAAATAGTCCTCACCCGCGAGCAGTCAGATGCGGATCAATTGGTGTTGGTAGGGGAGCGGCTGGTGGTCATGAACCGCGTTGCCCTGCGTTCCCACGGACGCGACATCGGCTCCGTCACCACCTTGAGGGACCGGACCGAGCTGTCCTCCCTCGAGAGTGAACTCGGCGCCACCAAGACCGTGACCGATACTTTGCGGGCCCAGGCCCACGAGTTCGCCAACCAACTCCACGTCATTTCCGGCCTGATCCAGATAGGCGAATACGATTCCGTGGTGCAGTTCGTCAATGGAGCCACCGTAGACAGGACGCGGCTCAACGACGACGTCACCAGCCGCATCGAGGACCCCGCGCTCGCAGCCCTGCTGATCGCCAAGGCCAGCCTGGCGGCGGAGCGGGGCGTGGAGCTGAAGCTGGATCCCAAGTCCGCGCTGCCACGCGTCAACGAGGAACTGTCACGCGACCTCACCACCGTGGTGGGAAACCTGGTGGATAACGCGTTCGACGCCGTCACTGGACTTCCCGGGGCCTCGGTAGGCGTGCTGGTTGCCGACTCGGGAGACGAGGTTACAGTGACCGTCAGGGACAACGGTCCCGGGGTGCCCTCCGGCTCCGCGGAGGACATTTTCCGGCAAGGCTTCTCTACGAAAGAGCCCGGACCCGGCGATGCGCGGGGCTTTGGCTTGGCGTTGTCGCGGGTGATCTGCCGGCGCTCCGGGGGTGACCTGACGGTGGCCAATGATGAAGGCGCCGTGTTCACTGCACGCTTCGACAAGCACCACTCCAACTTCGACAAAGGGGCAACGCAGCCGTGATCAAGGTTCTGATCGTCGACGACGATTTCATGGTGGCCAAGGTCCACGCCGGGTTCATCCAGCGGACGCCGGGCTTCGGGGTGGTGGGCGTGGCGCACACGGGAGCCCAGGCTGTGGTGGAAACCGAGCGGCTGCAGCCAGACCTGGTGCTGTTGGACATCCATCTCCCGGACATCAACGGGCTGGAACTCATGCACCAACTCCGGGATGTGGCCCCGGACCTCGATGTACTGGTGATCAGCGCTGCCCGGGAAGTGGAAACCGTCCGAAAGGCCTTGCGGGGCGGGATCGTCCACTACCTCATCAAGCCGTTCTCTCAGGCTGACCTGCAGGAGCGGCTGGAGCATTACCTCAGCGCTTACCAAGGCTTGGACGCCTCCAAAGTGGAGGCCGAGCAATCCGACGTGAACCGGGTCTTCGGCTTGGGCGCTTCCGAGCGGAGCCTGCCAAAGGGCTGCAGCGTTGAGACGCTCGAGCTGGTTGAATCAGCCTTGAAAACAGCGCCCGGTGACCTCTCTGCCGCCGAGCTCGCCGAGCAGCTGGGGACCTCGCGGGTGAGCGCCCGGCGTTACCTCGAGTACCTCCACGACGAGGGAGCGCTGGAGGTCAGACTCAAGTACGGCGTCGGACGCCCTGAAAGGCGATATGTGCTGAAGGGGCGGTGATTCGCCGGGCGCGCCTTAGTGCTGGTAGATGTCGCGTCTGTGGCCCGTGGCTACCACCAGAACGAGGAGCTGTGCGTCACGAATCTCGTAGATGATGCGGTAGTCACCGGTACGTACACGCCAGTCGCTGATGCTTCCGGATAGCTTTTTCGCCCCTGGCGGGCGAGGTGTTTCGGCGAGGATCTCGATGGCGGCCTGGATGCGTCGGCGAGCATCCGGCGGGAGCTTTCGCAACTGGCGGACGGCGGCAGGCGCGAGTTGTACTGCATAGCTCAAGCCAAGCCCAGCTCAGCTTTGACTTCCTCCCACGGCACCGCTTCGTCGCCCGTCTCGGTCATTTCGGTCCGCGCAGCGTTTGCTGCGCGGAGGTCGTGGAGGTCTTCAGCTGCCTCGATTAGCTTCGCGAGATCCTCTGCATCGATCAGCGCAGCGACGCGACGACCACGGCGCAACAAGTACACCGGTTCATGGCTCACTCGCGCGGTATCGACCGCTTCGGAGAGCCGGCTACGCGCAACGGTTACTGTCATCTCGCTCATAACCTGATTTTAGGCTTATTTAGCGAAAATGTACATTTCGGCGCTAAGCGCTCATGCGGCCGATTTCCAGCCCAAGACCGGGCGCGGCGGCGGAATCGGTGGGAATCTCTACCAGCCCCTGCGACGCCCGGGCCGTGCTTCCGGACGTGTGGTCGGCTTCCCGGTACCCACGGATTAATAGCCGGTAAGGGACGTTGCGTTGTGTAGAGTTCATTCGCTCAATCGAGTGAAGCCGCTTACCCAAATCAAAGCCGATTCCTGCTAGAGAGAGTCCCTAAATCCCCACCGTTTTCAGATAGTTGCGGATCCCGTCCACCGCCATCTGGTGGTCCTCGTCCGAGGACAAACCGGAAACCGTAACAGCACCAATTACGCCTGCGCCTCGTACGCGGATGGGGAACGATCCGCCGTCGAGCGTGTAGTCCTCCGGGGCCAGCCACCCGCCGCCAAGGGGGTTGCGTTCGGCAAACTTTTCACCTAACAAGGCCGTGCTGTGCTCAAACCGCAGCACGGCAGCAGACTTGCGGCGGATCCATTCCTCCTGGTCGGCGGTGGAACCGGGAAGGACGCAGCGGAAGAGGACTATGTTGTGCCGCCGTATATCGATCGCAACCCCGAGCTCCGAGGCGATGGCGTGGTTGGCGATCAACGAGCCGAGCCGCCATGCGTCATGGTGATCGAACGAAGCGAAGACCAACTCTTCTTCCTGCTGGCGGAGTTCGGCAAGGCGCGGTGAATCACTCATTCTTGGGTTCCTTCCAGGGTGGCGTCAGATTCGTAGCGAAGTCCGATCTGTTTCCGGATTTCGTCCATGGCAGCCATGATGGCCACGGTCTCGGCCGGCGGCAAAATGGTACCCGCCGTCTCGCCGGCGCGGATCAGGCGTTCGAGTTCTGCCGCCTGGTACTGCATGCCCCGGCTGTTTACGGGCTGCTCGTAGCGCTCCACAACAGTGCCATCAGCCCCGAAAACCGTGAACGGAACCGGGTTGTACCAGGTGTGTTCGATGTCGATCCACCCATCGGTTCCGATGACCATTGCGCGGTTGGCGCTGGCGGCGTCCAGCTCACAATCAACGATCGCTTGGGCGCCGTCGGGGTATTCGAAGATTGCCGCCGTTTGGCGGTCCACGCCGGTGGCCGACATGGAAGCGCTGGCCTTGATCGACGCAGGTGTGCCCAGGATGTCGAAAGCAAAAGAGATCGGGTAAATGCCCAGGTCCAGCAGCGCTCCGCCACCGAGTGCAGGATCGTTGAGCCGGTGGGCCGGATCCTTGGGAAGGCTCTGGTTATGTGTGGCCACCACCTTCCGGACCTCGCCAATAGCGCCGGCCGCAATAAGCTCCCGGATGCGGACCATATGGGGAAGGAACCGCGTCCACATGGCCTCCAAGGCCACAAGCCCCTTGGACTCTGCCAGGTCAATGATGTCCTGAGCCTCGCGGGCGTTCATGGTGAACGCTTTCTCCACCAGCACGTGCTTGCCCGCATTCAACGCCAGCAGGGCGTTCGCGTGGTGGAAGGGGTGGGGTGTGGCGATGTAGACGACGTCAACCAAAGGGTCAGCCGCCAAATCCTCATAGCTGCCATGCGCCGTGGCAACGCCATACTGCTCCGCGAACGCCTTGCTCGATTCCAGTGAGCGCGAGCCGACCGCCTGCACGGTGAAGCCGTTCTCGTTCAGGTCCTTGGCTTGGAGCCCGGCGATAAATCCGGTGCCGAGAATGCCCCAGCGGATTGTTCCATCAGAGGTGCCATTGCTGAGAGTCACGTGCTTAGTCCTTGCTGCTGAACGCGGCGTCGAAGCTGGTTTGGGAGGCCGGGAAGTCGAACTTTTTCAGGGCGGCCAGGGCTTCGGGGGCGCCGTGGAGGCGGTCCATGCCGGCGTCTTCCCATTCCACGGAGATGGGTCCGTCATAGCCGATGGCGGTGAGGGCGCGGAAGGATGATTCCCAGGGCACGTCCCCGCGTCCGGCGGAGACGAAGTCCCAGCCGCGGCGCGGGTCGCCCCAAGGCAGATGCGAGCCCATGACCGTGTTCCGGCCGGTGGGGCGGAGCTTGGTGTCCTTGCAGTCCACATGGTAAATCCGGTCCTTGAAGTCCCAGATGAAGGACACCGGGTCGATGCCCTGCCACATGAAGTGCGAAGGGTCCCAGTTCAGGCCGAACGCTTCCCGGTGGCCGATCGCTTCGAGGGTCCGGACGGTGGTCCAGTAGTCGTAGGCGATCTCGGAGGGGTGCACTTCGTGGGCGAAACGGACCCCTTGTTCGTCGAAGACGTCCAGGATGGGGTTCCAGCGGTCGGCGAAGTCCTGGTAGCCGGCGTCGATGACCTTTTCGGGGACGGGCGGGAACATAGCGACGTACTGCCAGATGGAGGAGCCGGTGAACCCCACCACGGTATCCACGCCCAAAGCGCGCGCGAGGCGGGCGGTGTGCTTCATTTCCTCGGCGGCGCGCTGGCGGACGCCTTCGGGCTCCCCATCACCCCACACGCGGGAGCCGACAATGGCTTCGTGGCGGAAGTCGATCGGGTCATCGCAGACGGCCTGGCCTTTGAGGTGGTTGGAGATGGCCCAGACCTTCAGGTTGTACTTCTCCAGCACAGCGAGTTTGGATTCGACGTAGCCGGGCTCGTCCCAACGCCAGGCGTCCAGGTGGTCTCCGGAAACGGCGATTTCCAGGCCGTCATAGCCCCAACCGGAAGCGAGGCGCGCGACTTCCTCGAAAGGGAGGTCGGCCCACTGGCCAGTGAACAGGGTGTACGGGC
>NZ_JAPSHI010000050.1:0-8460 GCF_031180005.1 Paenarthrobacter sp. | reverse complement strand
TCTTCCGGCGGGACCGATCGGCAGCGGCGGCACCGGTCTCGGCGGCGTCCACGCGCTTCCACGCCGAATAATCCACAGCCTTGGCCCGGACCTCTTCGGGCAGGCCTGCGTATCCCGGCTTCGGCTGGTGCTGGAGCGAATCGACGCCGGCGACAATCTCGTCTGCTACGGCCTTTGCACAGGACCTGTTTTCGGCGATCGTTCCACGGGAACCGCGCTTGATCCAGCCTGTGCGGTACAGTCCGTAATCCAGCACCCCGCTTTCAAGGTTGGCCTTCAGGGCACCGAGACCGTGCCAGTCGCCGGCGTCGAAATCGAAACCAATGGCCGTTACGACAGAGTCTGTGCCGAGGAGTATGTTCGGTCGGCCATCATTGACGGACCGCAGTTCCAGGTTCTGGACGTGCCCATCCCCGTTGATGCTCACCGGCGCCCACCCAAAGTGCAAAACCACCTCGACACGGGTCTCGTTTCCCGGATCGACCTGGAGAAGCTCCTCAATAGCCTTCGCCCTCGCGACGGCGGTACGCGGAGCGTCCTCCGTTACCGCAAGAGGATCTGCGCAGGAGAATTTCACGCCCTTTACGCGTCCGAGCTCAGCGAGCATGACTGGATCAGAGGGAGCGTTCGTGACGGTCGAACGGCAGATGAGGTCCACGTGGCTCACAGGAGCCTGAATGTAGGCTGCCAGCACGTCGTCGTTGATGTCACTGTTGAGGAAGTCCTCGGGCCGCTTGATCAGCAGACGCAGGATGTCGATGGACACGTTGCCGCCGCCGATAATTGCCACTGATTTGCCGAACTTCGGCACCTCGGTTTGCTCCAGCGGGTGGGCGTTAAAGAGCCTCGTGATGCGGCCAGCGCGATAGACCTCCGGAAGGTCCTCCCCCGGCACTCCGACGGTCCGGTCCTCGGCAAGGCCTGCAGCCAGCACGACGATGTGGTGGATGCTGCGCAGTTCGTCCAGGGAGACGTCGGCGCCGACCTCAATGTTGCCTGCGAAGCGGACATTGTCGCGTTCAAACAACCGGGCAAACTGTGCCTGGATTGATTTAGTGCTCTGGTGGTCGGGGGCGACGCCGTAGCGGACCAGGCCGAATGGGGAGGCCAGTCGGTCGTAGATCGTGATCTCCGACTGGGGAAATGACCGGCGCAGGCTTTGGGCAAGGTAGCAACCGGAAGGCCCGCTTCCGATGACCGCAATGGACAGAGGCGTATCCATCAGAAGGCTCCTTCGACGGAAAATGCTCTGGCAGCAGGGGCGCCCAGGACGATGTTCAAAGGTGCCAAGGGAGAACCGGCAGGATACTTGCCGAGGAACAGCTCAGCGCCGCGCTCGGTCAGGCGAAGGTCCAGCAGCATGCTGCCGGTGGCCCCTGGCTCAAGAGCTGCCGTTGCGAGCTCCAGCCGAGTCCCTGCGGGTGCGGAGTCGTCCGCGATGTACAGGTGGACCATGCCGCCGGCGACGTGCAGGCTCGGGTCGGCGATGCGAAGTGAAAGAACACCCAGATAGGCGCGGAATTCGACCGAGCCGCCGAAGTGCAGGTTCTCGTGATCCCCCGAAGTGACGATTTTGGGGAAATGGTAGTAGCCGTCGTCATCACGCGTGGCACCGGCTGAAAGCGTGACGGTGCCATCGCCGGTGCGGTTGCGGACGTAATCATCGAATGCCGGATCAATGCGCCATTGCAAAGAGTGGGTACCGGCAGGGGCTCGCCTAAGCTTTTTCACGTCATCTCCTTCAGGATCAGCTGCGTTGTACTAAGCGTATACCGTATACGGAACACGAACAAGGCTTTCTGCGGTCATTCCGTTTTTCCCGTGGGAGCAGTTTTTTGGGTGTCGTTGGAGTGCTCCTATACGGGTTGCCAGACAAAAGCACGACTACGTAGATCGGCCAACGAAGGAGAACGGCTGGCGGCAGCGCCCTATTGACTTGCAGCGTGCAGCGAAGTCCTGTGCAGGTTCGTTCCGGCTATTGCTGTGCTTGCTGCGGTGTCTGTTGCCGGGAGCGCCGGGGCGACCACTCGTTTGTCGAAGTTGGCTGCGAGCAGTTCGCCTGAATGGATGATGTGGGACGTCATTGAGGCGCGTGTTTTTGCCGCGTCTTTTGAACGTATTCCCTCAAGGAGTTCTTCATGGTCGGTCACGGTTGCCGCCGGCCATCCTGGAATCGACGAATAGAACTGCCGGGGCACGTAGCGTGTGATCAGGCTCAGTGCCCAGAGGATCTTCCGGGAGCCGGCCATGGTGTTGATCTGGCGATGGAAGGCGTGGTTTTTCTCTTCGAGGAGATCAAGGTCATTCCGGCGTGCGGCCGCGATCAGTTCGTGGTGTAGTGCTTCCAGTTCCGCCAGCTCATCGTGTGTGGGGCTGGCTGCAGCCCTCGCTGCCAGTTCACCGGCTATGAGTGCCTGGACGTGGAAGAGGTCCCGTATGTCTTGTCCGGTGAGTGGTGCGACCTGGAAGCCTCGGCGCGGGAGCAGGTCCAGGAAGCCTTCCACCCGCAGTGCCTGCAGGGCCTCGCGGGCGGGGGTGGTCGAAATGCTCAGGGCTTGTCCGACCATCTCGGGTCTGACGGTTGTCCCCGGCCTGAGTTCGCCGGACATGATGAGCCCGCGGACGTAGGCGGCCGCTTCATCACTGAGCTGCCTGCGGCCACGGTCGTCACTGCTGCGGTTACTCATTGGTGCCTCTTCTCCTGATGCTCCCGCTAAGAATAAAGTATTGCCGCCGGGTACCTTCCGGACCCGGCGGCAATGCCGGAATCAGCGCTCAGCAGCAGTAAGCGGCAGTCCCAGCTCGGCAAGAACCTGCTCGGTGTGCTCCCCCAACTCAGGCACTGGTCCCATGGAGAACCCTGCCTCCCTGGAGGTAACCGGCGGGATCAGGCTGCGGACGTCACCGACAGAAGATTGCACGTCACGCCACCGGTTCCTTGCGGACAGCTGCGGGTGGGCGGAGAACCCGTGCATGTCGCGCAGTTCAGCATTGGCGATGGATGCCGCGTCGAGCCGTTCAACGACCAGTTGAGTTGAAAGGAACCGCAGCACGTCGTTGATTTCGCTGTGGAGATCGTCACGGTTGTGAACCCTGGCGGCATTTCCCAGGAATCGTGACTCGCCGGCCAGTTCTGGTTTCTGCAGAACTTCCCGGCAGAACTTTTCCCATTCGCGCTCATTTTGGATGCCAAAGAAGACGGTCCCGTCGGCGGTACCGAATGGCCCGTAAGGGGCGATGCTGGCGTGCTGGGCCCCACTCCGTGCAGGCGGAGCCCCGCCGTATTCGGCGAAGAAATAGGGTTGGCTGACCCACTCCCCCAGTGCCTCCAGCATCGAAATTTCCAGGACGTCGCCTTTGCCGGTTGAAGCCCTTTGCAGCAGGGATGTCAGTATCCCTGAATAGGCGTACATTCCGGCGCAGATGTCGGCAATTGAGACTCCCACCTTGGCAGGGGAGTCTTCTGTTCCGGTAACGCTCAAGAGTCCGGATTCGCACTGGACGAGGAGGTCGTAGGCCTTCTTTTGCTCATACGGGCCGCCCTTCCCGTACCCGGAAACGGAGACGTGGATAAGCTTGGGATTGAGTGCCAGGGCTTCGTCCGGACCAAAGCCCAGCCGTTCCACCGCACCCGGGGCGAGGTTCTGAACCAGGACATCGGCCTTGGCCACAAGCTGCTTCAGGGCTTCGAGGCCGTGGGCGGATTTAAGATCAAGGACGATGCTCTCCTTACCCCGGTTCAGCCACACAAAGTAACTCGCCAAGCCGTTGACTTTGCTGTCATAGCCGCGGGCGAAGTCTCCTGTGTCCCGCTCAATCTTGATGACCCTGGCCCCAAGATCCGCGAGTTGCCGGGTGGCAAACGGGGCGGCGACGGCCTGTTCCAGTGAGACAACCATGATTCCTTCAAGAGGTAGCCGGCCCATCACTTCTCCTTTCGTGCTCGGGCGAGAATGCGCTGTGCCCGTTCGATGACAGGACGGTCGATCATTTGGCCCTCAATCTGGCTGGCGCCGCTGCCAGCGGAAACTACAGATTCAGCCCACTGGACCTCCACTGGAGCCGGGCGGAAGGATTGGCTGACGACAGGGACCTGGGAGGGGTGGATGCACAGTTTGCCGCCGAATCCGAACCCCCGTGCCAGATTTGCCGATGCCTGCACCTTATCGGTCTCTTTGATGAAGATGGCGGGCGAATCCAGAGGCGCCGGTATTCCGGCCGCCCGTGATGAGACCACCAGCGCACTCCTGGCGTGGTCCAAAAACCTGTCATCACTTCCGGCATCGATGTCCAGGGCGTAGTCGATGGCACCGAACGACAAGCGGGTGACACCGGATATGCCGGCGATCTCGGCTGCGCCGACCACGCCAACAGCGCTTTCGACGAGGGGTACGACTGCCAGATCAAGCATGTCGCAACGACTGGCGAGGTTTCTCAGGGCCATGCTGTCTTCGGCCTTGGGGATAACGAGCCCCAGCAGGCCATGCCTGGCCTGCTGTGCAACGCCGAGAAGAGCAACGATCTCGGTGTTGCTGGTCTCAGTTCCGAGCGGGTTGATCCGGACCAATGCACGCAGCTCGCCACGAGTCAGCGAATCAACTGCGGCGGCCAGCGCCTTCGCTTTGTTCTCTGGTGCCACCGCGTCCTCAAGATCGACTATGACCACGTCGGTGCCCGAGGCTGCCGCCTTGGCGAAACGTTCTGGTCGGTCGCCGGGGACGAACAGTGCCGTCACCGCCGCTGCTACCAGTTCCTGTCCCTGAGTTTCCAGCACCACCTCCCGTGGACCGGTCACTGGAAATCTCCGTGGTCCGGCAAGGTTGATTCGTCGGGTCTGGCCGACTCGACACTCGGCAGGTGTCCCTGGCGGTAAACCATAAAGGTCCTCCGGTAGCTGATGACGATTTTGGCGTCCTGGTTGAACCCTTCGGTGGCCACAGTGACAAGGCCAAGGTTTGGTCGGGATTTCGATTCGCGGAGGGCGAGGACCTTGGACCGCGAGTAGATGGTGTCGCCCTCATACACAGGGTTAGGCATCCGCACTTCATCCCATCCCATGTTCGCGAAGACGTTCATGGACAGGTCAATCGTGGACTGACCGGTCACGAGCGCGAGAGTGAACGTCGAATTGACCAAAGGCCGGCCAAACTCCGTACCCGCAGCGAAGTTGCGGTCCACGTGGGTCTTGGCCACGTTCTGCGTCACCAAGGTGAAGTTCTGGTTGTCAGCCTCCGTAACCGTCTTACCAAATGGGTGGTAGTAGATGTCGCCGACCGAAAAATCTTCAAACAGGCGCCCAGTCCATCCCGGCACTACACGGGTCTGCCCCGTAGTAAGTTCTGACGTCATCGTCGTTAGTTCCTCTTCCATTGCGGATACCGTATCCCGTATACTAGTCTCCAAGAGTCGGCGCGACAACTGTTTTGTTCCGCAGACGCTGAATAAGCCTCCCCCTTGGTCTTCCGGAGACGAGGGGAAGTCAATATATTGGTCCGCCCGGCCGGAAGGCCGGCGGCGACCGTGCACACAGCGAAATTAAAGGCCGGGACCGCCAAAGTCTTGGTCCGAATATATTTTATTTTGATCGCTTACTGGCTTCCGACGACGCCTAGCCACAAACCGAGGAGCACCCGTGACTGTCCATACTTCTGTCGACGAGCTGAGGGTAAAGACCCGCACTCTCTGCGCCCTGTTTCCAGACACCTACTGGCGCGAAACTGATCGCAACCGCCGTTACCCCCAGGAGTTCGTCGACAGACTGACTAAAGAAGGACTCCTGGCCGCGCTGATCCCCACGGAGTACGGCGGCATGGGCGTGGGCCTCACAGAAGCAAGCGTGATCATGGAGGAAATCAACAAGTCCGGCGGCCATTCCGCCGCCTGCCACGCCCAGATGTACACCATGGGCGCGCTGCTTCGCCATGGAAACGAAGACCAGAAGAACGCCTACCTCCCGGCAATCGCTTCCGGCGACCTTCGTTTGCAGGCATTTTCAATAACAGAAGATGCAGCCGGCTCCGACACAACCAGCATCGAAACGGCGGCCGTCAAGGACGGGGACGACTACGTCATCACCGGCCACAAGAGCTGGACCAGTCGAATCGATGAATCAGACCTCGCATTCGTGCTCGCACGGACGTCAAAGAAGGGCGGCGAGGACCGGACACACGGACTCACGCTCTTCCTGGTGGACCTGCGTCAGGTACGTGCCGAACAGCCGGAGACCTTGGAAGTAGTTAAGGTCCGCACGATGTTCAATTACGCCACCAACCAGATCTTCTACAAAGGCATGCGCGTACCGCAGTCTGCCGTCATAGGTGAGGTCGGCAAGGGCTTCCGCTACGTCATTGACGGATGGAACGCAGAGCGCATTCTGCTGGCCTCCGAAGCGATTGGCGACGGGTACTGGTTCACAACGCGGGCAGTCGAATACGCCAACAACCGAAGCGTGTTCGGCCGTCAGATCGGCGCCAACCAAGGCGTGCAATTCCCCATCACGGACGCCTACATGAAGGTCAGGGCCGCGGACATGATGCGATACGAAGCTGCACGGCTGTTCGACGCCGGCGAGCCCTGTGGGGCAGAAGCCAACATGGCAAAACACCTCGCCTCAGAAGCGAGCTGGGCTGCAGCAAACGCATGCCTGGACACCCATGGCGGCTATGGCTTCGTGGATGAATACGACGTAGAACGCAAATTCCGGGAAACCCGCATGTTCCAGGTAGCACCGGTAAACAACAACATGATCAAGTCCTTTGTCGCCACCAAGGTCCTGGGTCTCCCCCGGTCGTACTAAGACAACAGACCTTTGTCACTAGCCCACGCAAGGAGACATGATATGGCGCGCAACATACGCTCGCTATCTCTGGAGCGCACTATGGTCCTGTTTTCGCCCACCTTCACCGTGGTGAACGTCGGCCAGACCGCCGTGCGCGCAATAGTCAGCGGTGCCAACAAGGTCGCGGTCCGTAAACGCGTACAAGCCTTGGCAGAAATGCTGGCCAGGTACGACGTCCCGGGCCGCGGCCGTCTGGTCGCGACCAACGATTCGCTTCTTGTGGAGTTCGACCCATCCCTCATCGAAGCTTCCGCTGTGAAACGACTAATCAGGCTCGCCGACGCATCCGCTTCCCCGACTGAATCTATCTAGCACGAGCCGGTCACCTGCACCCCCGTTCTAACGCCGCCGTAAACATCAGTGACTCGATGCCTTGTCCGGTCGGCTAGGCAGCACAGCAAATAACAGGGATATCGCGGTCACCGCGCTGGCCTGCACCAGCACCTGCCCGGGCAAACCGGGTGAAAGGCCCCACCAACGGACCACTCGAAGGAAGAGCAATGACTGAACAGCGGGCATACAGTCCAGTGAATGAACTCGTACTTTCCCAGGGCAGCCTCACTGGAGTGACCTTTGAGCAACGCGTCGCAGCAGCGGCCGCGGGCGGATTCACCGCAATAGGCTTGTCCTTATACGAATACGATCGGCTCCGCGCGGCGGGCACCAGTGACGAAGAAATGCTCTGCATCCTCGCCGTCTACGACGTCAAAGTCGCAGAACTGGACGGCTTGCACAGCTTTGCAGCCGCCGACAATCAACCAGGGGTGAGAGTTGGCTCAAGCAAAGCGCAGGACGACCAAACGCTGGAGCGCCTCCTGGACCTGGCTGATCTCTTCCACGCCCGGCACCTGCAGGTATTGGGCACCTCAAACACCGACAAGCTTGAAGATGATGCGGTCGAGAAATTCCAGGAAATCTGCGACCAGGCAGCGCAACGGCGCCTGGAAGTCAGTCTAGAACCCAGACCCAACACAAACATCGCCTCCATCAGGAGTGCAGCAATGATCGTGTCGCGTGCTCAGCGCAGGAATGCTGGGCTCTGCATCACCACGGGGCAACATTTCAAGGCGAAAAACGCAGCTGCGGACCTGCTTGCCATTCCAGCCGATCTCATATCGGCAATCCGGCTTTCACATGAAGTGACCGCACCGGGGGCTTTGGACTTTACCAGCAGCGCTATAAAAGATGGTCGAGGCACCGTCGAAGAGGATCCTGAGCTGATTAGGTTCCTGCAGGCGATCACTCAACACGGCGTAAGTGTGACCCTTTCAGTGGACGCCACCCCATACCGTCCGAATCAAACGGATCCCTTTGCCTTCTGTGCCCTACTTCAGGACAAGACAGCCTCCATCTGGAACCAGGCCATCCGAAATTGAGACTGCGGAGACAATTCGTGGAACATTCGTAGGCGGGGTCCAAGCTATATCTACCGAACCCTATGTCAATTTCGTAGCCTCATCACAGCGTCGTTGATGTCCCCGAGAAGTAGGCCAAGTCGAACCCCGCCTCCTGCCAGACCCAGTTCGCATCTCAGGAGACCTGCCATTATCGGGACGACAGTTTTGCGTACACCCGAACCTGCCGCCGTCCGCTAGCTTGACGGAATATCCGTTATCGGCGTT
>NZ_JAPSHI010000033.1:0-30466 GCF_031180005.1 Paenarthrobacter sp. | reverse complement strand
CTCCCCGTGGTCCTGTTCACCGCCGGTGGCATCGCCACCCCGGCTGACGCTGCGATGATGATGCAGCTCGGCGCAGACGGCGTGTTCGTCGGTTCCGGGATCTTCAAGTCCGGCAACCCGGCCGAGCGCGCCGCCGCCGTCGTGAACGCAACTGCCTACTATGACGATCCTGACGTGATCGCCAAGGTCTCCCGTGGCCTCGGTGAAGCCATGGTCGGCATCAACGTGGACGACATCCCGCAGCCCCACCGCCTCGCAGGACGCGGCTGGTGAAACGAATGAGGGATCTCGCTCTCGCCAAAACCGTTCACGGCCGCGGCCTTCGGGCCGACTGGGCTCAGCTGAACGGCCACACGGTGGAGGTGTGGTTGATGGGCCGCCATGTTCTCACCGGTGTAGTGGAGCAGGCTGCCGACGACGATTCCGTGCTGTGGATCGCAGCCGACGGCCTATCCACCAGGAAACTGTTCGATAAGTCGACGGGCTACCAGGTCTGGGCCTGAGGGACTAGTGTCAGCGGTCGTCTTCCGGGCGGGCCGTAAGGATCCGGTGCGCGCTCTCCTGAAGGATGCCGAGAGATTCCTGTATCAGGGGTGATGCAATGCTGCCCCTCCGCACCGCTGCCACAATGCGTCGCGCGGGCTTTCCTTTGCCAGTGATGCGGAGTCGGACCACGTTCTCGGTGCTGTGCAGCGGTGCCAGTCGCGGCAGCAGGCCTACGCCTAGTCCAGCGCCCACAAAAGCGATTTGGGTTTCCCATTCCACGGCTTCATGGGCAATGCGCGGTGTTACCCCCACAGCCGTGAACGCCGCTGTGAAGAGTGCGTGATAGGTGGACCCGGCGGATTCGGTGATCCATGGTTCCGAGGCGAGCTCTTCCAGTGTGACCGTTTCCCGTGCCGCCAATGGATGGTTAGCGGGAATGATCACGTCCAGGGGGTCGTCGAGCAGCACCGTCTGTTCGAAGCGCGGATCATCCTCAACATAGGTGTCGGACTGCATGGCAACGATGACCGCAAGGTCGATTCGCTCCGCAACCAACAAATCGAAGCAACGGGCCGGGTTCGCTTCAAGGACCTGGACCTCAAGCAGCGGGCGTGTTGTGCGCAAAGTAGCCGCTAGCGGAGCCAGCAGCTGGGCGGCCGCCGTCGAGAATCCGCCAAGGCCGAATCGTGACTGCACCTGGTCGCCGGCCTCCATGGCTGCTGCGCGCAGGCGCTCCCATTCGGCAATGAGGGCGTCAGAACCAGCCACGATGAAGCGGCCCGTGGCCGTCAGCCGCACCCCCCGTCCGTCCTTGGTCAGCAGCTGCATCCCGAGCATCCGCTGGAGCTCCCGCAGCTGCGCGGAGACAGCCGAGGGAGAATAGCCAGTGAGCTCCGCGGTCGCGCCGATGGTGCCGCAACGGGCAAAAACTCGAAGTGTGATGAGCCTCGCATCAATCATGCACCTATTGTGCACGGTTATCTTCTGAATCTTGCGCTTTTGTTGCGGATCATTGATCCCTAATCTCATGACTATAAGGATTTCGACAACGCCGCTCGCACCCCACGCAGCCGTGGTCCCCACGAAACACACATTTACCCCACGCCTCCCGGGAGGAAATACATGTCTGCTCCAGTCTTGCCCCTCAACTCACGCGGAAAACTCGCTTCATCCTTGCCTGCAGAGCAGCTGGCAGAGATCAGCGAACTGTTCGAGTTCCGGCGCAAGGGATTTTCCCTCGATGCGCCTTTCTACACCGATGCCACGATCTTCAAGATCGACATGGAAGCCATTTTTGGCCAGCATTGGATCTTCGCAGCCAGCATCGCCGAACTGCCGGAGCCGGGCGACTACGTCACCGTCGACTATGGTCCCTACTCCCTGATCGTCCTGCGCAATGACGACGGCGGCGTGAACGTCCTGCACAACGTCTGCCGCCACCGCGGCGCCCGCGTCCTGACCGAGCCCGCCGGGTCGACAGGCAACCTGGTCTGCGGCTACCACTCCTGGACCTACTCCCCGGAGGGCAACCTGATCCACGCCTCCGCGCCGGGGGAGACGAAGTTCGACAAGGGCTGCTTCGGCCTCAAGCGCGCCCACAGCCGTGTGGTTGCCGGACTGATCTTCGTCTGCATTGCGGACGAACCGCCCACAGACTTTGACGAGACCTCCAAGATCTTCGAGCCGTACCTTGCGCCCCACGATCTCTCTAAGACGAAAATCGCCTACCAGCAGAACATCGTTGAAGAGGGCAACTGGAAGCTCGTCATGGAGAACAACCGTGAGTGCTACCACTGTGACGGCCACCCGGAGCTCGCTTGTTCCCTCTTCCCCACCTGGGGCCTGACGGAGGGCCTGATCCCGGCTCACCTTGAAGAAGTGTGGGACCGCAACAAGGAAGCACAGGCATCGCTCGAGGAGCGCTGCCGCCGTTACGGCCTTCCCTACGAGGTGGTGGAAGAGCTTGACACCCGCATTGCTGGAATCCGCATCTCACGGGAATCGCTCGACGGCGACGGCGAATCGTTCTCTCCCGATGGGCGCAGGCTCTCCAAGAAGCTGCTCGGCGATCTGCGGGACTTCCGGCTTGGCCGCTGCTCGATGCACCTGCAGCCCAACAGCTGGTTCCACTTCCAGAGCGACCACGTCATCACGTTCGGGGTCTTCCCCATCAACGAACACCAGTCCCTGGTTCGCACCACGTGGCTGGTAGCCGACGACGCCGTGGAAGGCGTCGACTACGATCTGGAGAAGCTCACCTACACCTGGAAGCAGACCAATCTGCAGGACAAGGCGTTCGTGGAGCTTTGCCAGACGGGCGCTGGCAGCCCTGCCTATGAGCCCGGCCCGTACATGAAGAGCGAGTACCAGGTGGAGGCTTTCATCAACTGGTACGTGCAGCGCGTCCAGGAGCACTTGGCATGACGGAACTCCTCACTGAGACGTTGGTCCAGGAGCCACATCGCATTCGCGGTCTGGAGATGCCCTGGAACAGGGTGATGGGCAGCACTGAGGGGCCGGCCAGCGCCGCACGTGCGTTGGGTCCCTGGCATCCGCAGGAGTTCATGGCCGAATGCGTGGAGATTGTTCCCGAAGTGGGCGGCATGATGACCTTCGTGTTCCGTCGCATCGATGGTGCACCGTTGGCGTTCCGCGCGGGGCAGTACGTCAACGTTGCTTTCCCTGTGAACGGCGAGGACGAGGATCCTGTGGACCGCAGCTACTCGCTGTCCAGCGCTCCCACCAAACCGTGGACTTTCGACATCACAGTCAAGCGCGATGCCACAGGCCTGGTTTCACCGTGGGTGCACGAGAACATCCAACCCGGCACTGTTCTGGAGATGCTGGGACCGGTAGGGGCATTTCACCTGCCGGACGCAGACCGGCGGGCCCGGTACCTCCTCCTGGCCGCCGGTGCGGGCATCACTCCCATCATGTCCATGGTGAGGACCATTCACTCCTTGCCCGGACAAGCCGATGTGGTGGTGCTTTACCACGGCGCGGAAGCCGGAGGCTTTGCCTTCAACAAGGAGCTGGCCTACATTGCGTCCGTGGATTCGCGCATCAAGGTCTTCTACTCCCTGGGCGACCGCAGCAAGCCCGAGGGATGGGAAGGCCTGAGTGGAAGGCTGACGGCAGCCATGCTGGAGGAGGTTGCCCCCGACGCCAACGGCCGGCAGGTATATGCCTGTGGACCCGAGGGCTACCTGAACACCGCCACCGAACTCCTGGGCAACGTGGGCGTGGATGACACGTCCATCCACATGGAATTCTTCACGGGAGATCGGCAGACAATCCTTGAGTACCAGGCAGAGCTCGCGCTTGCAGTGGACATCGCCGAGGAAATAGCCGAGGAAATAGCGGATTCCGCCGAAGGCTACTACGAAAGCCAGCCCACGGCGTTCGGGCTCTACGAGCCCGGCTACGACGCCGAGGGGCCCCTGAAGGCCACGGGGTTGCCGCTGGAGACTGTCGACGCCGACTCGGACGAAGCTTCCGACGACGGTTCGGATGCGGGAGCGAAGGCCGATGCCCCGGACGCATCAAGCTTCGAGACGGTTGGGACGGGAAGCCTCACCCTGTCCTTCATGCGCACGGGCATCAATGTGCGCGTCGACCCCACCGAGCACATCCTCGGTCCGGCGCAGCGTGCCGGAGTCAGGATCGGCGCGAACTGCAAAGAGGGCATGTGCGGCTCGTGCAAGGTGGTCAAGCTGTCAGGGGAGGTGGAGATGAACCACCAGGGCGGGATCCGTGCCCGGGAAATCGATGCGGGCAAGTTCCTGCCCTGCTGCTCCACCGCACAGACCGATATGGTGATCGACGCCTAGTCTGACTACCGCAGTCCCGCACTGTGGGCCAACGCAATGGCCTCAGTGCGGGACCGGACGTCCAGCTTCCGGAAGAGGTTCCGAAGATGGAATTTCACAGTGTTTTCACTGATGCCAAGATCGGCGGCAATGGAGCGATTACGCTGGCCGGCAGCCAGCAACTGAAGAACCTCGAGTTCCCTGGCGGCCAGCCCCCATTCTGCTACGTCCCCCGCAGGGGTTGACGGCGGATCCAACGGCAGGACCACAGAGATATCGGCGCCCCAACCCTGCATGATGTCCACGTTCATGGTCCCGTCCACCGCCTGTACGCGTTGAAGCAGCCGTTCGAGGGTGGGTCCTTCAGGGGAAAGCTCCCCGCCGCCGTCGTCCCTGACATTAATCAGCAGGTTCTCCCCATCGCAGTCCCATTGCGTCCGGACCCGATGAACATCAGACTGCTCGGCGATAGCCAGGACCAATCCTCGCACCACAGCCCTGGCGGCGTGGGCCACCTCGCCGGGCAATGCCCTTCCGTTCGCGGGCGGTTCGATGAATTGGATGTCGATGTTGCTGAAGTGCATGAGTGGCCTGAGGTCTTCCCGAAGCCTTTCGAATGCCTTGGCGACAGGCTCTTCCACAAGATTGCTGGTGCGGTCACTGAGGGTCCGGAGGCCTACCAAGGCTTTGGCTGTTAGATCAGTAACGAACGTACGCGCCGCACGATCGTCCAGGGAGTTTGAGCGTAACGCCGCGAGGACGGTCTCCAGCGTTGTTGAGTGCTGGTCCACCAGCTCGCCTGTGACGCGCACACGTTCCGCCGATGCGGCCCGGGACTCCAGAAGATACGACGGCGGTGCGTCGCTCACTTTCTCTTGGATGCGCGCCGCTGCAAGCTCCCAAAGGTAGCTCACCATCCGTAGGGATCCACTGCCTTCATCTGCGGCAGTTGGCAGCGGATCGGTAAGGACCAACAGGGCGTTGCTTGGTGGATAGCGGAATGCAAGGACGTCCCGCTGCTGGCCGCCAATCAAAGCGGCCCCCCGCCAGGGTCCCTCCGCATCCACTGAGGCCCGCAAACGTTCCAGTTCCGGAATGGAAACCCTGCTGACGATCTCCTCTGCGCCAGCCTTCTTCTGTGGGCGGCCCGTGCAGTCCTCAGTGAAGATGACCAGGGCGCTCGATGTCAGGAAGGGCAGGGTGGCGGTGCGAAGCTCTTCGGCGATGCCCATCAAGGGAGCTTTCGCGATGGACGCAACCGCGCCCAGAAGAGGCCAGTGGAAGTCGGTGGGTTGTGGCATGCCACTAAGCCTAAAGCAGTTCCACCGCCCTGCCTACCCGAACGGGTGGTCATAACCGTCCATTCTTGCCGTTACACCTACCTGAAGTAGCCGGAACAATCGTTTATAGGCCCTTTGAGGGAAGAGGCACCCACCTGCAAAAGGAGTGAAAGTGAACGTCACCGCAGAATCAGCAACAACCACCAGTGACGACGTAGCCAGTAACGTGTCCCTGATCCTGGGCGAGATGGCAAACACGTCCTCCGGCATTGATTACGGACAAGTGTCCCGCCTTGCCGACGAGATCAGCGGTGCTGAACGTGTCTTCCTCGCCGGAGCCGGTCGGAGCGGCTTGGTCTTACGGATGGCAGCCATGCGTCTCATGCACCTCGGAAAAACCGTCCATGTTGCGGGTGACACCACAACACCCGCCATCAGCGCAGGGGATGTGCTGATTGTCGCTTCCGGTTCGGGTACTACCTCCGGGGTAGTCAAAGCGGCTCAAACAGCTCTCTCGGCAGGGGCCCAGGTTGCTGCCGTCACCACGAACTCATCTTCCCCGTTGGCCGGCCTTGCCCAAGCGGTGGTGGTTATCCCTGCCGCCCAGAAGACGGACCACGGCTCAGATGTGTCGCAGCAGTACTCGGGCAGCCTCTTCGAACAGTCGCTCTTCCTGGTGACCGAGGCTGTTTTCCATTCTCTCTGGGGCGCCACCGACGAGCCCGCTGAGCAGCTCTGGTTGCGCCACGCCAACCTGGAATAGTCCCCGATCAACTCCCAAATTTCCGCCCGATTCACCAACCATTCCAAAGAAGGAAACAACACTATGAAACTGCAAGTTGCACTGGACCTCCTCACCATCGAAGACGCCCTGGACCTCGCTGGCAAAGTAGCCGAGCACGTGGACATCATCGAGCTGGGCACGCCCCTAATCAAGGCCGAGGGTCTCTCAGCCGTTACGGCAATCAAGGAAGCACACCCCACCAAGATCGTCTTCGCGGACATGAAGACCATGGACGCCGGCGAGCTTGAAGCCGACATCGCTTTCAAGGCTGGCGCTGATTTGGTGTCCGTCCTCGGAACGGCGGATGACTCCACCATTGCCGGTGCAGTCAAGGCGGCACAGGCCCACAACAAGGGCATCGTGGTGGACCTGATTGGCGTGGCCGACAAGGTTTCCCGCGCTAAGGAAGCCCGCGCCTTGGGCGCAAAGTTCATCGAGTTCCACGCTGGCCTTGATGAGCAAGCCCAGCCGGGTTACGACCTGCGTGGACTGCTGAACGCCGGCGAAGAGGCGCGCGTACCGTTCTCAGTGGCCGGTGGAGTCAACGCTTCGACCATCGGAGCCGTCCAGTTGGCCGGTGCCGACGTAGCCGTCGCGGGCAGCGCAATCTACAGCGCAGCTGATCCGGAACTGGCTGCAAAGGAACTCAAGGCAGCAATTCAGTAGTTCCTAGGGTTCAGTCCGCCGCAGCTCGGCCTTTTCCACGAGCTCTGTGATCCAGGGCCGTTGCGCTCGGTGGAGCGTCAGGCCATCCGGAAGTCCCTGAACCTGGGATGTGGAACCGGCGACATCAATGGTGATGCGCCCGCTCCCCATGGGCGCATTGCTGATGTGCAAGTCACCGTAAGATTCCGGCAACACCGGATCCAGCCAGACGCCGCCCAACGAAATATGGGCGTCGTAACGCATGAGTCCGGTGATCAGCTGGATGGGAGTGGTGGCAGCCCATGCCTGCGGGGAGCAGGCAGTCGGATACGGCACGGGCTCCCTGAACTGTGCGCGGTCAAAACCGCAGAACAGTTCGGGGAGCCTGCCGCCCGAAAACTCGGCAGCTTCGAGGAGGGCAGTGGCAATGCGCTGCGCTTCCTCCACGAAGCCGTAGCGGAGCAGCCCCGCCGCTATCAGTGCGTTGTCATGCGGCCATACCGACCCATTGTGGTAGCTGGCAGGGTTGTAGGCGCCCATGTCGCTGGCCAGCGTCCGGACGCCCCAGCCGCTGAACATTTCCGGGGACATCAGCCGCTCCGCCACGAGGGGCGCCTTGTCTTCATCCACCAGCCCGAACCACAAGCAGTGCCCCATGTTTGAAGCGCAGGCGTCGACAGGGCGCTTGTCCTTATCCAGGGCGACCGCATAGTAGCCCTTGTCCGGGAGCCAGAACTCCTCGTTGAACTTCTTTTTCAGGCGATCCGCGCGTTCCCGAAGCTCGGCTGCCAAGGTGAGGTCGCCGTCGTCGTACGCCATCCAAGCGCGCGCCATGTAGGCGCCATGCACGTACGCCTGTACTTCGCACAGTGCCAGCGGCGGCTCCGCAATGGTGCCGTCGTCAAAGTTGATGCCGTCCCAGGAGTCCTTCCAGCCCTGGTTGATGAGGCCGTGCTCGTTGGGACGCCCGTACTCCACGAAGCCGTCGCCGTCCCGGTCGCCGTAGTCCCGGATCCATTCGAGCGCGCGATCCGCGTTGGGGAGCAGCTCCGTAATCACATCCTTGGCGAAGCCCCACCGGCTGACGGAACCCAGGACGATGACAAAAAGGGGAGTGGCGTCGACGCTGCCGTAGTAGGCGGACTTGCCACCCAGAGCCAAGCCGCTGGAGACATCCAGTCGAACTTCATGCAGGATCTTGCCCGGTTCTTCCTCGCTGGTGGTGTCCACCACCGTCCCCTGGCGGTCGGCCAAGGTGCGGAGGGTTCCCAAGGCCAAAGACGGGTCAACAGGCAACGCCATCTCGGACGCCCATAATGAATCGCGGCCAAAAAGGGTCATGAACCAGGGTGCGCCGGCGGCGACAACCACCCTGTTGGGATGGTCCGGATCCTGGATCCTCAACGCGCCCAGATCCTCATAGCTGCGCCTCAAGGTGCGTTCGATTGCGCGATTCCCCACCTGCAGCCGGGGGATCTTGGCCACCCATTCCTCCCGACGACGATCGCTGGGGGACAACTCGCCGCGGGCAGGATGGGTGAAGGGCGTCCCCGCACCGTCGAGGGTGGGGACGACGCTCACCCGGGTGCTCCAGCTCCCGTAGGGCGGAATCTTGGCCGTGAAGCCCAACGCCCGCGCCCCTGCGCCGGCGCCCTCGGCCCGGATCACCACACTCTTGCGGATACCCTCCCACTTTCCGCGGATCTCCAAGGAATCGCCCCCCGGGACGCGGGTTTCCGTCCACTCCCGGGTGATCCTCGCTTCCTTGACCTCAAAAAGGTCCGCGAAATCTGACTCGGCAGTTAGCAGGATCCGGCATTCTGCCGGCCGTTTGGAGTAGTTCCGGACTGTAATCTCTTCCAAGATTCCCGCCCCGACTTCCCGCAGCCTTTCCACCAGCAGCGGGCTGTCCGCGTAGCCGTCCGAACGCGGAACCCTTCCTGCAAAAAGGGCGCGGTAGGGTTCCCGGGTTTCAGCTGCCAAGGGTTCGATCATCTGGCCGTTGACGGTCAACTCCCATCGCGAAAGTATCCGGGTGTCCAGATGGAAGACACCATGGGGAAGTTCAGGGTGAATGTCCCCGTTGGCAGAGGAAATGCAGAAGGATGAACCTTCCACCAAGGTGACCGTTCCGGAGCCCAGAGGCCCCGCCGCGGTGTCTGCATTCCATCCCGCCACTTGATGCTCCTTACCAGTGAGCTCCCGAATCGCTTGGGCTCCAGCGGCCGCTCGGTGGGCGGCCTTCTGCGTGGATGTAAATGACGGTACGCCGGAGAGGGTGCAGGCACCAGAGTCCTGCCCATGCCCAGCGCATCTGTGGAGGGCGACCACTGCAGGCAATCCAGAGTTAATCTCTTTTCCTCGTCCGGGGAACCAGAACGGGTCTATAGTGAGGGATAGGACATTCGCTGATGCAGCCCGGCGGCCCGCATTTCTTCCGACGCCGGAGGCCCCGTAATGACCGACACCCAAATTGGCAGCTTTATTCGCGACTGTGTGGTGTTTGAGGACGACACTGAGAACGGCTTGGATTTTGACACTTTCTACGGCCTGTACATCAGCTGGTGCGTTCTCGGACGCAAAATCCCCATCCCCGACTCCGCTTTCAAATCAGCCCTTGAACTCCAGGGACTGAAACCCATCAAGGTCAATGGCCAGAGAATCTATCCCGGCATGAGCATGATTGGTGCAGCCGCGCGGGACTACGTGGTCAACAGCGTTCCCATCTGGAGCGAAACCGCCACCGACATCCCGGTCTCCGAAATTCGCCAGCAAGCCGTGGCATCCATCGCCTGACCTCATTCCAGCAAGCGTTCAGCCCATGCCCCTAGGATTCTTAGGGGGCATGGGCTGTTCCTGTTTCCGGAGGTTCTCGCTGAAAGGCTCTAATGAAACCGTCCATCGTTTGGTTTCGCGACGATCTGAGGGTCGCCGATAACCCGGCCTTGCGTGCCGCCGTCGACGACGGCGCGGCCGTTGCCCTCTACGTCCTTGACGAAGAATCGCCGGGTATCCGTCCCCACGGCGGCGCCGCGCGCTGGTGGCTTCACCACTCGCTGGCCGCGCTCCGTGAAGATCTGGACAAGCTCGGTGTCCCCCTGCTGCTCCGCCGTGGACCAGCATCTGACGTTGTCCAAAAGACCACGACGGCGATTGGTGCCGGCGGGTTGTACTGGAACCGGCGGTATGGTTCCGCTGAGCGAAAGGTCGACGCCGGGATCAAGGCCTGGGCGGGCGCCGCGGGACTGCATGTCTCGAGCTTTCAGGCCTCCCTGCTCCACGAGCCGTGGGAGGTCACCACCAAGACGGGCGGTCAATATAAGGTCTTCACGCCTTTCTGGCGGACCGTTTCTGCGCAGGACTTCCGTGAGCCGCTGGCCGTCCCGGAAGCCGGACACGGATTCACCGGAAAACTGCCCGTCTATGAGCACTTGGAATCGTGGCAACTGCTTCCCACCACACCGGACTGGTCCGGTGGTTTGGCCGACATGTGGAGGCCAGGCGCCACCGCCGGGCATAAGCGGCTCGAAAAGTTCGTGGCGGGCGGCCTTTCCAACTACAGCGAGGGCCGCAACCGTCCGGATACGGATGGAAGCAGTTGCCTGTCGCCCTACTTACGCTGGGGTGAGCTCAGCCCGTTCCAGGTGTGGCACGCCTTGGGTTCCAAGCGATCGGAGAGCGCCTCCATTTATGCATCCGAGTTGGGCTGGCGCGAGTTCTGCTGGCACCAGTACTTCCACAACCCGAGCCTCGCAACGGCCAACCTTCGCCCGGAGTTTGATCGCTTCCCTTGGGCGTGGCCAGGCGCCGAGGGCAGTAACGGCAGCGGTGGCAGTAACGGCAAGCATCCCGGCCACGAGTCAGCGCCGGCGGAATTCCGGGCGTGGCAGCAAGGTCGAACAGGTTTCCCCATGGTGGACGCGGGGCAGCGGCAGCTGTGGCATTCGGGCTGGATGCACAACCGCGTCCGCATGGTCGCCGCGAGTTTCCTGGTGAAAAACCTGGGCATTCATTGGCAGCTGGGGGAGCAGTGGTTTTGGGACACCCTGGTGGATGCCGATCCGGCGTCGAATCCCGCCAACTGGCAGTGGGTAGCTGGCTCCGGGGCGGATGCTTCGCCGTTCTTCAGGATCTTCAATCCGGAGGCCCAGCGCGTTAAGTTCGATCCCCAGGGGAAGTACATCGCCCACTGGATTCCCGAGTTCGGAACACCGGATTATCCGGAGGAAATCGTGGACCTCAAATCCACCCGCACGGAAGCGCTTGAAGCGTACAAGGAGATGAAAGAGGTCCACTAGGGGCTCCCCGAGGTTCCGCCGAGGTAGAAAAGTACCCCTCTGGAAATTAGTAGGAAGTCCGAGTATATTCGGACTCAGAGATGACCTGGATCACAGTTGGTCACGTGTTCCGCAGCGGTCCCAGCACCCGGCGGCACGGCAGTCATTCACGATGCAAAGGAGCATTCCACCATGGTGCGCGAGCTTTCCCACTACGTAGACGGCCAGAGGATCGACGGCGCGTCCGGACGGTTCAGTGATGTTTACGACCCCTGCACGGGCGAAGTCCAGGCGAGGCTTCCGCTGGCCAGCGCTGACGAGGTTCGCAACGCCGTCGCGAATGCCGAAAAGGGTCAGCTCGAATGGGCGGCAATGAACCCGCAACGCCGGGGACGCATCCTGCTCAAGTTCGTGGACCTGGTCAACCAGAACATGGACGAGCTCGCCAAGCTCCTGTCCTCCGAACACGGCAAGACCTTCGCGGACGCCAAGGGCGACATCCAACGCGGCATCGAGGTTGTCGAATTCTCCGCAGGGGCGCCGCACCTGCTCAAGGGCGAATTCTCGGACAACGCCGGCCAGGGAATCGACGTCCATTCGCTCCGCCAGCCACTAGGCGTGGTCGCGGGCATCACGCCCTTCAACTTCCCGGCCATGATCCCGCTGTGGAAATCCGGACCAGCGCTCGCCGCCGGCAACGCGTTCATCCTCAAGCCCTCGGAGCGGGATCCCTCCGTTCCGTTGCGCCTCGCCGAGCTATACAGCGAAGCCGGCGTGCCGAACGGCGTCTTCAACGTGATCAACGGCGACAAGGAAGCCGTAGATGCGCTGCTCGAAGATCCTCGGGTGAAGGCCATCGGCTTTGTGGGATCCACCCCCATTGCCCAATACATCTACGCCACCGCAGCTGCGCACGGCAAGCGCGCGCAATGCTTCGGCGGGGCGAAGAACCACATGGTGATCATGCCCGACGCCGATCTGGACATGGCTGCCGACGCCCTGATTGGTGCCGGGTACGGTTCCGCCGGCGAACGCTGCATGGCGATCTCCGTTGCCGTGCCCGTCGGCCAGGAAACCGCAGACAGGTTGGTGGCCAAGCTGACCGAGCGTGTGAAGGACCTGAAGGTGGGCCACAGCCTGGACAAGGATTCGGACTTCGGTCCCGTGGTGGCTGCTTCTGCCAAAGAACGGATCGAAGGCTACATCCAGTCCGGCGTGGACGAAGGCGCAACACTGGTCACCGATGGGCGCGGCCTCACCGTGGACGGCTACGACGGCGGTTTCTGGGTTGGCCCGACGCTCTTCGACAACGTCACCAAGGACATGAAGATCTACAAGGAAGAGATCTTCGGTCCCGTCCTCAGCGTGCTGCGCGCGGCTGACTACGACGAAGCGCTCAGGCTCTGCAGCGAACACGAATTCGGCAACGGTGTCGCCATTTTCACCCGCGACGGCGACTCCGCCCGCGATTTTGCCAGCCGGGTGGAGGTAGGCATGGTGGGCATCAACGTGCCCATTCCGGTGCCGATCGCGTACTACACATTCGGCGGCTGGAAAGCATCCGGTTTCGGCGACCTCAACCAGCACGGCGCCGACGCGTTCCGCTTCTACACCAAGACCAAAACCGTGACGTCGCGGTGGCCTTCCGGCATTCGCCAAGGCGCCAGCTTCATCATGCCGGCAGGCAGCTGATGGGGGCCGTGGAAACAGAAGACGTTCTCTTTGAGCGTCGCGGCCACCTCGGCATCGTGACACTCAACCGCCCGAAGGCAGTCAATGCGCTGAACGATGCAATGGTGAAAGCCATGCTCCGGCAGCTGACCGCGTGGGCTGACGATGACGCCGTGGACACCGTCCTGGTGCGTGGCGCGGGTGAACGCGGGCTGTGTGCCGGCGGCGACATCGTGGCCATCTACAAGGACATGCTGCACGGTGGCACCGCGACAGCTGAGTTCTGGGCTGACGAATATCGGCTCAACGCGCTTATCGCGCACTATCCCAAGCCATACGTCGCATTCATGGACGGCCTCGTTTTGGGCGGCGGCGTGGGCATCTCTGCGCACGGCTCGGTTCGCGTGGTCACCGAGCGGACGCGCACCGGCATGCCGGAAACCACCATTGGATTCGTGCCCGACGTCGGCGGGACCCTGCTGCTTTCACGCTCGCCGGGGGAGACCGGAACGCATGCAGCGTTGACCGGGGCACACTTGTCCGGCGCGGACGCCCTGTTCCTGGGGCTTGCGGACCACTTCGTGCCGTCTGAGGACCTGCCCGCTCTGGCAGTAGCGTTGGAAAGCTCGACGGCGGAGGCCGCCGTCGAGCGCTTTGCGCAAGCCGCACCGGAGTCAGCGTTGGAGGCGCAGCGGAAGTGGATCGATGCCGCTTACGCCCATGAGAATGCGGAAGAGATCGTCCGGAGCCTGCGCGCTTCGGGCGACGAGGCAGCCGCTGCAGCGGACACGATCGAGACAAAATCGCCCACCTCAGTGAAGGTCGCGCTTGAGTCGCTGCGGCGGGTCCGCGGACTGTCCCTCGAAGAGGTACTGGACCAGGAATATCGGGTAGGGCTCCGCTGCCTGGCCGGTCCCGATTTCCGGGAGGGCATCCGCGCGCAGGTGGTGGACAAGGACCGCAACCCGCAGTGGAAGCCGGCCACATTGGCGGAAGTCCGGGAGGCCGACGTCGAGGGCTACTTTGCGCCGCTTGGCGAACGGGAGCTGGGGCTTGCAGCCAGTCCAGTCCAGTCGATTTGAAGGAGACGAGCATGACAGAGAACGCAGCCATGTCAGATATCCAAGCCCCGGAAACGGGACTCATCGCTTTCCTTGGCCTGGGCCATATGGGTGGTCCCATGGCGGCCAATCTGATCAAAGCCGGGCACGATGTGATTGGCTACGACCCCGTTCCGGCGGCGGTTGAGGCAGCCATGGCGCACGGGATCCCCATGGCATCAACGGCGCATGAGGCTGCTGCGGACGCGGCAGTTGTGTTGACCATGCTGCCCAGCGGCAAGCATGTGCTGGATGCCTACCGCGGTGTGGACGGGCCGGGGCTGCTCTCTGTTGCGAAGCCAAACACCTTGTTCCTGGACTGTTCCACCATCAACGTGGACGAAGCCCGTGAGGCCGCCGTGATCGCCTTGGAAGCAGGACACCGTTCTGTGGACGCCCCTGTTTCAGGCGGTGTGGTGGGGGCCGAAGCCGGCACCTTGACCTTCATGGTGGGCGCTTTGCCGGAGGACTTCGAAACCGTAAAGCGCATTTTGGAGCTCATGGGCAAGAGAATCGTCCACTGCGGTGATCACGGTGCCGGGCAGGCCGCCAAGGTCTGCAACAACATGATTCTGGGAGTGTCCATGATTGCCGTTGCCGAAGCGTTCGTGCTCGGCGAGAAGCTCGGACTCACGCACCAGGCATTGTTCGATGTCGCCTCCAACGCGTCCGGCCAGTGCTGGGCGCTGACCACCAACTGTCCTGTTCCCGGCCCGGTTCCCACCAGCCCCGCCAACCGCGACTACCAGCCAGGCTTCGCCGGGGCACTTATGGCCAAGGATCTGCGCCTCGCTGTGAATGCGTTGGAAAGCACGGGAGTCGCAGCGGAAATGGGTCCCTTGGCCTCGCGGATCTACGACGCCTTTGCCGCCGGAGAAGGTGCGGGAAGGGACTTCTCGGGCATCATCACGGACATCCGCGACAAATCTGTGTGAAAGGTTGGAACTGAACTTATGACGAGCTTGGCGGAGAGGGAGAGCATGACTGAGCAGTACCAGAACATTGTGGTGGAACGTCGGGGACGGGTTGGCGTGGTGACACTGAACCGCCCGCAGGCGCTGAATGCATTGAATACCGCCCTCATGAACGAACTCGTGGACGCAATCACTGCGATGGACACTGATCCGGACGTTGGCGCCGTGGTGATCACGGGATCCGCCAAGGCCTTTGCCGCCGGGGCAGACATCAAGGAAATGTCCTCCAACAGCTACATGGAGATGTACGCCGCTGATTGGTTCCGGCGTTGGGAGGACCTCACGCGTCTCCGCATCCCTGTTGTTGCTGCTGTGTCCGGCTTCGCCCTGGGTGGTGGCTGCGAATTGGCCATGATGGCCGACTTCATCATCGCCGGGGACAACGCCAAGTTCGGCCAGCCCGAGATCAACCTGGGCGTAATCCCGGGAATGGGCGGCTCTCAGCGGTTGACCCGGGCTGTGGGCAAGGCCAAAGCCATGGACATGGTCCTTACAGGGCGGTTCATGGACGCGGACGAAGCCGAACGCTCCGGTTTGGTTTCGAGGGTGGTCCCTGCGGCCGAGGTGATCGACGAGGCACTCAAGGCCGCGGAAGTCATCGCTTCCAAATCCAAGCCCGCCGCGATGGTGGCCAAGGAAGCCGTGAACGCAGCCTTCGAGATGGGCCTGGCGCAGGGTGTTCTGTTTGAGCGCCGGGTGTTCCACTCGCTTTTCGCCACCGAGGACCAGAAGGAAGGCATGGCCGCGTTCAGCGAGAAGCGCCAGCCGGAGTTCAAGCACCGGTAGGCTCAGCAGCGCCCTGCGAACCCGTGGTTATACGGCAGCGAGTGGCTGCTGGTTGAGTCCGTCCAGCCGTCTTTGAAGTTCGTCGGACGTCGGAGGCTTGGCACCGGGCCGACTAACGGTGATCGCGGCGGCCACGGCTGCGGTCTGTCCGATGATTTCGAGGGCGGTTGGCCCAAACGCCTTTTCGGCTCTGGTCAACAGCTCGGCGATGAGCGCGGACATGTAGGAGTCACCGGCGCCGATGGTGTCCGCAACGGTGGTCTTCACTGATGGGATGTTGAGGCGTGTCCCGGGAGTGGCAAGGAGCGCACCTTCAGCGCCTCGGGTGATAACTGCCAGCCGGGCCCCCTTTTTGAGTAGCCGGGATGCTACGTCGTCCGGCGAGGACGTTGGATACAGCCAATGAGCGTCTTCGTCGCTGAGTTTGACGACGTCAGTAAGGGGGAGCAGGTCCTCGAAGATCTTCTTTGCTTCGGCATGGCTACCAAGGAGGGCCGGGCGGATGTTGGGGTCGTAGGTGATGAGGCAGGAGTCGTGACACTGTTCGAGGAGGGTGCGTACGGTCGTGGCTCCCGGGGCCAGGAACGTGGCGATGGACCCGGTATGGACGATTTTCGGAATCATGGCCGGTGCGACGGAGGCAAGCTCCCATAGGATGTCGAACTCGTAGCTGGCCGAACCGTCCGCTGCGAGGGTGGCGGTGGCGGTGGCGGTGCGCTGAAGGGACTTCGACCCGGGAAGCAACTGGACGCCTGCGCTGTGGAGGTGGCTGGTGATGGCAGTGCCGTGCTCATCCTCGCCGATTGCTGTGAGCAGTCCGGTGGTTACCCCGAGGCGCCCTAGGCCGTAGGCGACATTCGCGGGGGACCCGCCAGGGTAGCTGATGGTTCCTTCCTGGGTGTTCACAATGTCGACCAGGGCTTCGCCGATGACGATAACCTCCAGTTGATTATGGGCGGAGGCGTCCGGGTGAAGGTTGTGCATCTTGGTTCTTTCGTCGGGTCAACGGTGGTACGGCGGAGGTATGGGTCCGTCCGCGGACCTGTTTGCAGGTCCGCGGACGGAGACATGGGTTCCGATTGGATGGAACGTGCGGCGTGCCCGTTAGGCTTTGGCCGCACCTGTCATGATGGCGACGGCGTCAGTCATGGTGTGGGACTGCGGGGTGATGGTCGCCGCGCATTTGCCCAGTCGCTGGATGTGGATACGGTCTGCAACGTCGAACACGTGGGGCATGTTGTGGCTGATCAGGATAACCGGCAGGCCTCGGTCGCGGAGGTCACGGACAAGCTGGAGCACCTGGTTGGATTCGCGAACACCCAAAGCGGCTGTCGGTTCGTCGAGAACCACCACCTTGGATCCGAAGGCCGCTGCGCGGGCCACGGCGACTGCTTGACGCTGGCCACCGGAGAGATTTTCGACCGGCACGGTGACGTCCTGAAGGGTGGAGATGCCCAGCCGGGTCAGTTCTTCTTTGGCCTTCCTGCGCATGCCCTTTGTGTCGAGAATCCGGAACAGGCTGCCCAACGGGCCGGGGAGGCGCTCTTCCCGGCCGAGGAACAGGTTCGAGGCGACATCGAGGGCCGGCGAAACGGCAAGGTTCTGGTAGACCGTTTCGATGCCGTGGACCCGGGCGTCCTGTGGCCGTTTGAAGTGAACCTGTTCTCCGGACACGAAGAGTTCGCCGGTATCGGGAACTTCAGCACCGGTGAGGCATTTGATGAGTGTGGATTTTCCGGCGCCGTTATCGCCGATGACGGCCAGAACTTCTCCGGGATAGAGGTCCAGGCTGACGCCGTCGAGACCGACGACGCGGCCGAAGGTCTTGACGAGGTTCCTGGCTTTGAGGATGGGCTCGCGGGTTTCGGTGCGGGGGGCTTCAAATTCTGTGGTGGTCATGACTTGACCTTTCGGATCCACTGATCGACGGATACAGCAATAATGATCAGGATGCCTACAGCGAGGGTCTGATAGAGCACATCCAGGCCAGCGAGGGAGAGTCCGTTGCGGAAGACACCAACGATCAGCGCTCCGAGCAGCGAACCCCAGATCGAGCCGCGACCACCGAAGAGGCTGGTGCCGCCAATGACCACAGCGGTGATGGAGTCCAGGTTCAGATCGACGCCGGCATTAGGGCTGGCGGCATTCGTACGGCCGATCTGGATCCACGCGCCGATGGCGAGGACTGCGCCTGCGGCAAGGTAGACGCTCATCAGGACGCGATTGACGGGGATACCGGCCAACCGGGCTGCTTCCTTGTCATCGCCTACAGCGTAGACATGCCGTCCCCAAGCGGTCTTGCCCAGAATGAACGCCATGGCGACGTAGAGGAGAAGCATCATGAGGACGCCAGTAGAGATCCGGACGGGCCCAATCGGGAATGTGCTTCCCAGCCAGGTGAGCATCTCAGGCATCGCGGAGCCACGCACGGTGCTTCCGCCGGAGTAAAGCAGTGTCAAAGCGATGAAGATGTTCAATGTTCCCAGCGTGACGATGAACGGTGGGAGGCGGAACCTTGTCACAAGGAAGCCGTTCAGAGCACCGGAACCTAATCCGACGGCGAGGCCGGCCAGTAGCGCGATCGGCCCTGGAATGCCATTGCTGACTGAGAGTTGGGCGATCACCATTGAAGACAGGATCATGACCGCACCTACGGAAAGGTCGATTCCGGCTGTCAGGATGATCAGCGTCTGGGCGATGGCCAGGGTACCCACCACGGCAACCTGTTGAGTGATCAGGGACAGGTTCTCAACGCGCAGGAACCGGTCGTTGAGGAGCCCAAAGACCACCACGGCGATCAGCAGAACAATGGCCGGGCTGAGGGCTGGGTATCGGTGAAGGATGTTGCGGATTCTGCTGAGGGGTGTCTGGCGGTCGAGGAATTCCTCGGCCAGATCAGCATGCCCTGCGCTCGGAGGGCCGGCGGTCTGTTGCTGGGTCACTTTAGGTTGCTCCTGAACTTCCATGTTCTGTAACTGCTGGTACGCGGGGAGTCGCTAGGTGGCGCGACTCCCCGCGTCGGGAGAGGTTACTTGCCCCAGCAGACCTGGGATGCTTCGGTGGTGTCGATGCTCTTGACGCTGTCGACTGGCTTGTCAGTGACCAGCTCGACGCCGGTGTTGAAGAAGTCCAGGCCCTCGGAGTTGGCAGGCTTGTTGCCGGTCTTTGCCAGATCGACAATGGCCTTTACGCCGAGCTCGGCCATTTTGACCGGGTATTGCTGTGCCGTTGCGCCGATCACACCGGACTTGACGTTGTCCACACCAGAGCAGCCGCCGTCAACGGAGACGATCAGGACATCTTTCTCCTTGCCCGCGGACTTCAGGGCCTCGAAGGCACCTGCGGCAGCGGGCTCATTGATCGTGTAGACAACGTTGACATTGGGGTTCTTAGCCAGGAGGGTTTCCATCGCGGTACGTCCACCGTCTTCGGCTCCCTGGGATGCCTGGTTGCCCACGATTTCGTAGTCGCCGCCCTTGCCTCCGGTGTACGTTCCCGCCTTGGCTTCGTCGCCGTTCTTCTTCTTATCCGCGGTGTCGATGCCGAGGCCGGTCAAGAAGCCTTGGTCGCGGTTGTAGTCCACCGAGACCACCTTGTCGTCAAAGAGGTCGATGAGGGCAATGACGGCCTTCTTACCCTCCAGCTGCTGAGCGGTCCACTCGCCGATCAGCTCACCAGCAGCGAAGTTATCGGTGGCGAACGTGATGTCAGCGGCATCGGCCGGATCCGGAGGAGTATCGAGGGCGATGACGAACAGGCCAGCGTCCTTGGCCTTCTTCAGGGCATCCACAACGGACGGGCCGTTGGGGGTGATGAGGATTCCCTTGTCGCCCTTGGAGATCGCATTCTCAATGGCCTGGATCTGGGTGTCCTCGTCACCATCGGCCTTGCCGGCCGCGAGCTTAAGGTCGACGCCGTCCGCCTCGGCAGCCTTCTTGGCGCCATCCTGCATGGAAACGAAGAACGGGTTGGAAGTGGTCTTGACGATCAGCGAAACACCGATCTTCTCGTCGGCGCCTCCACTGGATGAAGGGGTGGAGCTGCCTCCGCAGGCTGTCAGGCTAAGTGCGCCGAGCGTCAGGACTGCGCCGGCGGCAAGAAGGCGGGTCCGAGTGGACCGCGTGACTTTGGAACTCAACATTGAAACTCCTGTTTTTGTGGCTGTTGGCGGCGCATTTTCTGCGACTGACAACGTTGTCAGGTAACATGTAAGCAAGGTCACACGGTAGAGTCAAGTGTTAAATCGAGTTGAGGAGCAGCAAGTTGACAACGATGTCTAATCGTTACCAGTCCGACTCCGGACGCAAGCGCCCGACGATGAAGAATGTGGCCGATCTCGCGGGGGTTGGGATCAAAACAGTCTCCCGGGTAGTAAATGACGAACCAGGAGTCTCCGAGGCGACCCGCCAGCGGGTAATGAGGGCTACGGAGCAGCTGCAGTACCAACTGGACATCACTGCGGGTAGCCTGAAGCGTTCCGGTCGCAAGACCCAGTCCATCGGGCTGCTGCTCCCGAGCGTGTCCAACCCGTTCAGCGGCGAGATCCACAGGGCCATGGAAGACGCCTTGGCTGTGCGCGGAATCGCCGTCTTCGCTGCAAGCCTGGATGACGATCCTGACCGGGAGAGGAAGCTGATTTCAGCCTTCCTGGGCCGTCGGGTCGACGGGCTTGTGCTCACCACCATCGCCAAGAGCCAGGCGTACATGATTCCGGAGCACTCCCGCGATCTGCCGCTGGTGTTCATTGACCGTGAGCCTGCAGGGATTGAGGCTGACGCGGTAGTCACTGACAACGAAGTTGGCGCGGCAAAGGCGGCGGCCCATCTGATTCAGCATGGACATACCAGACTGGCTTACCTCGGCGACCGAACGGACATTCAGACCGCCGGGAGGCGTCGGGCAGGGTTCATGGACGGCGTCGGACAAGCAGGCATTTCCACCTCCAGCGTCTCCGTTCGCGAGAACCTCCATGATGAGGAAGCCGCATTTCGGGCGGCTCACGAACTGCTCACCTCAGAGAACCCGCCGACGGCGATCTTCTCCAGTCAGAACTTGGTGACGTTTGGCGCCATGCGCGCACTGAAAGCCCTTGGGCTGCATCACAAAATTGCCCTCATTGGATTTGATGATTTCACCCTGGCCGACATGATGGACCCCGGGATCACTGTGATCGCCCAGCACCCGGAACGCATCGGCAAGCTTGCGGCTGAGCGGATCCTTGCGCGGATCGATGGGGACCAGAGCCCTGCCCGAACGTATGTCATCCCAACTGAACTGATACAGCGAGGTTCTGGTGAAATCCGCATCCCGAGCTAATCCGGCACAACCCGAAACCAACCGAGTAAAGGACAGGTCATGACCAAGACACTGTATGCAGAGTTCACTGTCAAGGAAGGCAGCGAAGCCCGCGTAGCAGAAATGATGGCAACGCTCACGGGACACGTTCGCAACGAACCGGGGAACGTGATGTTCCTGCCCTACACGCGGGAAACCAACCCGCGGGAGTATTTCGTGTTTGAGGTCTACCGGGACGAGCAAGCCTTTCAGGAGCACATCGGCGCCGACTACGGCCGGGAGTTCAACGCGGAACTGGCCGAACACATCGAAGGCGAAGGCTCCGTCCTGACTTGGTTGAAACCATTGGTTTAGCTGTAAAAGCAAAAGGGACGGCGGCCGGCGAAAGCCGGCCGCCGTCCCTTTGCGTAGTGGTGTTACTTCTTTCCGGGAAGGAACATTGATCCTTCCATGGGGGTCACGGTGAGGGACTTCAGTTGCGCTGTCCCACCTTCGGCGAAGAGCGCCATTTTGTCCGCTCCGGCGTTGGGAAATACCTGATCTGTTATGGTCCGGAGACCGTCACCGGAGAATACTTCCACCGATGAACGGTCTACATACACCTGCAAGGTGACATTGCCCTTTTTGTCCAGGATGACAGGGGCGTCCTCAACGGAAGCGAAGGCCGGGTGGAAAGTGGTGTTTCCCGAGTTTGTGCGGTCAACGAAGATCTTTCCGGTGGTGGAGTCATAGCCGATGACGGTGGAGGACTTCCCGTCGCCCAGTACTGTGATGCCTGACTTTTTCGCCGTGCCGGGTGCGAACGTGATGTCCACACGCTGGACCTGGCCTGAAGCAGCCGCGGGCAGCGGGGTTGTTCCGGCTTTGATGGCGCCGCCCTTCTTGTCCGTGTAGCTGGGCTTTATCGCGAGCTTGTCCACTTGCTTGACTACCTTTTGGGCAAGGCGTGGTCCGTCAGGTGTTTGGGTCAACTGCACCTCACGGGGCAGGGACATGGCGCTGCGCCAAGGGTTGGTGGGATGTTGTTGGCGTAATCCCAGTTGCTCATCCAGCCCAGCATCACCCGCTTGTTATCGGGCATGTTCGAGAAGGAAACTGCCGCATAGTAATCGCGGCCGTAGTCCAGCCAGTCATAAGACTCCAGCCGGGACTGAGCCGCTGTGGAGCTGGCTGTGAACTCATCAGCAAGAATGTGTCCCCAACCGAATCTGTTGTTGTCAACAACCTTGATGTTTGCCTGCTGGCCCACGAACTCCTTGACGTCCCATGAGGCCCAATCCAACGTTTCACTGTCATTTCCGGTGGCGGTTCGAACCACTTGTCCGTTGACGACCAGGTTCACCGTTTCTTCATCGGATCTGGGAACAGCCGCTGTGTCAGTGAGCATGACATGATCAAGGGTCAGATGGCCCCATCCACCGGTTGCTTCGTCAACGATCCGCAGCTGTGCGTTCTGTCCCGCGAACTCCGAAACGTCCCAGCCCTTCCAGTTCAGCAGCCCAGCGTTTTCGCCTGCCAGGGAGCGGACCACGTTGCCGTTGACGAGTAGCTGGACAGCCAAAGTTTGGCCGGACTCCGCCGTACGGTAGCCGCCTCCGACCAGCATGGACATGAAGTTCTTTGTGATGGGGAATTCGGGGGAGGTCAGGGTGCCCTGGCGGTCATCACCAGGCACGGCGCCGGTTTCGAACGTGTTGATTCGTTTGGCGCCAATGTAGTAGTCCCCGCCGCTGGTGGCCGGCTGGAAATTGGGGGTCAGGTCTCCCGTCCCGGCCCAGCCGGCATCGGACAGTGTTTGACCTTCGGGAAGCTCGAAGCCGTCAAACTTCAGTTCCCCCTGGGGCGGAGTGTTGTCTAGCTTGTCCGAGACGCGGGGGTGCTTGCCGCCGCCGATCAGGAAGTTCAGGTAGTCGTCGGTCACGGTGAAGGTCGGTGACTGCATGGAACCCATCGGCCAGTCGCCGTCGGTGAACGAGTTGATCAGGCCTGTTCCGCCGAATCCGGTCACCGGACTCTGTCCGGGCAATGAACCGGGGGCGGGAGCGTCAGCGAAAGGGCCGTTCTTCCAGTTGTCTGGTTCGTTGTTTATGGTCCAGCCGTTGTAAGTTCCGTCGTTGAAGCCTGCCAGGACAGTGCCTGTCGGTACCTCGGCCACTGGATCGGTGGTTTCGGAGGTGAAGGTGGTGCCGTCGAAGTCACCCACGAAGTACTGTCCGCCCGAGCCTCCCGCGACGCCGCCGGGGTTGATGCTGACCACCATGACCCACTTGATGTTGTTCTTATCCCCATCCACCGCGAGTGGGAACAAATCAGGGCATTCCCACTGGCCGCCGGTGGCGTTGGCGGGTCCGAATTCGCTCAGTGCAGTCCAGTCCTTGAGGTTGTCGGACTTGTAGAGGAGAACCTTGTGATCCTGCGACTCGACTGCCGTCATGACCCAGTAGCCGTCGCCGGATGGGTTGTCGTACCAGAAGACCTTTGGGTCCCGGAAATTGGCTGAATTGCGGTTCAGCACAGGATTTCCTGAGTATTTGGTCCAGGTCTTGCCGTCATCCAGGCTGTAGGCCAAGGACTGGGCCTGGAGGCCGCGGTGCGGGGATGGGTCCTTGTAAGCACTGGTATAGATGGCCACCAGCGGGGGGTTTTTCTTCGTCCCAAAGCCCGTGGTGTTGTCCTTGTCAACAACGATGCTGCCGGAGAACACATCCTCCTGCGTATCGGTGGATAGGGCCAGCGGCTGCTCCTGCCAGTGAACCAAGTCCTTCGAGGTCGCATGACCCCAAGACATGTTCCCCCACGTGTTGCCGGAGGGATTGTATTGATAGAACAGGTGATAGACACCCTTATGAAAAACCATCCCGTTGGGGTCGTTCATCCAGTTTTTCTCCGGCGTGTAGTGGTAAGCAGGTCGAAACTCCTCATTTCCCACCTCCGGTGCCGCAGATGCTGGTGCCATGCCGGCCATGATGCCCGAAAGCGTCAGGCCCGCCAGCGTCAACGCAGACGTCGCTGCCCGCATCCTACTCATAGTGGATTTAGTCATTGCTCTCCTCGTTCGCCCTTCATCGCGCGTGCCCATCCCCTAATAGACAACGTTGTCAACGAGAGAAAAGCTACGATAAGTCCATCGGACAAGTCAACGGGTTTTCGAGCTAAGTTAAGGTCGATTCCAAGGCCCTAACCGATCGGACACCGTTGTCAGATACAGTTTGGTTACCGATAAGGGAACCGCCAGGGGTTGTCGGCTTATGCTTCGCGGCGTAGGCTCCTGCGGGCCATCATCGGATCGAGGAGTCGCTCATGGGACAGCTGATCGTCCAGGATTTCGTTACCGCCGACGGATACGCCGCCGACACCAACAACGAGTTCAAAGCCTACGAACTGCTGGAAGGTGGAACGGCCGAGTTTGACCGTGCCCAGCTCGAATGGCTCGGCAGCGTGGAAGCAATGGTTCTGGGCGCCAATACCTACAGGTACTTCGCTGAATACTGGCCTACGGACGCCTCCGAGGGCGAGATCATCGCTCCAGCCCTCAACGGCCTGAGACGTCACGTGTTTTCACGCCACCTGAAGGAGGCGCCTTGGGGCGACTTCCCGCCGTCGACCGTTGAATCCGGCGACGCGATCGAGGCCATTCGTCGCATCAAGCGGGAGTCCGCAAAGGACATCGTTCTCTGGGGAAGCCTGTCGCTCGGCCAGACGTTCTTCGTCGCCGGAGAAGTGGACGCAGTCCGGCTTGTGGTGATGCCGCTGGGCCAGGGCTCAGGCAGGGGCGTGTTCCCGGCCGGACATGACCCTGCCCTGTTGCAGCTCGTTGACGTGAACAGCTATGACCAAGGCTTGGTGGAGCTCAGCTACTCGGTGCGGCAACGGTGATGTGTCCTAAGTAAGCAGCGCCGGATCGATGAAATCCTCGCGTGGGTCCACCGTGGCGTCGGGATCTTTTGAGCGTGAAATTGCAGGGAGGCCCACGGCGACAGAACGAGGCGGAACGTCTCGAACGACCACCGCGTTAGCACCGATTGCAGAGTGCTCACCCACGATGACGGGACCCAGAACTTTAGCCCCGGAGCCGAGCATGACGTGGTTGCCGATAGTGGGATGCCGTTTAGTCTTACTGAGCGCCCGACCGCCCAATGTGACGCCTTGATACATGAGGACGTCGTCCCCGACTTCGGCCGTTTCCCCTACGACAATTCCCGTTCCATGGTCGATGAAAAGCCGCCGACCAATCGTGGCCCCGGGGTGAATCGAAATTCCGGTCAGTGCTTTCGTTGCTTGGGAAATCAATCGAGCCGGACCGCGCAGGTGCGGCTTCTGCCACATCGCGTGGGCCAGTCGATGGCTCCAAAGTGCGTGAACCCCTGAGTAGACAAGCGCCACCTCGAAGAGGCTTGTCGCCGCCGGGTCCTGGTTCTTGGCGGCGTGGAGATCTTCTTTCAGGAGCTCAAAAATATTCATGAAACGTGTACAGCCAGCGCAGCGTCGAAGAACGTGCGCTCCAGCCGCACTGCTTCCGCGAAGGTGGCGGCAACGCGCTCCCGTGCAGCGGCGTCAGCAGGCTCGACGGCGTCGAATTCGTCGCGTAGCCACGTGACCCATGCGTTGTACTCGGGGTTGTTGTGGAGGCGGATCCACTCGGCATGCTTTGCGTGGACGGGCCATTCGGTGGGGTCGCCGGCGCGGGCGGCCCAGTCTCCGTAGAGCCACTCCGCAACCAACAGCACTGCCAGGACCTCCGGATAGGAACGGGTGGCCAGGGCGCTGCGCATGAGGTTATCGAAATCGCGGGTGGCAGATCCGAGGACGGGCGCGGTCCGGTCAATCTCCTGAACATCCAGTTCGTTGAAGCAATCCTGGAAGTACGTATTCTCATCCGAAGCGAAAGCCCCGAGAACCCGGGCAAACACAAGCCGGGAAGGAAGCGAAGGTGCCGATGCCACAGCTTGGCCCAGGAGGGCGGTGAAGGCATCGCAGAACTGGTAATCCTGGACGAGATAGTCACGCAGGTCCTCATCGGAAAGGGACCCGTCCAGCAGCTGGTCCACGAACGGATGGTTGACGGCGGCGTCCCAGTCCTCGGCGTTCTGGTCCCTGAGTTCAATGGCAAAGCCCACGATGTTTCCTCCTGAAGTGTCGGCATTCGGAGCCTAGCAGCGTGCAGCGCTGCAGGGGCGGGCGTTACGCACTGGTGCCGCTACCAGTGCCAGCGTAGGCTCTGGCCATGACGAACGAGCACCCATCGAAGACAATCGTGGTTGGCTATGACGGATCCGAAGAATCAAACCGCGCCGTCCAGTGGGCCGCCAAACACGCGATCCTGCGGGACTGTTCCCTCCATGTGGTGCACTGTTCCCTGTGGGTTCTCGTGTCCAACAACTTGGGTCCCGTTCCAGGCGTTGCCGACAGCGGCTTGGAACGGGCCGCTCAAAAGGTCCTCGAGGAGGGGGCGACGCTCGCCAAGGAGACTGTCCCCGATCTGAAGGTTCACTCCACCTTGTTGCATGGGATGCCACGCGATCACCTTGCCCATGTTTCGGCGGGTGCAGAGATGTTGGTACTCGGAAGCCGGGGACTTGGCGGGTTCATGGGCTTGCTTGTGGGGTCCGTGAGCTTGGAGATGGCAGCAACTGCGGAGTGCCCGGTGGCAGTGATCCGGGCAGATGACCATCCGGAAGGTCCAGTGCTGCTTGCAGTTGATGACTCCGGATCACCGGCAGCCCTCGACGACGCCTGTCTTTTCGCGGTAGCAACTGGTGCCGACCTCATGATCGTCCACGTACTGCACGAACCGGAGGGGTACCGACGGTTGCGCGAGCCCGTGGAAGCTTACCCGGACGCTGAAGCCATGCTCGATTCCGTGCTGAGCCGGGCCCGCCACAAAGCACCCGGAATCACCGTGGCCGGGGAGCTGTTGGTGGATGCTTCATTCTCCCGGGCAGTGGTCAAGGCCTCACATGGGGCTCGCATCACGGTTGTAGGGACCAAAGGACATGGACTTATCAAGGGCACCATAGGCTCCACGGCTCACGCTGTGCTTCACCATGCCCACGGTCCTGTGCTGGTTTCCCGCCGCAGGGCCACCCCCGAGGACAGGTAGCCGCCACTTTGGAGGTCCTGGCAGGGACTCCCTCCGGCGACAGAGCAGATCTATGGTGGAGTCCATGGACAATCGGGCGGAAGTACGCGAATTTCTGATCTCCCGGCGGGCCCACGTGGCCCCGGAGCAGGTTGGGTTGCCCACCGGAACCAACCGCCGGGTCAAAGGGCTCCGCCGCAGCGAAGTGGCCACTCTTGCCGGGTTGAGCGTGGAGTACTACACCCGCTTGGAGCGGGGTGCCATCAGCGGCGCCTCACCGCAAGTACTGGAGAGTCTCGCCAGGGCGTTGAACCTGGATGACGCTGAGAGGGCGCATCTGTTCGATCTCGCGCACGCGGCCAGTCCTGTTGCCAGACCCCCACGGCGTCGGAACTCGAAATCGTACGTTCCACATGAGAGCCTGCAATGGGCGCTGGATGCTGTCACGGCCGGGCCCGCTTTTGTCCGGAATGGTCGCATGGACCTGTTAGCCGTGAATCCCTTGGCCCGGGCGTTTTACAAGGACTGCTACGACATGCCGGGCCAGACACCCAACATTGCCAGGTTCACGTTTCTGGATAATCGCGCGCATGAGTTCTACCCGGACTGGGACGCCTTTGCAGAGGTGACGGTTTCAATCCTTCGCACCGAGGCTGGACGCGACCCGCACAACAAGGAACTGCACGATCTTATTGGTGAACTGAGCACCCGCAGCGAGGAGTTCCGCACACGGTGGGGCGCGCACAACGTCCGCCACCACGGCACTGGGTTCAAGACGTTCAACCATCCGATCGTGGGCGAGATGACACTTGCGTACGAGGGCCTGGAAATGGCCGCGGAACCCGGATTGACCCTGACCATCTACGCAGCGGAACCCGGGTCGCCGTCGGCCGAGCGCCTTCAGCTGCTGGCCTCCTGGGCAGCCAGCGAATTCGGACAGGGCGTCCAGCCTCCGTCCGAGAAGACACGGACGGACAGCTGACTACTGCGGCTCACGACGGCGGCGCTGCCGCACGCTCTATCGTCGACGGCGGCGCTGCCGCACCCTCTACCGCCGACGGTCAGCGGCTGACTTCTACACGAACCTCTTGGCCCTCGAAGCGCGCAAGCTCTTCCGGCGTCGCGTTGTAGCGCCCCAAGTGAATGGTCTGGTCCGAGAATCCGATGCCCGAGGCGTTGTAGTAAAAACCGAGGTTCTCCCAAGGTACAAAGTAGATCAGATCGCCGTTCTCGGGATCAGATCCGGGCGACCCTTCATAGTGGAGGGGCCTGGGCAGGTCCGCGATCTTCTCCCGGCCAGCGAACTCTTCCACGGCGACGGTGAGTGGCAGCATGCTCAGAAAATCCCGGGTAGCGGGGTTGTCCTCTCCGATGGTCACATCCAACGACGTCGAGCCGGTGCTGAAGCGGACCACAGTGCCCATGACGCTGCCTGCAGCGGGGCTGGATGTCTCGCTGGTCGACGTCGGGGTAGCTTCACCGGTGGGAGATGGGCTGCAGCTGACGAGCGCCAACGCCAGCAACAGTACTCCGGAGCTGCGACGCTTCATGCCAAAGAACCTTCCTTCCGATCCTTGAGCATCAACACTGTGAGCGGCACGAAGTAGAGCGCGGCAATGCCTGTCCCCACCAGCACAGGACCCGTGGCTCCAAGCGCGGACTCCAGGGCGTAACCGGCGATCCACGATCCCACGGCCGTGCCGAGGTTGAACGCCGAGGTGCTGAGTGCTGAGGCGAAGGTGGGTGCGTGGCTGGCATAACGAACGGCTTTACCGATCAAGATCGGATTGGTGGCCATCCCGAAGAGTCCCAGCAGGAAGATCAGGACCACTGTCACTAAGGCGTGGTGGGAGAACAAGGAGAGAGCGCCCAACACCAGGAACGTCATGCCCGCTGAGATGAACAGTGCCGGATAGGGCTGGTGGGCGCCGAAATGACCTCCAAGATTAGAGCCGATGAACGCTCCCACGCCGTAAGCCACCAGAACCAACGGAACCACGGAAGCGGCCAGCCCCGTGTTCTCAGTAAGCAGCGGAGAGATGAAGCTGTAGGCAGCCAAGGATGATCCGCACACGATCGCGCAGCCCGCCAGGACAAGCCAGACCCTGGCGTCACGCATGCTGGCAAGCTCGGCCCGCACGGACGGAGCGGGCCCGGATTCCGGGCCCACCGAAACCAGCCGGTACACCACAACAGCTGCCGCCAGCGCAAGAACAGCCAAAGCCCAGAAAGGGCCACGCCAGCCGATAACTTGGCCTGCGAAGGCACCCAGCGGCGCACCAACCACATTGGCGAGCATGCCACCGCCAAGGACAACGCCCAGTGCTTTGGACGCTGAAGCCGCACCTGCGGCTTTTGCACCCACGACGGCGGCTACCGCCCAGAAAGCGCCAGTCGCCAGTGCCGTTACGAAACGAGCCACCAGGATCAGCGTGAAGTCGGAAGTAAGGGCGACAATCACATGGCCCAGAGCGAAGACCACCAGCGCGAGACTCAGCGTCAGTCGACGCGACAGCTTGAGGGTCAGAATGGACATGGTGGGGGTGCCGACGATCATGCCCACCGCGAAGACCGTGATCATGAGGCCAGCGCTTGCCACGGAAACACCAAGATCGCCCGCAATCTCAGGCAGAATGCCCGCAACTATGAACTCGGTGGTCCCCATGAGGAACACTCCGGCCGCCAGAACGTAGGTCACCAGTGGCAAACGCCGGGTCTTGGTGGAGGAAATGGTTGTGGTCATGACTTCAGAACATCAGGTTTAGAAAGTGTTAGGGAGACCCGCTTGAGGGAGGTCCTCCGAGGGACTCCTTCACTTGGCAAAAAGGTCATCGGGCCCCATTGGGATCACTGGCGTTATATTGTCGGTGGCTGCTGCCAGAGTTAGGGCATGGAGCGGATTGGGGATAAGCAGGCGGGCGCGGTGGTGGCGCTTGGGCGCGCTCCCGTGGTTGCGGATGCTGTTCAGCGCGGCGCGGTTCCAGTCAGCACTGGCGAGGTTCCGGCCAACACCGTGAGTGGGGACTTGATTGAGCAGTTGCGGGTTTGGAGGAGATGAAGTCGGCCATTACGGCGTTGCAGGCGCGGGTTGCTGTGGCTTTTGATCTTGCCCAGCGTGCCGAGCAGGCCGAGGCGGGGGTTCCAGCGGCGGAGCGTGGCCAAGGTGTGGGTGCGCAGGTGGCGTTGGCCCGGCGGGAGTCTCCGAATCGTGGGTCCCGGTTGTTGGGTTTGGCGAAGGCCCTTGTGCTGGAGATGCCGCGGACTTTGGCTGCTCTGAAGT
>NZ_JAPSHI010000015.1:0-111405 GCF_031180005.1 Paenarthrobacter sp. | reverse complement strand
CTTCCGGCTGCCGGGAAACCACCGCCTGAACCCGGTCCGACGCGTGGGTGAACATCCCCGCAACGGCCGCCACCGCCCTCGTTTTGACCCGGGTACGCTGCCTCTATTACAGTTATGTCTTGCGTGACCGCCCGGGAAACCGGTGATGAACGCGGTGCTTCCTTAGCTCAGTCGGTAGAGCGTTTCACTCGTAATGAAAAGGTCATCAGTTCGATTCTGATAGGAAGCTCGGTAGAGAACCCCCGGAAATCAAGGATTTCCGGGGGTTCTTCTTTTCCGCTCTCATACGCTGAGGCGACCCCCTTCTACCGCGCTGTCGACGGGCCTTCCTTAGGCCGCGCGATCAGCGAGTTACGCAAAGAAGCCGGACTGACCCAGCAGGAGCTTGCGGGGCGGCTAAAGGTCACTCGGGGAACGATTGTCCGGCTGGAGCGAGGAGAAGCCGTATCCCTCGTGGTCGCCATGAACGCCATCAGGACTCTCGGCCGGGACGTGGCACTGGTACCCCGGTTCTCGAAACTTCAGATCCGCCCATGAATCCAAGGAAAAAACTCAACGTCGCCGGAGGGACAGGTACGCTCGCACCTCGCAAAGGAAAACAGCCTGTCGACACCCGACGCCTTCGGTCTGCTGCGCGTCCTCGGGGCAGACTGTGCCGGGGCAGTCCAGGTTCTCCCGCCCGGCGAAGCACCTGAGGTCCCGGGCGCAGTCATTCCCATGACCGGGCACCCGACGGCAGCCGCATACACCAGGAAGACTTCCCCCAGGCATTGGCGCTCGGAAGCGAAGCGAAGCTAAATATGAAGGCACTTCGGCCCCACCCTCCCCGGCTGACCTGGTTGGCCAACGCGGCCGCTCCTCACACCCGCGATGAGTCCGCATTCCGAAGGGCACTGCTCAGAGCTGTCACTTTCAACGTGGCGATCGGAAACGGCGATGCACACTCGAAAAACTATTCCTCACGCTCCTCGACGGCGGTGAATTGCGCCTTGCCCCGCTATACGATGTGGCTACCACCTTGCTGCTCTATGCACCAAGCAACAACGCGGGCCACACCGTTGGCGGGCAGATCCGGCTGGGCTATATAACTCTGGAACACGTGATTCGTGAGGGTGTGGTTTGGGGCATGGACGATGAGGACTCGCGACAAACAGCAGTGTCGGCATTGGAAGCGCTGGGGGCCGCGGCTCACAGTTCCAAAACACCGGAACGCTTGGATTTCCTGCGAAAACTGGTTCCTGCACGAGTGGATGATCTATTGAGCGGCGGCCCGGCCAGGCGGCAATGACCCGAGCATTCTAGCCAATCAGGGCCCGGTACCGGGAGCGGCGCCCCTGGCCATCCGTGCGGCCCCGGTTGGCCAGGACTTGAAGTTCGACGGCGATCACGTCACCCAGGCGGCGGCAGAACTCACCCGGTTCGGCCGCAGCATCCGGGTCCTCCTCCATCACCATGTCCACCACGCCACTGGCCGCGAGCGCAGCAGCGGTAATGCCCTGACTTTCTGCGAGCGCCGCGGCGTGCGCAGTAGTCCGGTGCATTATTGCGCTGGCGCCTTCGGGTGGGAGCGGGGCGAGCCAGGCGTTCCGTGCGGCGATGGTCCGGTCGGCGGGCAGGAGGGCGAGTGCCCCTCCCCCGGTGCCTTGCCCCAGCAGGACTGACAGCGTAGGGGTTGCCAAGCCGAGGAGGTCGTATAGGGACCGGGCGATCTCGGCGGCGAGCCCACCTTCTTCGGCGTCCTTGGACAACGCCGCGCCAGGCGTGTCGATGATCGTAACAAGTGGAATGCGGAGTTCCTTGGCCAAACGCATCCCGCGCCGGGCATCGCGCAATGACGCCGGCCCCATCGCATTGTTCCGTTGATGGCCCACCACCACACAGGATGTGGTTCCGAACCGGGCAAGAGCCACCAGCATTCCGTCGTCCTTGGTGCCATCCCCCGCACCGCGCAGCAACACCACGCTGCGAGCGGAGTGTTGAAGAAGTTCGCTTGTGGATGGCCGCTGAGTGTCCCGCGAGCGGACTACGGAGTCCCAGGCAGTTCCCTCAGCGGATTCGGAGAGTTCGCCGATGCTGGTTGCCTGCGCACCAACGAAGTCCTCAGTCGGCCGCAAAAGGTCCAGCACCCGTCCGAAGTAGTCACGGGCCCCTTCGGGCGGAACCACGGCATCAACCAGCCCATGATCGAACAGGTTCTCCGCGATCTGAACCCCGGAGGGGAAGGGTTCACCGTGCAGGGCCTCATAGACACGCGGTCCAAGGAATCCCAACAGTGCCCCCGGCTCCGCAGCGGTGACGTGCCCCAGTGATCCCCACGACGCCATGACCCCGCCGGTGGTCGGATGCCGCAGGTACACCAGGTACGGCAGTCCTGCAGTGCGATGCGCCTGCACTGCGGCCACGATTTCCACCATGGCCAGGAACGCATTGGTTCCCTCCTGCATGCGGGTCCCTCCGGACGCCGGCATTGCCACCAACGGCAGCCCAAGGTCTGTGGCGCGTTCGACGGCGGCTACCAGCCTTTGCGCTGCATCCCGCCCGATTGAGCCGGCAAGGAATGCAAAGTCGGACACCACGACGGCGATGCGATGGTTCCGTATGCGTCCTTCGCCTGTGAGGACAGATTCGTCGCTGCCGGATTTCTCCCGGGCCGTGGTCAGGTCGGCAGCGTACCCGGCGTTGGCAGAGCCAGCCACCCCCCGAACCGGACCATCCCAGGAAACGTATGTCCCGGCGTCGAGCACGTGATCCAGCAGTTCGTGGGCACCGAGCCGCCGGTGCGTGGCAGTGGCCGCCATTCAGTCCACCTCCGTTGAGGCCAGCCACTCCCGGACACCGTCGCCGTGCTGGTTCAGTAGCGGCGGGGCGGTGTGGGAGCGGCGGGTGGATTCGGCGCCAGCGGCATTGTCGAAGAAGCGAAGCGGTGGCCCCGGCAAAGTCACAGATCCCAGGCGTGGATGCTCGACGTCTACCAACAACCCTTGGGATACCAGTTGCGGCCATTCATAGACTTCCTTGAGGGTGCGCACTTTACCGGCAGGAACTCCGGCGGCTTCAAGCTTGGCGAGCAGCGGCTCTGCGTCATAGTCTGCGAACACGGTCTCCACCACTTCAATGATGCGGGTCCGGTTACGGACTCGGTCGGCGTTGGTGTTGAGGCCGTTGGTGTCGATGCCGAAAGCGGAGGTAAAAGCAGCCCATAGCTTTTCGCTGCCGACACTGATCTGGACACTCCCATCCCGGCATCGGAACAGGCCGTACGGTGCGATGGATGGGTGATGGTTGCCCTGAGCCTCAGGTTCCTCCCCTGCGACTGTGACCTTGGTGCCTTGGAACGCGTGGACCCCAACGAGCGACGCCAGCAGCGAGGTTCGAACCACTTGCCCCCTGCCGGTGTGTTCACGCTCCAACAGGGCGGCCACCACCCCGTACGCCCCATACATGCCGGAGAGCAGATCTGCGATGGGCACCCCAACGCGCTGTGGATCGCCAGGACCGGATCCCGTCAGCGACATTAGCCCGGCCTCGCCTTGAAGAATCTGATCGTAGCCGCTGCGGTGCGACTCCGGGCCGTCGTGGCCGAAGCCCGTGATGGACAAGATGACCAGGCGCGGGTTGATGCTGTGCATGGCATCAGTGCTGAAGCCTAGCCGTTCCAGGACACCAGGCCGGAAGTTCTCCACCACAACATCGGCCCGCTCCAGGAGCTGGCGGAGGACGGTTCGGCCGTCCTCGCTCTTGAGGTCCAGTGCCAGGGATTCCTTGTTGCGGTTGCAGGACATGAAGTACGTCGCCTGCGGCTCGTCCGCGGGTCCCACGAAGGGCGGTCCCCAACCCCTTGTGTCATCGCCGGAGCCCGGGTTCTCTATCTTGATGACCCTCGCTCCGAGGTCTCCCATCATCATGGCCGCGTGCGGGCCTGCGAGCGCCCGGCTGAGGTCCACCACCAGCCTTCCTGCGAGGGGACCCTCGGATGCGTGGAGAACCGGGGCTGTTTCTGTCAGTGCTGAAGTCATGGAGTTTCCTTGATATGAAGTTCAGTTGCCCAGCCGGGACAGGAGGACGGCGACGGCGGCAGAGACTCCCCCTGCCAGCGACCCTTCCAGCTCGGGAGCGAAGAACGGCGAGTGGTTGACGGGGACGGGACCTGGCTCTTCGTGGCCGGCTATGGGGGTGCCGCCGAACATCCAGAACACGGAAGGCACTCCAATGGCGGTGCCCAAGTGCCCAAAGTCCTCGCTGCCCATCATCGGTGGGGTGATTTCGACAGCTTCGGTCCCCAGTGCAAGCCGCAGGGCCTCCACAACCGAAGGAACGGCGTCGGGATCGTTGAAGCACTGCGGGAAGCGGTACATTTCCTCGATGTCCGGTTGCGGCGCTCCGGAGGCGGCGGCTTCAGCCATGATGATGCGGCGGACTGCTGCGAGAACCTGGCTGCGGACGTCCTCGTCGAAGGTACGGATGTTGAGGGTGAACTCGGCCGACGCCGGGATGATGTTCTCCTTAAGACCAGCGTGGAAAGTGCCTACGGTCACGACGGCGGACTTCCGCGGGTCCAGCTCACGGGACACGATGCTCTGCAACCGGGTGACCATATGCGCGGCCATGACGATGGGATCGATGGAATCCTGCGGCTGCGAGCCGTGCGACTGCTGGCCGTGGACGGTGACCCTCAGCGAATCCGCCATCGCGGCCACCGGTCCGCTCGAAATGGCGACCGTACCCACAGGCCGGGGCATGACGTGCTGGCCGAAGACCACTTCCGGCCGCGGGGCCTTGTCCCACAGCCCGTCGTCGAGCATCGCAAGTGCACCGGCGGCAGTCTCTTCACCGGGCTGGAAGATCAACACCAGCGTCCCCGACCAAGCGTCCAGGTTGCCGGCAAGCACTTCGGCTGCGCCCAGCAGGCTGGCTACATGGGCGTCATGGCCGCAGCCATGCATCACCGGGACCGTAGTGCCGTCCGGCAGGGTGCCTGTGTCGGTGCTGGCATATTCCAAGCCTGTGGCTTCCTCAATGGGCAGGCCATCCGAGTCCGCCCGGAACGCCACCACGGGACCAGCACCGTTGCGCAGGATTCCCACAACACCAGTGCCCCCGCAACGGAAATGCTCAATGCCAAGGCCGTCCAGTTGTTCCTCGATCAGCGTGGCGGTGGCAAACTCCTGCATGGACAGTTCCGGATGTGCGTGGAGGTGCCGGTAGAGGGCATGGAGCTTGGTGGTCTGTTCTGAGTCGAGTCGGAGGGCGGTCACTGTTGAAGTCATGGGTCTTGTCTTCCTCTTGGATGCTGTATTCGAGCTGGCGTGGCTTGGCTACTCTTCACGGATTGCAGGTGCCGCAGGGGATTGCGCCCCACGGAAGAACCACGCCAGCATGATGGTGCCTAGGACAGCGATGGCGGTGGATACCATGGCGAGCGAGGGCACCAGCGGCAGCACTACGAAGACCACCACGGCCGAAACCAACAGGGCGAACACAGTGGTGCGGGGCTGCTTCATGGACACGATGGCCTGCACCAGGACGGCGCCCAACACGGCGGGCAGTACGTAAAGACGCGTGACGAGCAGTACCGATGGCGGGATGACGCTGATCAGCCAGGTGCCCAACAATCCCACGAAGAGTGCCAGCGAAAACAGATGGACCACTGCTGCTCCGCAGATGGCAACGACGGCGGCAAGTTCGGCTCGTTTGCTGCCTGCCTTGGCACCGATATTGGTTTGTGCGATCAGTGCCGCGGGGAGCAATTTGCTGGAAATGTTGCCGATCATGAACGCTTGGTACATGCCGGCGGGTCCTAAAACCGGGTAGTACGTGAGGGGTTCCACGATCCAAATGATGCCGAAAGTGGCGGCAACGGCGGCGAAAGCGATCCACAACTGGGCGGCACCTATGTCCAGGCCGCCGAAGAACACCAAGTACAACGGACCTGCAAGGGAGATCAAGAGACCGGCGATCATGGTGATCTGGCCCCAGCGGGAGGTTGTGCGGTTGAAGTCCGCCATGCCAGTGCTGCTGGAGGTGGGAGCGGAAGTGATGGAAGACATTGTGATGATCCTTTCGTGCTCAGAGAAATGACGGCGGCAGTCGTTTGCCTCAGGCGCCGACAGCGAAGTAGGCAGCGACAAGGCCGAAGACGATCGAAAAACCGAGCCCCCATTCCCGGAGCCAGCTCCTGCCGAGTCTCTTGGCCAGCAGAAGGCATATCCCCATGACTGCCGCGGAGACAACGAAGGAAAGGACGTGTGTCCCTGACTTGGGCAGTTCAGTGAGCCCGAGGCAGGAGAACGCTCCAATAAGTGCTGCCGCTGGAACAATCGCCATGGCGGCCGGATTCACGGAGCGGATCTTGGCGTCGCCCTTGCGGAGCAGCGGTGTCAGGATCAAGGTAGCGAGCATCCACATGGCGCCCCCGATGCTCATGACGAAGAACGCCACAGCAAAAACGCTCTGGGTGTAGCTGGCATCACCCAGCTTGGCCCCCATCGTGCCAGCGGAAACGCTTGCCGCTGATACCTCGTAAGCCGCTGACCCTATGAGGCCGATCCGCACAAGAACTGCCGGCGCACCAAAGAGGCCCAGTAATGCAATGGCAACGAGGCACACCGCCAGGGAGGGACCGATGGCCGATACAGCGCCGGAACGGAAGGACGTCTTGATGTCCTGCGTGCTCATGTCCACGGAGGGGGCCGCCCGTCTGGCGGCTTTCATGAAGATAACGGACTGAATGATGATCACGCCGAAGACGCCTGCCACGCAGATCCACAGGACTGGGTTGTTGGCGACGGCCATGATGTTGGTGGGGTCGTTGGCGAGCGGTTGAAGAGCCAGGGGTTGGTGCAAGGGAACCTCCCAGGTGTTGGCCCCTCGACAGGTCCTTAACCGGACTACTCTGTGCGGCTTGGGTATGCTGGGGGCTAATCCTTACCACCGACCAGATCGGCCAGTGGATTACTAACACCCTCCGCTATGAGCCGCATCACACACAATAGCTGACGGAATCAGCCGAAAGTTTGGCCGAATCAGTCAAAGCTTGCCCTTGGTTGTTTCGAGGCTTCCGTCGCCTTCTGTGACCGGGCACACTTTCAGGCAGTAGCAATCCAGCAAAGGAGCACCATGCCTGACACCCTTGGCGAGCTGTCCGCCGTCGAACTCTCCGCAGCAATCCGCGACAAAAAGGTTTCGGCGCGCGAAGCCCTGGCCGATCACTTGGAGCGTATTTCCGAGGTTAATCCCGCGATCAACGCCGTGGTAACCCTCGACCCTGAGGGTGCCCAGGCCTTGGCGCTTCGCGCGGACCAACTCACGGCTTCAGGGGCCGCGTTGCCGCCCCTCCACGGCCTGCCCATGACACACAAGGACACCAATAACACCGCCGGGATGCGTACCACCCAGGGCTCTCTCGCCCTGCGTGATTTTGTTCCCGCCGCCGACGACCTCATCATTGCGCGCTTGAAGGCGGCCGGCGTGGTGAGCACCGGAAAGTCGAACGTTCCCGAGTTTGGTGCGGGCTCCCACACTTTCAACGATCTCTTCGGAACCACTACCAACCCTTACGCTCCCACCCTGAGTGCCGGCGGCAGCAGCGGCGGAGTGGCCGCCGTCGTCGCCGCCCGGGTCCAGAGCATCGGCGACGGCAGCGACATGGGCGGATCGCTCCGTATCCCGGCGTCCTTCTGCAATGTGGTGGGCTTCAGGCCGTCGACGGCGGTGATCCCCATGCCGTCCGACGCCAACGCCTATGCGTGGCTGGGGAGGACTGGACCAATGGCCCGAAGCGTGGAGGACATTGCGTTGTTCATGTCAGTCACGGCAGGCAAGGATCCGCGCGTGCCGCATCCGGCAGGGCTGGATCCCGAAGTTTTCCGTGCCAGCCTGGAGGCCGACATGCGGGGAGTCCGGATCGGCTGGTCCCGCGACTTTGGCATCGGCGTGCCCGTGGAAGCCGAAATCCTGGAGCATTTGGAACGTCAACTGGCGGTCTACGAGGACCTTGGAGCAGTCGTCGAAGAAGCCACCCCGGACTTCAGCGAAGCGGACCTGGTGTTCGGCAACACCCGTGCCTTGGACTTCGCCGCGGGCCTTGGGCCGATTCTGGAGCGAGCTGGCCATGTCATCAAGCCTGAGGTGCACTGGAACGTGGAGAAGGGATTCGCCCTCACGGCGCGGGATTTGATTGAAACCGCAGCCGCCCGCAGCCGGTTGGAATTGAGCGTCCAGGATTTCTTTGGCCGGTACGATCTCTTCGCCAGCCCCTGCGCCCAGGTACTCCCCTTCGACGCAACGCTGAGGTACCCCTCTGACATTGCAGGGGTACCTTCGGAGACATACCTGGACTGGATGCGATCGGCTTGCCTCCTTTCCGCGACGGGACTTCCCGTACTCAGCGTTCCGGCCGGTTTCAGCTCTACAGGCCTGCCCATCGGCCTCCAGCTCGCCACCAACCACTACGCGGATATGCAGTTGCTCCGTTATGGCCGTGCTTTCGAGCAGCAGACCGGCTACGCCGCCGTTGCCCCCGTGATGACGGCTGAAGCGGCGCCGCTTACGACGGTGAGCGCATAACCCGCCCCCCGCGTTTGCGGGCGTCGAGAAGGATGGAAACGTCTACGCCCGCAGCGCTCTGAGCCCACTCCGAGTCGGTGATGAAACGGTAGAGGGACGTCATGTCCTCCACGGTCACATCCGCCATGATCTGATAGTCACCGGCGATTGCCACGGCGTAACGGACAGTGTGAAGCTCGGCAAGACTTTGCCCAACGTGCTCAACATGCTGCGGCGAAGCCCGTATCCAAAGGAGCGCTTCAACACCCAAGCCGAAAGATGACGGTTCAACGATCGCCCTCAAATGAACTTGGTTATTGGCCAACAACCATTCACTGCGTCGGCGGGCAGTGGCTTCCGAGACTCCGACTCTGCGTCCCAGTGCTTCGTAGCTCATCCGCCCATCAGCACAAAGTGCATCAACGAGCTCGTTGTCCTGCCGGCTCAGGTCTTGCCGCGGGACCAGGACGCCGGAGTCTTGCGTGAGACCCGAGCGGAGGGCCTCCGCCTTGTCTGCGGGCAGAATCTCCGGCCGCCACCCCCGGATGGTCCGGAAATAGCGGAGCACAGGGTAACTGGTGGAATCCCGCAAGCCGAGGGTAGATGGCAGCTCATCGGACAAGACGTCGCCCATGCGTGCCGGTTCAGTGAGGATTTCTGCCACGCAATCACCGGTTCCGGTGGTGGTGTAGACAAACGTCGTGTCTGCCCGCTGCGACAGAGCATGGGCAGCCGCCCGCACCGTTCCCGGCATGCACCGCATCTCCACCAGCACCACCGCTTGCTTTGGCCTGATTCCCACCACGGCTACCGCTCCGGACTCCAAGAGCTGAGAGCCCCGGCGCGCAACAGTGCGCTCCGCTTCCCCTAAAACGGCAGCGATCTTCCGCCAAGGGCATCGCGGATCCAGTTGCAGCGCAGCAACAATCTGCCGCTCCAATGCGTCAAAAGCCACCATGCCAACTCCGTCCGTCCGCGTCGATCAATTTCAACACAGACTTCGGCGCGCTTCGTCACTATGGCCGAGTATCGCCGTCGAGCGTTAACGGCAGGTGCCCCGCCCCAAAGAGGGACGGGGCACCGCGGTAAGGCTCGGGAGTTAGGCGAAGTCGGAGACTGCCGGGTCCGGACCGATGCGGCCTTCAGCGCCGCGGTCCAGGCCGTTGATGGCCTCGACGTCGGTGGCGTCCAGCGTGACGTTGAGAGCTGCGAAGTTCTCCTGGATGCGGGACTCGGTGACGGACTTGGGGATCACCACGTTGCCGATGGCCAGGTGCCAGGCGATGATGACCTGGGCCGGGGTGGCATCATGCTTGGCGGCGATCTCAGCCACGGTAGCGCTTTCGAGGAGCTCGCCACCTTGGCCCAGCGGGGACCAGGCCTGCGTCAGGATGCCCTTGGACGCATTGAATTCGCGAAGGTCAGCCTGGTTGAAGAAGGGGTGCAGTTCCACCTGATTGATGGCCGGAACAACGCCGGTTTCATCGATGATGTGCTGCAGTCCCTCCTTGGTGAAGTTGGAGACGCCGATGGACTTGACCCGGCCCCTCTTCTTGAGCTCGACGAGGGCCTTCCAAGTATCAACGTACTTTTCCTGCTTGGGCTGCTGCCAGTGAATCAAGTACAGGTCCAGCGTCTCGAGGCCGAGACGATCCATGGACTCCTCGAAGGCAGCGAGCGTGGATTCGTAGCCTTGGTCGGCGTTCCACAGTTTGGTGGTGATGAAGATTTCCTCGGCGGAAAGGCCCGAGGACGCAATGGCACGGCCGACGCCTGCCTCGTTGCCGTAGATCTTGGCGGTATCGATGTGGCGGAACCCGGCCTCGAAAGCCTGGCGGACCACCTTTTCGGCTACATCGTCTTCAACCTGCCACACCCCGTAGCCGAGCTGGGGGATGGTGTTGCCGTCGTTGAAAGTAAGTGTTGGTGACGAAGTCATGTCTGCCATCCTTCCAGCACCCGCCCCCAAAAGCGCCGAATGTAACGCAGATAAGCTATCCGCTTAACTTGTTGCTTGGGGGGAATAAAGGCGTGCGCGGGTAGTTGCGAACGCGTTGCATTTAGGTTGGCTATAGTTCAGGCGACGAGTTGGCGCTCCGCGTCAGCAACCTGTTCAAAAACAGACTCCGCCCGCCGCCGAACCGACAAAGCACCCACTGGGACGGGTCCAACAGCCAACCTCAACATGGCCGCGGCCTCTGCCGTGGTGGCGAGGGAATTTCCTGCTTTGGACAGAGCCCGGTGCACGCCAGCAAGCCCTCCCGGGACGTCCAAGCCGTCGCTGGGAGACCTTTTCTGCGCCTCGACGCAGATGATCCTGACCCGGGGCGATAATTCGGCGAGGTCATTGGCTATTTGCACGAGCTCGTTGTAGAGCTGCTCATCATCCACGCCCTCAAGAACCTGGTGGTACCGATCCAGTCCCCGATGAAAACGGTCATGGGCACGGCGCCACAGCCCCTTGCCGAGCTCCAGATCATCCTTCCGCCCTTGCCGGACGGCCCCAAAGAAACCCACCCGGGAACTCAGAGGTACTGACCCGGACCGTGGTCGGGGTCTTCCCTGCGGCCCTGGGCAGCAGCGCCGGGCGTACCGGGTGCAGCCGCCCGTTGGGGCTGTCCGTTCTCACCAATGATGATGCCCGGCGCAATCACCGTACCCGGCGGGAGTTGACGGAGCTGCATCTGCGCGGCTGCGTGCTCTTTGGCAGCCTGCTGAGCGGCGATCGCAGCCTGGATGCCATGGAACAAGCCCTCCAGCCAGCCAACGAGTTGTGCCTGGGCGATGCGAAGCTCCGCATCGGAAGGCGCCTTCTCGTCAGGGAAAGGCAAGCTGATTCGTTCCAACTCCTCAATAAGTTCCGGCGCCAACCCGTCTTCGAGTTCCTTAATGGAGCGCTCATGAATCTCCGCCAGGCGGCCGCGTGCAGCGTCATCCAAAGGTGCGGCCTTCACCTCTTCAAGGAGCTGCCGGACCATGGTGCCGATCCTCATCACCTTGGCCGGCTCGTCAACGAGTTCATGAAGGCTACCTCCCTTGGGCTTGGCATCCTTCTCCACCTCTTCCGCCAAAGGTTGCTGTCCCGTGGGCTTCTCAAGACCCTCGTCCAGCATGGTTCCCTCCACGGGGGTGTCGTCCGAAGCCTCATCCGTGGGCTGAATGTTGTTCAGATCGCTCATTCGTTCATACTCTCATGTGGTTCACGCGAACCCCTGTCCGAGCCTTGATTTTGGACTTCGTCCGTAGCGAAATTTCGTCCTGGGTGCGACCTCAGCAGCACCTGCCCTGAGGGTTGCTGTCCTGCCGGTCCATCCGGTCCCGCCAAAACTCACGTTCAGTCATGGCGGGACCGGAATGGGCCGTAGTTTCAAAATGCTCCAGGTACTTCTGGTACGCGTCCGCCCCCATGAGCGAGCCGATGTAGGTGGCGAAGCCCCGAAGGCCCTTAACGACCGTGTTCATCAGTGCTGGCGTTCACTAGTGGTGGCCGACCTTCTCTGTCCGTTTCTCTGCAGGTAGGGCGTTCCATTCTGCGAGCAACGTCTTCTCGGCAGTCGTCGGGAAGAGCCCCGCCGGTGCGTACACCTTGGAAGGAACAGGCGGGTCTTCGTGGTCCTGACCGCCGCCGGTGCGGACTGCTTTGATGGTTGCCAAGAGGGCGGCGACGATCACGATGATGCTCAGGGTCACGAAGATGACGGAAAGCACGCCCTGGATCATGGTGTTGCGGACCACGGCCTCCATGGCTGCGACGGTCTTGGCCGTACCAAACTCCGTCTTGCCGTCAGCCAGTGCTTTGGAGAACGCTTGATTGTTGGCGAAGTAGCCCACAGCCGGGACTGGCGAGAAGATCTTGTGGAAGCTGGCAGTGATGGTCACTACGGCCGCGAAAGTCAGCGGAACTGCCACGATCCACAGCCATTTGAACACTCCACGCTTGGCCGTGATGGCAAGGCACACAGCCAGTGCAATGGCTGCCAGCAACTGGTTGGCGATGCCGAACAGCGGGAAGAGCGTGTTGATCCCACCGAGCGGATCGGTGACGCCCATCAACAGCACAGCCCCCCAGGCACCCACCATGATCGCCGTGCAGAGCCAAGCTCCGGGCCGCCAGGAGGCTTCCTTGAACTTGGGAACAAAGTTGCCGATAGAGTCCTGCAGCATGAAGCGGGCAACACGGGTGCCTGCGTCCACTGCGGTAAGGATGAAGAGGGCCTCGAACATGATGGCGAAGTGGTACCAGAAAGCCATCATTCCGGGTCCGCCGATGAACTGCTGCATGATGTGCGCCAAACCGACTGCCAGCGTGGGAGCGCCACCTGAACGGGAGATAATGCTTTCCTCACCCACGTCCTTCGCAGTCTGCGCCAGTAGGTCCGGGGTGATGTTCACATTGGCCAGGCCAAGGCTGTTAACCCACTGCGCCGCGGATTCCACGGTCCCGCCGGTAAGGGCCAGGGGCGCGTTCATGGCGAAGTAGATGCCACGGTCGATCGAGATCGCAGCCACCAGGGCCATGATGGCCACGAAAGATTCCATCAACATGCCGCCGTAACCGATGAAGCGGGTCTGCCGTTCCTTCTCAATCAGCTTGGGTGTGGTTCCCGAAGAGATGAGCGCGTGGAACCCGGACAGTGCGCCGCAGGCGATAGTGACGAACAGAAACGGGAACAGGGCGCCGGAGAACACGGGGCCGTTCTCCCGGCTGGCGAACTCGCTGAACGCAGGGACTGTGATTTCCGGGCGCACCACGATGATGGCTACCGCGAGCATCACGATCACGCCGATCTTCATGAAGGTGGAGAGATAATCGCGCGGAGCCAGCAGGAGCCAGACCGGCAGGATTGCGGCGATGAAACCGTATACGATGATGCCCCAGGCAATGGTGACCTTGTCCAGGTGGAAGAAGGCCGCACCCCACTCGGTGCCCGCGACGGCGCCGCCACCAATGATCGCTGCCATCAGGAGCACGAAGCCGATGATGGACACCTCCATCACCTTGCCTGGCCGGATAAAGCGCAGGTAGACACCCATGAACAACGCGATGGGAATGGTCATACCCACCGAGAACACGCCCCACGGGCTTTCACCGAGGGCGTTGACCACCACCAAGGCGAGGATGGCCACAATGATGATCATGATGAGCAGCGTGGCCACGAGGGCTGCCGTACCGCCAATGACGCCGAGCTCCTCGCGCGCCATCTGGCCGAGTGATCGGCCACCGCGGCGCATGGAGAAGAACATGACCAGATAGTCCTGTACCGCCCCTGCAAGAACGACGCCGATGATGATCCAGATAGTGCCTGGAAGGTAACCCATCTGGGCCGCGATAACAGGTCCCACCAACGGTCCGGCACCGGCAATGGCCGCGAAGTGGTGGCCGAACAACACGTTCCTGTCAGTACGGACGTAGTCCTTGCCATCGGCTTTGTACTCGGCCGGGGTAGCGCGGCGATCGTCCGGTTTGAGCAGGTAGCGCTCAATGACTTTGGAGTAGAAGCGGTAGCCGATCAGGTACGTGCAGACAGCGGCGAAAACGAACCAGATGGCGTTGACGGTTTCACCGCGCACCAGTGCGAGCATGAACCATGCCACTGCTCCCAGCAGGGAAATGGCAACCCAAAGACCGATCTTGGCGGGAGTCCACCTGCGATCCTCCGCTTCGCGCACCTCGTCATCCACAGCCGGTTCGGGCAGCGTAGTATCCAGTCCTTCCGCGAGCCCTGCCTGGTTAGGAATCTTTCCCATATCTCCTCCTTGAGAACTGCTGCGCTGCCGTGGCACGGACGCGCGTCACGGGCAAGCTAGCAAGGAGGTTCCCCGGTGCATGGCGAAACTCACCGCAGAATGGGTCAACTGCGGTGAACGGTAGCTATTGTGCGATCAACGGTTATCTAAGCAATTCCGGTCGCGCCGTTACTGCGGCCTTGCACCATGCGGGCCTCACAGAGATCCAACCAGCGAACTTCCGCTTCTGCCTGGAAAATCAACGAATCGAGCACCAGCAGCCAAGCAGTATCCGACGATCTTTGGTTGGCAGAAACCGCCTTTCTCGCCTGCGTATGCTCTTGCAGGGCCTTGACCGAGACCTCGCGCTGGGACTGGATCACCACAGAAGTATCCACATCAGGAAGCGTCACTGCGAGCGCCAGCTTGATAGCAATTTCGTTCCTTGGTGGATTGCCCCGGTCCACTGCACCAGCGAACCAGGCCTCCACCTCCTCCGCCCCCGCGTCAGTGATGCTGTAAATCACGTGGCCGCCGCCGTCGTCGCCGTCCTTGCTGACTAAACCGTCGCGCTCAAGCCTGTCCAGGGTTGTATAAACCTGGCCGATGTTCAACGGCCAGGCGGCACCGGTACGGTCCTCGAATTCGACCCGCAGCTCATAGCCGTACCGCGGCTGGTCCTGGAGCAGGGCCAGCAGGCTGTGCCGGATGGACATATGGCTCCTCGCTGCAGTTGGGCGGCTAAATACAGTTTGGCGCGCGTTTCAGAGGAGCAGGAGGACCTTGCCCACATGCTCCCCGGAATCGAAATACTCGTGCGCTTCCCGAACATTCTCCAAGGGGAAGGACTTTGCGACGAGGGGCCTGATCCTGCCGTCGGTGAGCATGGGCCACACGAACTCGCGCACGGCGGACATGATGATTCCCTTTTCGGCGACCGGTCGGGGCCGGAGGGCTGTTCCGATAACGGCTGCACGTTTGCTGAGGAGTTGGCCCAAGTTGATCTCCGCTTTTGTTCCGCCTTGCAGGCCGATGACGATGAGTCGCCCGTAGTCGGCGAGCGCCTCGACGTTCTGTTGCAGGTATTTGGCACCCACGACGTCGAGGATCACGTCGGCGCCTTTTCCTCCGTTGTGCGCCTTGAGGCTTTCAGCGAAATCTTCTTCGGTGTAGTTGATGGCGATATCGGCGCCGAGGAAGGCCTTGGCCGTGCCGACTTTCTCGTCACTTCCGGCCGTGGTGGCCACCTTTGCGCCATAGGCTTTGGCCAGCTGGATTGCCATGGTGCCGATGCCGCCTGTAGCCCCGTGGATGAGTACGGTCTCTCCGGGTTGCAGCTGTGCCGTCATGATCAGGTTCGAGTACACGGTGGCGGCAACTTCTGGCAGGGCGGCGGCTGTAACCAGGTCCACGCCTTCGGGGATGCGGAGTACCTGCTCTGCGGGGACGGCGACCTGTTGGGCGTAGCCACCGCCGGACAACAGTGCCACTACTTTGTCTCCGACGGAGAATGCTTTGGTGACACCGGGGCCGAAAGCTGCAATGCGGCCGGAGATTTCCAGGCCGGGAACTTCCGATGCTCCTGGCGGCGGCGGGTAGAAGCCGCGCCGCTGCTGGACGTCCGCACGGTTCAAACCCGCAGCCACTACGTCGATCAGGACCTCGCCCTCGCCCGGCACCGGTGACGGGACCTCGCGGACTTCGAGGACTTCGGGTCCGCCTGGCTCTGAGATGTAGACGGCTTTCATGAAGAACTCCCGGTTTCTTGCTAGTTTTCCAGCCCCGGGGCAGGGGCTGGAATACGTGATGTTTTGGAACAGCCAACTCCCTATGAAACACTACTAGGCGAGGAAGGTTGTCCGAGCGGCCTAAGGAGCTGGTCTTGAAAACCAGTGTGCGGTAACCCCGTACCAAGGGTTCAAATCCCTTACCTTCCGCGAATAAGATGCCCCGGGTTCCAGGACCCGGGGCATTTTTTGTGTCCTGGTCCCTGTGTTGTGCACGTGCGCCTGCAGCGATACCGCCCGGAACTGAGAACTGACAACCGGAAAATCATTGAAAAGTGTCAGAGGCCCCGCATAGTGTTCTTCCTGTCTTCACACCACAGACATCAGCCGCAGTTTTGACCGCGGCATAACAACAGGAGTCTCACCTATGCCCACGCCTGACATCACTCCCGGTTCCCCCTGCTGGATCGACCTCATGACGTCCGATACGGAGAAGGCCAAGACCTTTTACACGGCACTTTTCGGCTGGACCTATGAAACCGGAGACCAAGAGAAGTACGGCGGCTACATCACAGCTTCCAAGGACGGCCGGATGGTAGCGGGCATCATGGAGAAGCAGGCGGACATGGGAGCCATGCCGGACGTCTGGTCCACTTACCTCCGCACGGATGACATCAAGGCGACCACCGAGGCCGCTGCCGCCAATGGCGGCCAGGTGTTCCTGGAGCCCATGGAGGTCCCTGAGCAAGGCAGCATGGCCATGTACGGTGATGCCTCAGGCGCCGCTATAGGCGCCTGGCAGTTCGGTGAAATGAAGGGCTACGAGGTCGCGGCGGAGGCAGGAGCTCCCGCTTGGCATGAACTGCTGGCCAAGGACTACGATTCCGCGGTCACGTTCTACCAGCGTGTCTTTGGCTGGGACACGGAGGTCATGAGCGACACTCCCGAGTTCCGTTACACGACCCTCGGCGCCGGTGACGACGCCAAGGCAGGCATCATGGACGCGTCTGGATTCCTGCCCGAACAGATCCCCTCCATGTGGAGCGTTTACTTCGCGGTGGAGGATACGGATGCCGCCGTGGAGCAGGCCTCGGCCCTCGGTGCCACGGTCATGCAGCCCGCCGAGGACACACCGTTCGGGCGTTTGGCCACGTTGTCCGACCCCACGGGAGCTGTTTTCAAGGTCATTCAGGACTCGGGGCAAACCGCCTAACCGGCCGCTTTCCGGATCCGCTTTCAGGATCCTTGTCCGGACCCTCATTGTTGACCCAGGGTCAACCCTCTATTCATCCGTTCGTGTTCAGCTAGGCCCGAGGCAGCTTTACCCGGGAGTAACTTCCGGTACCCGCCCACTTCATAAGACAGTGGGCGCCATTCATGGAGCCCACAGGGCTTACTGATGAAAGTTCGAGCGGATGAAAATTATGCATTGGAAATCGTTGGCGGGCACTGTCCTGTCGGCTGGGTTAATCACCGCCCCGTTGACGGCCGTGCCGGCCTTTGCAGCTGATGAGCTCGCCGTCGGCCCTTCCCCGGTGGTGATCAACGAGGCCTATCTCAGCGGTGGCAGCAGCGGTGCCGCCTTCAAGAACAAGTTCGTTGAACTTTACAATTCCTCGGACGCACCGGTCAGCTTGGCGGGCTGGTCGCTGCAATACCGGGCAGCCACGGCTACAGCAGCACCCACAGGAATCACTCCCCTGACGGGCAGCATTCCCGCGAAGGGGTACTTCCTGGTCCAGGGTGCCACCAATAGCGGTACTTCCACGGCACCGGCGCTTCCCACGGCCGATGTGCAGGCCACAGGAACGCTAAATCCCAGCGGAACCACTGGAACACTCGTCCTGGCCAAGCAGGCCACTGCTGTCTCTCCGCTTCCGTCGGGGTCGGTGACGGGCAACGCCGCCATCGCTGACCTCTTGGGCTATGGCAGCTCCAACACCTTTGAGAATGCCGCTGCCACCGCACCTACCAGCAACGCAGACGTCAAAAGCTTGAACCGCGCCAACGGTGTGGACACCGACTCCAACGCCGCCGACTTCAGCCTCAGCACAACCATCACCCCCACTGCCTCCAACGGTGGCGGAACCCCGCCGGTGGACCCCCAACCGGAGCCCGGCGTCAAGACCATAGCCGAGATCCAGGGCACCGGTACGGCCAGTCCCTTTGTCGGCAGCACCGTAACTACCAGGGGCAAGATCACCGCTGTCTACGCAACTGGCGGCTTCAACGGCTACTACGTCCAAACCGCCGGAACCGGCGGTGAAAGCGCGGGGGCGGCAAGGACGGCGTCGGACGCTATGTTCGTTTATTCGCCCTCGACGACGTCAGCGGTCCAGCCCGGCGACTACGTGCAACTCACCGGTGTCGTCAGCGAATTCGCCAACCAGACCCAGCTCACCGTTGAGGCGGCAGGGTTGCAGAAGCTCACCGAGGCTGCACCGGAGGTGAAGTCCACGCCGTTCGCGCTGCCCGCCAATGAGGCCGCAAGGGAAAGCCTGGAGGGCATGCTCCTGGCTCCCCAAGGTGACTTTACGGTCACGGACAACTACTCCCTGAACCAATACGGCGAGATCGGTCTCGCGGCCGGTACGTCGCCCTTTGTACAGCCGACGGCGGTGGCTACCTACGGTTCGGCGGAGTACGCCGCTGTGATGGCGGATAACGCTCTGCGCGGCATCAAGCTCGACGACGGCGCGTCCACCAACTTCCTCAAGGACGCCACCACCAAAGCCCAGCAGTTGCCGTACCTGACCGCGTCGGATCATGTACGCGTTGGCTCCCCGGCGCAGTTCCGGACCGACGTCATCCTGGGCTACGGCAACAACTCCTGGAAGTTCCAGCCACTTACCGCCCTGACCGCGGCCAATGCTGAGTCGGTCCAGCCGGCGAGCTTCACCGCTACCCGGCCTGAAGGTCCTGCGGAGGTAGGGGGCAATCTCAAGCTGGCTTCCTTCAACGTACTGAACTACTTCCCCACCACAGGCGACCAGCTCGCCGGCTGCGTCTTTTACACCGACCGAGACGGCAACCCCATCACGGTCAAGGAAGGCTGCAACGCCCGCGGTGCTGCCAACGCCGAGAACTTCGAGCGCCAGCAAAGCAAGATCGTCGCCGCCATCACCAAGTCCGGCGCCGACGTCGTATCCCTTGAAGAGATCGAAAACTCCGCACAGTTCGGCAAGAACCGCGATGACGCCCTCTCCAAGCTGGTGGACGCCCTCAACGTCAAGACCCCCGGGGTCTGGGACTATGTGCGCACACCCGCCAACGCTCCTCCGCTCAGCGACGAGGACATGATCCGCACCGCGTTCATCTACAAGAAGGCAGTGGCCGAGCCCGTGGGTGAGTCCATCATTCACAACGACACCGTGGCCTTTGCCAGTGCGCGCAAGCCCCTCGCACAGCTCTTCAAGCCGGTTGGCGGAGACGATGACAAGAAGTTCATCGCGATCGTGAACCATTTCAAGTCCAAGGGCTCCGCCGCCACCCCGGATGACACGGACAAGGGCCAGGGCGCCTCGAACATTGCCCGCACCAAGCAGGCTGAATCGCTCCTTGCCTTCTCCAAGGATCTCCAGGCCTCCAAGGGCACGGACAAGGTCTTCCTGATCGGCGACTTCAACGCCTACGCCAAGGAAGACCCCATCAACGTCCTCACCGCAGCCGGCTACACCGACCTCGAGGCGGGTACAGGCAAGCACTCCTACCTCTTCGGCGGCATGGTGGGCTCCTTGGACCACATCCTGGCTTCCCCGGCCGCCCACAAGGTGGTCACCGGAACCGACATCTGGAACATCAACTCCGTGGAGTCCGTCGCGCTGGAGTACAGCAGGTATAACAACAATGTGACCAACTACTATGCCGGGGACGAGTTCCGGGCCAGCGACCACGATCCTGTGGTGGTGGGCCTGAACCTTACTGCTGACCAGCCGGCGACAGTTGACTTGCAGTTCCTGGGTATCAACGACTTCCACGGCCGGATCGATTCGAACACAGTCCTTTTCGCCGGAACGGTCGAGAAGCTCCGCGCTGCGGCTGCCCCCGGCGCTACCGCTTTCATTTCCGCCGGTGACAACATCGGCGCTTCCCTCTTCGCTTCGTCGGTAGCGAAGGACCAGCCAACCATCGACGTCCTGAACGCGCTCGAGCTGCAGGCTTCGGCAGTGGGCAACCACGAGTTCGACGGCGGTTGGGCAGACCTGCGCGACCGCGTCGCAGCAGGCGGCACCAACGCGAAATTCGCCTACCTCGGTGCGAATGTCTACCAGAAGGGCACCACCACTCCTGTCCTGCCGGAGTACAAGGTCCTGGACATGAACGGCACTCGGGTGGCAGTGATCGGTACTGTCACGCAGGAAGTTCCTTCCCTGGTGACGCCGGCCGGCATTACCGACCTCGAGTTCGGCGACCCTGTGGAAGCCATCAACAGGGTGGCCGCGAAGATCAAGGCTGACAACCTGGCGGACCTCATCATCGTGGAAAACCACGACGGCGCTGCTTCAGGAACGCCTGAGGGCGCCACATTGGAGCAGGAAGTCGCAGCCGGCGGGCCATTCGCCAAGCTCGTCAACGAAACCTCTCCTGACGTCGCCGCTATCTTCACAGGTCACACGCACAAGGAGTACGCCTGGGACGCTCCGGTACTGGACGCCAGCGGCCAGCCAACCGGGAAAACCCGACCCATCGTACAGACCGGCAACTACGGCGAGAACGTGGGCAGCGTGACCCTCACAGTGGATACCGCAAGCAAATCAGTCACTGCTTACAATGCCGCCATCGTGGACCGGACAACCGATACCGCTGAAAGCCTCGTCGCTGCCTACCCGCGAGTGGCGACTGTGAAGACCATCGTGGACAAAGCACTCGCCGAGGCTGCCGTCATCGGCAACCAGCCGGTGGGCGCAGTGACCGCTGATATCACCACAGCCTTCACTCCGGATCCTGCCGGCGGCGCACCCAAGCGGGACGATCGCGCGAACGAATCCACGCTCGGCAACCTGGTGGCGGACTCCCTGGTGGATACGCTCAAGGCGCCCGAACTGGGTGCAGCCGAAATCGGCGTCGTGAACCCCGGCGGGCTGCGTAACGAGCTGTACTACGCGCCGGACGGCACCATCACTTACGCCGAGGCCAACGCGGTCCTGCCGTTCGTGAACAACCTCTGGACCACGTCGCTCACAGGTGCGCAGTTCAAGACACTCCTCGAGCAGCAGTGGCAGACCAATGCCGACGGGACCATCCCCAGCCGCCCCTACCAGCAGCTGGGAGTGTCCAAGAACGTCAACTACACCTATGACGACGCCCGCCCCGCAGGTGACCGCATCACCGGCATCTGGGTCAACGGCGCTGTGATCGATCCTGCCAAGCAGTACAGGATCGGAACGTTCAGCTTCCTGGCTACCGGCGGTGACAATTTCCGGGTCTTCAAGGAGGGCACGAACACCAAGGACACGGGCCTGGTGGACCGCGATGCGTGGATCAAGTACCTGCGCGAGCACAATCCGGTTTCCCCCGACTTCGGACGCCGTTCCGCGGCCGTGGCCAACACCACGGCGGCTGAGGTCAAGGCCGGCGACCCCATTACCTTGGCCGTCACTAAACTGAACCTCACGTCGATCGGCAGCCCGGGCAACGCGACGCTGAACGCCGTGTTCGTGGATGCCAAGGGCGCCGCCGTGGCGCTGGGTTCCGTCCCCGTGACCTCAGGGGAAGCCACAGTGGACCTCAGGGTTCCCGCCGCGGCGGCTGCAGGCACCGGCACAGTGGTCCTGACCGCCGTCGAAAGTGGAACCGTGGTGAAGGCCCTGGTGACGGTGGCTGAGAGCGGTCCGAACCCGCCGCAGTGCACCGCCCCTACCAAGCCGACCAAGTGGTACGACGTCGCAGGATGGCTCCGGTACGCCTTTGCATGGCTGGAGTATCAGCGGTGCCTGAGGGGCTAACCCCCTGAGTCACCCTGCCCGCCAGTAGCAACAGCAGGGCCCCTCACGATCTCCTTCGTGAGGGGCCCTGCTGTTTCTGACTCACCGGCCAAGAACGCTCCGCGCTATTTCATCGGCATCGCGTAGGGTCCGCTGGCCGCTCGCGTAGGCGGGTCCGGTGCGCGGTCGGGCCTCAGCGGCTATGGCTGTCCCCCACTGCGACGCAGACAGTTGGAGGCCCAGGACATACAAGTTCCTGGTGATCGAGCCGTTCGCCGCCAGAGGTCTGTAAGGATGCGGTTCAACGTCCAGGCCAGTGGTCTGCATGGGCGTGCCCTCAACACTCATCATGATCTTGGTGCGCACCAGCCCATCGGCCATGAGCTGTTCCAGCAGAGGCGACAAGTTGATGCCCACCCTGTTGGCCGGCGACATCGCCTCCACAAGAGTCCTTGCTTCAACCGGAGCGTCGTGTACCCACGGCGAAACTGCCCGGAACACCTTGGCACCGCGGTCCACGCTGAACTTCGGGTCCGGTCCCACGAAACTCACGACGCCGGCACGCGCCAAAGCGGCCAGCTGCTCCGATCGCAGTGCAGGCGCTCCGCTTGCCAGACCTTCAACAAAAGATTCGAACCAGCCGCGCAAACCAGCCAGCCAGGATTCATCGGTGATTCCCCCGTCCGCTACCACGGATTTGAGGATCGCCCGCCCGGTGTGGAGGGCACCGATCGCCATCTTGACAGGGTCCGCTTCGCCCAGTGCTGATCGTCGGGCATCATCATCAAGGTAGGCCGTGATGGCGGCATCCAGTTCGCGCCGGGAAGCAAACGTCCGCCCAGCCAGCGGCGCCGCGAGCCCCCTCAGGTTCAGTCGGCGGGAGGCGATCACGTGTTTTTCCACGACGTTCCCCACCTCGATTTCCCAGTTCGCGGTGGTGTGCGCATGCGGTTGGAGCGCATCCTCAAGGTCGGCGAGGAACTGCGCGGGGTCCTTGATCGCTGCGGGTTGGGACCGCGCAAGTGTCGAATAATAGGCCCAAAGTGCATCACGGTGAAGCAACGGCCACAGATCATGGTCGAACCCCGGCTGGATACCGGCTGCGCGGAAACGGTCCACGGCGTCTTCTGTCAGGTAGCGCATGGTGATGCTGCTGGGGTAGTAGCCCGCCAGCCCGGCCTTCGCACGGTAAGGGGTGCCCCTGCGGGACGCTGCAATGATCCTGGGCTCCCGGCCCGAGGCCCGGTACTCGAGGACACCCGCGCCGGGCGTACCAGCCTCGACGAACTTACCGCCGCGCCCCTCCGTCAACTGGCCCATGACATCGAAGAAGTTCAGACCCATTCCGCGGACCAGCACGGGTTCGTTGTCCGGCACGGCCTGCCAATCAACATCTGCCGGCGGCGCGGGCGGGAAATACCTCAGGCCTTGTTCCTCCGCGGCGCGCTTGAAAGACCTCTGCTCGGGGTTCAGCCGGGACTCGATGTGGCCCAGAGCGAGGACCACGGAACCGACGGTGAGCGTCTCGCCGTTGTCGAGTTCGACGTCGAACCCGTCTTCCTTTTCGCCCTTCACGGGCTGCGCGGCGACGGCGAGCGCCTCATGAAAGGTGACTTCGACGCCGTCGGGAAGCCTTTCGAGCAGCCCTGCCAAAGTTTGGCGCAGGTACCGCCCGTACAGCGCGCGGCTGGGGAAATCGTGCGATTCAAGGGTGGCCAACTCCGCCTTTTCGGCTTCGTTCAGTCCCTCGCCATCACGACGACGGGCCTCGCGCCACTGATCGAACGATCCACCCGCGAGCGGCGGGGCGAGCTGGGGGTCCTCGGGGATGAGGGTGGGATAGAAGGACTGCGTGTTCATCAGGTAGAGGCGTGACTGCTCCGGCTGCCACACGTGCCCCGAAGCGGCCGGGTAAGGATCCACAACATCAATGTGAAGGGTGGTTCCTGGCGGGCTGTCCGCAGCCCAATTCGCGAGCAACCGCTCAAGGACACTGGTGCCCCGAGGGCCGGCCCCGATCAGGGCAACACGGTTGGTTTGCGATTTAGCCACGCTCAAGCCTAACTTCCGCGTGACTTGCTTACTGTTGAAGAGTGTTGCTTGGATGGGGCGATGACCACCACAGAAGCTGATCAGTCGCCACTTCCCGAGAATGAGACTGCAACGGCCCCCGGCCCGCGGTATGCAGCGGACGTCGCGCCGGAGCCCACGGATGAAAACGTTTGGCTTGAGGACATCCACGGCGAAGAGCAGCTGGCGTGGGTCCGCGAGCAGAATGCCCGCACGGAGGAATTGCTGGAGGACGCCGAGTACGCGGCCGTTGAGGCTGGCATCCTGGAGGTCCTCGACTCCACCGATCGCATCGCAATGGTGTCCAAACGCGGCGATTTCTACTACAACTTCTGGAAAGACCAGGAACACCCCAAGGGCCTCTGGCGTCGAACTACGTGGGAAAGCTATCTCACTGAGGAGCCGGAGTGGGACGTCCTGCTGGATATCGACGCCCTTGCCGCCGCCGAAGGCGTTGAGTGGGTATTCCATGGTGTCGGCTTCCTCCGTCCTGCCGACGGCTCCGAGTACCGCCTGGCCATGGTTTCGCTCTCCCCCGACGGCGGCGACGCGGACCGCCACCGCGAGTTCGACGTCGAGTCCCGCACCTTCGTGGAGGGTGGCTTTGACGTGCCGACAGCCAAAGGCAATGTCAGCTGGTTGGATGCCGACACTTTGCTGGTGTCCAGCACGGCGGACGGGCTCCCCGCAACTACGTCCTCCTATGCCCGTACCGGAGTGAAGCTTCGCCGCGGCCAATCGCTGGCGCAGGCAAAGCGCCTCTTCGAAATCCCGGAGGACCACATGTTGGCCATGGTGGCCCACGATTCCACCCCGGGCTATGAGCGGACCTTCGCCGTGGATTACATCGATTTCTACAACCGGAGTACGTCGCTGCTGCGTGACGACTCCTGGGTGGTCATCGACGTCCCGACGGATGTGAACATCAGCGCCCACCGGGATTGGCTGCTGTTCCGTCCGCAGAAGGACTGGGATGTTGCCGGTGTTGTATACCCTGCCGGTTCCTTGCTGGCTGCGGACTTTGAGTCTTATCTGGCGGGTTCCCGGTCATTGCTGGTCCTGTTCACGCCGGATGCCCACACGTCGCTGCAGTCCTGGAGCTGGACCAAGGACTACCTCCTGCTGAACCTCCTGCGCGATGTGTCCTCCGAAATCCTGGTGTTGGATCCAGCCCGTCCCGATTCTGAAGGCGGCTGGGCCTCCACCGTCCTGGACGCCTGCCCTCCCCTGCATGACGTCAATGCCTATGCGGTGGACGATGAAGACCCCGGCGCTGAAGGCAACGACTTCTGGCTGGTGGCCACCGGCTTCACTACGCCCACCACCCTGACCAGGGGGACGCTGGTTGATGGCGCGGCGAACCGGCACGCAGAGGTGAAGCGATCGCCGTCGTTCTTCAACGAGGCCGGCTACGAAGTCCAGCAGCACTTCGCTGTTTCTGACGACGGGACCAAGGTTCCCTACTTCCAGGTCGCCTCCGAGGACCTGGTGTTGGACGGCCAAAACCCCACCCAGCTTTCCGGCTATGGCGGGTTCGAAATTTCCAGGACTCCGGCCTACAACGGAACAATCGGGCGGGCTTGGCTTGAGCGCCGCACCCTGGGCGCTTCCTCCGACGACGGAGCTGCCGCACACTCACGCGGTGGCGTCTATGTTGTTGCCAACATCCGCGGCGGTGGCGAATACGGTCCCTCCTGGCACCGTGCAGCACTTCAGGAGAACCGGCACCGTGCATACGAGGATTTCGCCGCCGTGGCGAAGGACCTCATCTCGCGAGGCGTCACCAGCCGACGTCGACTCGGCTGTGTGGGCGGTTCCAACGGCGGCCTCCTGGTGGGCAACATGCTGACCCGGTACCCGGAACTGTTCGGGGCTGTTTCATGCGGGGTGCCGCTCCTGGATATGCGCCGATACACCAAGCTCTCCGCTGGTTACTCCTGGATCGCCGAATATGGTGACCCGGACGTCCCGGAGCAATGGGAGTTCATCCGCACTTTCTCGCCGTACCATTTGCTGCACGACGGTGTGGAATACCCTGAGACTTTCATTTGGACAGCCACCTCCGATGACCGTGTGGGACCTGTCCAAGCCCGAAAAATGGCGGCGCGCATGCAGGCCATGGGGATCCCGAACGTCTGGTTCCATGAAGCTCTTGAAGGGGGCCACGCTGGCGCATCTGACAACAGGCAGGCGGCAGCGCTTCAGGCCCGGAGCAACCACTTCCTGTGGCGTTCCCTGGCTGGAAGCAACTGACAAGTTCCTGTTTTGCGCTAGACGGCACCTTCTGCGTATCCTTGGTGGGCTAGCAATAGCAAAGGGAGACGTGCCAGAGCGGCCGAATGGGCTTCACTGCTAATGAAGTGTGGGGCACAACTCCACCGGGGGTTCAAATCCCCCCGTCTCCGCGAATAGGTCCCGGTTTTCGAACCGGGACCTTTTGCGTTAAGCCCTCTTCACTCCGCCGCTGACTTCGGCTCCGGCATGACGATGAAGGGCCAGGCTGTCCACCGTGCTGATCAGCATCAGGAGGGCCATGGCAATGAATGCGCCCTTGTAAGCCGCCACCTGGTCCGCCCCGAACACCTGCGTGGTTTCGAACAGGCGCAGAAACAGGGCACCCACCGCTATTCCTGCCGCCGCCGCCAATTGAACGAGCGTCGCGGAGATCGCATTGGCTGAGGGCAGCTGGCCCGGGACGATGTCTGCGTACTGTACCGAGGCGTACGCGGAGAACCCGATGGAACGGAATGCGCCGCTGAACAGCAGCAACGCAAAGATCAGTGGCTCCGGCGTTCGGGCGTCCAGAAAGGCGCACAACGCAAATGTCACGGCTGACGCAAACGATGCAAAGACGAGCACCGGTTTGAACCCAAATCGCCTTATGAGTGGCGTGGTGGCCGGCTTGATTCCGATGTTGCCCACGAACACGGCGGCGACCATGACTCCGGCTTTGAGGGGATCCCAACCAAAGCCGTCCTGGAACATCAAAGGCAGCAGGAAAGGGACCGAGCTGATGGTCAGCCGGTAAATGAAACCACCGGTGGACGTCGCCCTGAAAGTCCTGGTACCAAAGACGCTGAGATTGAACAGGGGAAGGCGGGCTTTCCTCATCCACCACACGGCACCGGCCAGGGACAGTGACCCGGCAGCAACCACCGCCACGGCAAGCACATTGGACGCGTGTCCACCCAAGGTCTCCAGCCCAACTACCAAAGCACCCACGCCCAGTGTGGTCAGCAGCAGCCCGAACCAGTCCAACCGTCGTTTGGCATCAAATTGTGTTCGCGGCACCAGCCTGTGGGCGGCAATGAAAGCGGCCAGGCCGAGAGGCACGTTGATGATGAAGATCCAGTGCCACGACAGGAAGGTGGTGAGAGCACCACCCACCATCGGGGCCAATACCGGAGCCAGCAAGCCCGGCCACACGAGATACGCGGTGGCACGGAGAAGCTCTGACTTGGGAGTGCCCCGCAACACCACCAGGGTGCCAACCGGAACCATCATGGCGCCGCCCATGCCCTGGGCCACGCGGCTTAGCGTCAGCATGGTCAGGTCCGTGCTGATGGCGCACAGCAGGGAGGCAATGGTGAATACCGATATCGCCAGGCAGAAGATCCGTCTGGCACCGAATCGCTCAGCAAGCCAACTGCTCAGGGGAATCCCCATCGCCACCGTCACCAAATATGCGGTCATGGTGATGTTGATGTCTGCCGGTGCTACCCGGAAATCGGAGGCGATGCTGGGAATGGCAGTGGTGAGAATTGTCCCGTCGAGGAACTCCATGAAAAACGTTGCCGCTACCAACAAGGCAAGCCGTGGACGCCAACTGGTCTCGTTGGCCGATTCGACGTCCGTGTTGGGTTTTGTGCTCATGGCTCCGGTCCAAGTTCTGGCTGGTGGCCTGCGACAGGCGAGCAGGCGTATTTGCTCGATCCTATAGACGCAGGGTGGGAGCGATCACAACATGACGTAGTTCTACTGACGTTGGCCGGCCCGCACTGGCCCGTGTTGCCGTCCTATCCGGCTTGGGCCAGCGCCAGCGGTAGAACTGCGCCCACTCCGGCCTGCCGCAAGGCGCGTGCAGATACGGTCATGGTCCAGCGGCTGTCTATGAGGTCGTCCACCAGTAACACAGGCTGCCCGCCCGTGCCTGCCAGGGCCTGGGCAAGTTCGGGCCCAACAACAAGCCTGTCCCAAACACCGGCCAGCCTGTAAGCGCTGTTGCCTCCACGTGCCCCGGTCGGCCCTCCGTGCTGGGGCTGCAGCTGGCCGAGGTAGGGCATGCGTCCTATTCCGGCAATTCCCTGCGCCAAGGACTCCACCAGCTGCGGCTTGCTCCGCGACGGGATGCTGATGACCGCCGCGGGTCGGCCGACACCGCTCCACGGAGTTCCGCCCTCAGCCCCCGACCACTCGCGGAGGACTTGGACGCAGGCCTGCAGCATGGCGGGATCCACAGCGCGGTCCGGAGCCCCGGCGGCGAACAGCTCCCGTAGAGCGCCGCCCCAGCCCAAGTCGGTAAGCCTAGCCAGTATCCGCCCCTCGGAAACGCTCTCGTCGGGCTTGATCTTTCCCTTGACGGCCACACCGAGCCGGTCCATGCCACTGGGCCACTGAAGGCGCGGCTCCACGGCTATGCCCGCCCGCCGGAGGGTCTGGCCGGCAGCGTCGGCTGCCGACGCTGCCACGTCCACCGGGAACCAGCGGCCGGCGCAGTTGTCGCAGCGCCCACAAGCCGCTGCCGTTTCATCGTCCAGGACCGAGGTGATGTATTCCATGCGGCAGCCGGCCGTGTCCTGGTAGATCACCATGGAATCCTGCTCATCCACACGGGCCTCGGCGATGCGTGCATATCGCTCGGCGTCATAGTTCCACGGCATGCCAGTGGAACGCCATCCGCCTCCAACACGCTCTACGGCTCCATCAACAGCCAGGACTTTGAGGAGGAGTTCCAATGGCGTGCGACGGAGGTCCACCCGGGCTTCCAGCGCGACGGTGGACAATGCGGAGCCTGCTTCCCCAAGAGCCCTCAACACAGCTTCAGCTTTCTCGGCCGACGGCATGGATGCTGTGGCGAAGTACTGCCAGATTTCGCGGTCTTCGGAGCCCGGCAGCAGCAAGACGTCGGCGTTGGCTGTTCCACGGCCTGCACGGCCAACCTGTTGGTAGTAGGCAACTGGTGACGACGGAGCCCCAAGATGGATCACGAAGCCCAGGTCCGGCTTATCGAATCCCATTCCCAGGGCGGAGGTGGCCACGAGGGCTTTAACCTGGTTGTCCTTCAACATTTGTTCAGCGCGTTCTCGATCCGCCGGGTCCGTCCTCCCCGTGTAGGACAGGACGTTGTGTCCGGCCTCCGCAAGAAGCCTTGCTGTGTCCTCCGCCGCCGAGACGGTCAGGGTATAGATGATGCCACTGCCGGGCATATTGGCGAGGTGTGTCAGCAGCCACCCCAGCCGGTCCCTGGAATCGGGCAAGGTAAGGACACCTAGCCGCAGCGATTCGCGCCCGAGTGCACCCCGTATAGTCAACACGCCGGCGCCAAGTTGTTCTTCAATGTCATGAACCACCCTTGAATTGGCGGTGGCTGTGGTGGCCAGAACGGGAACCGACTCCGGCAACTGTGCAATGAGGTCCGCTATGCGGCGGTAGTCAGGACGGAAGTCGTGTCCCCAGTCCGATATGCAGTGTGCCTCGTCAATCACCAGGAGCCCGGTGCGACGAATGAGCTCCGGAAGCTGGTTCTCCCTGAAGGAGGGGTTGGTGAGCCGCTCCGGGGAAACCAAAAGGACATCGACCTCATCCGCGGCAAGCTGGGCCAGGACTGTGTCCCATTCCAGGGCATTGGCCGAGTTTATGGCGACCGCCCGCACACCTGCCCGGGCCGCTGCGGCCACTTGGTCACGCATGAGCGCAAGCAACGGCGACACAATCAGCGTTGGACCTGCGCCCCGCCGACGCAACAACAACGACGCCACGAAGTAAACCGCCGACTTCCCCCAACCTGTGCGCTGGACTACGAGCGCCCGACGGCCCGCATCCACCAACGCCTCAATGGCCTCAAACTGTCCGTCGTGAAACCGCGCTTCGGGGTGGCCCACCAACTCACGAAGGCACGCCAGCGCCTGCTGGTGTGTAGGCGATTGCACGGAAACGGCAGTGTTTGGGGAGTTGTTGGCCATCAACCCAGTATCCCAGCCGACCCTGACAGCCAGAACCTGGATGTCCCGCTATGTGGATAACGGCTATCCACAGATCATCTATTCACGTTCAACCCCAACTGCCTTGCCACAGTAGGATTGAGCCCGTGACTAGCGAGCAGAACAAGACATTCGACCTCTCGGCTTCCTTCAAGGCGTACGACGTCCGGGGCATCGTGGGTGAAACCATCACGGCTGAAATCGTCGAGGCCGTTGGCGCTGCCTTCATCGACGTCCTGGGCTTGGAGGGTGAAACGGTACTGGTTGGCGGCGACATGCGTCCCTCCTCTCCGGAGTTCAGCCAAGCCTTTGCCAACGGGGCAGCCACGCGTGGCGCGAACGTCCAGTTGCTGGACCTCATCTCAACCGACGAGCTCTACTACGCATGTGGAGCCCTGAACGCTGCAGGCGCAACGTTTACCGCAAGTCACAACCCGGCTGCCTATAACGGGATCAAGATGGCCAAGGCCGGCGCCCAGCCCATCTCGTCTGAGAGCGGCCTCAAGGAAATCCAGGCCCTCGCGGAGCAGTACCTGAACACCGGCATCATCCCCGCGGCAGCCACCCGGGGCGAGATCGGCGTCCATGACGTTCTGAAGGACTACTCCGAGTACCTGCGGAAGCTCGTTGACCTGTCCGGCTCCCGTCCACTGAAGATCGTGGTGGATGCAGGTAACGGCATGGCCGGCCTCACCACACCCGCCGTGCTCGGCGACAAACTCCTCCCGGCGCTGCCCTTCGAAATCGTTCCCCTCTACTTCGAACTCGACGGCTCGTTCCCCAACCACCCGGCCAACCCCTTGGAGCCGGAAAACCTGCGCGACCTCCAGGCCGCCGTCGTCAAGCACGGTGCCGACATCGGCCTCGCGTTCGACGGCGACGCAGACCGCTGCTTCGTCATTGATGAAAAGGGCGAGCCCGTTTCCCCGTCTGCGATCACCGGCATGGTGGCCCGTCGTGAGATCGCCCGCGCCCAGGCCGCAGGTGAAGAGACCCCGGTGATAATCCACAACCTCCTCACCTCCAAGGCCGTGCCCGAACTCGTAGCCAAGGATGGCGGACGTGCTGTACGAACCCGGGTGGGACACTCCTTTATCAAAGCCGTCATGGCCGAGGAAGGTGCCGTGTTCGGCGGTGAGCACTCAGCACACTTCTATTTCCGGGATTTCTGGAACGCTGACACCGGCATGCTTGCCGCCATGCACGTCCTCGCTGCTTTAGGTGAGCAAGACGGCCCCCTCTCCGAACTCGGACGCCAATACGAACCTTACGTTTCCTCTGGCGAGATCAACTCCGAGATCGAAGACAAGGCCGGCGCCGTCGAACGGGTTCGCGTTGACTTCGAAACCGAAGACATGGACATCGACCACATGGACGGCAGCACGTTCACGGCCAAGGACGGCAGCTGGTGGTTCAACCTTCGCCCGTCCAACACCGAGCCCTTCCTGCGCCTGAACGCCGAGGCCAAGGACCAGGCGACCATGGAGAAGATCCGTGACCGCGTCCTTGCCCTGGTTCGGGCCTAGGACCAAGCATGAGCGAGCCCACCAGCGCGCAGGGTGAGGGTGAAACAGTTCAGGACCGCGAACTCCGCGAGACCTTGGGCACTGCACTCGGAACCGCTCAGGAGCACATCCAGCAGAACGGCGGATTTTTCCCGTTTGGCATCACGCTCTCGAACGATGATGAACTGCGGATAGTGATGATTGCCCCGGGCGAGCCGGACGAAAACGGCGACGTGGATGCGGGGCAGATGTTGACCGACATCCATGAACTGCTGCGTCAAGGCCGTGATGATTTCAAGGCTGTGGCTGTTGTGAGTGACGTCAGCCTGCCGGATCATGGTACTGACGGCATCCACGGTGCAGCCGAGCACAGGGATGGCGAAGTCCGTGCAGCAATCATTCCCTACACTCCAACAGTGGACGGTTTCGCGTTCAGTGCCATGGAGCCCGATACCCACGAACCATCCATCTGGGTGGACTAGACCTTATCCGTGAGCTGATCCCATGAAAATCAACGCCTTCGCAGATGTCAGCCTCCGCGCCATCATGGTGTTGGCCGCGGCTCCGGAAGGCATGCTGCTGACTACCCAAGCGGTGGCGGATGCCGTAGGGACACCGTACAACCATGTCAGCAAGGCGATGGTCCGCTTGCGTGCACTGGGTTACATCGACGTTGAACGGGGACGGCTGGGCGGTTCCCGGCTCAATGAAACCGGCCGGAGAGCCACAGTCGGCGAAATCCTGCGGCATCTGGACAGCCGGCAGGATCCGGCGGAGTGCCAATCCCCTACCAAAAATTGCCCGCTCATCAATGAGTGCGGGCTGCGCCACGCGATGAATCGGGCCAGGGAAGCGTTCTACACCGAGCTCGATAGCGTGGTTATCGCTTCCCTCCCTCACGCGCGCCAGATGAACCCGGTGTTCCAGTCCATAGGGTTGCGGCCGGAGTTCAGGACACCCGCGACGCAGTCGTAGCAAAGAAGGCAACAACAGCACCTCCGCAATGCCGTGATTCTTCTGGCTTGCACAACTCTTCTACACCATGTAGAAATTGGGATATAGATATAAGCATTTGAGATGCTTATATATTCGGTCGGACAACCCGCCCCCTACAGCCAGGAGAATCATGCTCTCGGAGAAGTCCCGCCCCATCATTGAAGCCACGCTGCCGCTGGTTGGTTCACGGATCGGCGCGATAACCGTCGACTTCTACAATCGGCTCTTTGGGGCGCACCCCGAGTTGCTCGATGGACTCTTCAGCCGTTCCAACCAGCGTTCCGGAGATCAGCAGCGGGCACTTGCCGGAAGTATCGCCACCTTCGCGACCCACCTCATCAACAATCCGGGCACCCTCCCCGAAAAAGTACTTTCCCGCATTGCGCACAAGCACGCCTCCCTCGGAATCACCGAGGAACAGTACGGCGTGGTCTACGAGCACCTCTTTGCAGCCATCGCCGCCGATTTGACCGATGTCATCACTCCGGAGATCGCGGAAGCATGGACAGAGGTGTACTGGCTCATGGCAGACGCCCTGATCAAACTTGAGAAGGACCTCTATGCATCTCAGGCGAACCATAAAATGTGGATGCCGTGGCGTGTGACCAGCAAGAAATCGGCGGGCACTGATGCGGTGACGTTCACCTTGGAACCAGCGGACGACACCCCGGTTACGCCAGCAGAACCCGGTCAGTACGTCAGCGTAAGGGTCCAACTTCCGGATGGCTTGCGCCAGGTGCGCCAATATTCGCTATCCGGCGACACAGGCAGGAGCCGGACCTTCACTACCAAGCTGAACGACGGCGGCGAGGTGTCCACCGCCCTTCACACCGGCGTCGAACCCGGCGATATCCTCGAAATTTCGAACCCGTACGGGGAAATTACCCTCAGGAACGGTGACGGCCCAGTCATCTTGGCCTCTGCGGGGATTGGCTGCACCCCAACGGCTTCCATTCTGCGGTCGCTCGCGGAGACGGGCACGGATCGGCAGGTCTTGGTCCTTCATGCTGAGAAGGCCATGGAGAACTGGGCGCTCAGCGGCCAGATGACCGCCGATGCAGCGCGAATCGACGCAGACCTGAAGCTGTGGCTTGAATCTCCCCATCCTGGAACCAACCACGGCTTCATGTCGCTGGGTGAACTGGACATGCCCGCCGATGCTTCGCTTTACCTTTGCGGCCCCCTCCCTTTCATGAAGAAGATCCGCGACGAAGCCATCGACGCAGGGATTCCAGCTACCCGGATCCACTACGAAGTGTTCGGCCCGGACGTGTGGCTCGCCAACTAGGGCAGGCACCCACAACGGCGACAACAACCCCAAGCACGACGGCGGCCCGCCACCTTTCATTCAAAAGGTGACGGGCCGTCGTCGTTCACTTAAGAACGCCGTTGTTCCTAAGAGGTCTAGCCCAGACGGGTCTTGAGACCGTCCAGCTCGGACTGAAGTGCCGCCGGGAGCGACTCGCCGAAGTTGGCGAACCATTCCTCGATGGACGCCAGCTCGGTTGCCCATTCCTCGGGGTCGACACGAACAGCCGACTCAACCTCGGCCGGGGTCATGTCCAGGCCCTCGAGGTCGATGGATTCACCGGTCGGCACGAAACCGATCGGTGTTTCCACTGCGTCAGCCTTGCCTTCGAGGCGTTCGATGGCCCACTTGAGCACACGGGCGTTGTCTCCGAAACCAGGCCAGGCGAAGCCGCCTTCAGCCGTGCGACGGAACCAGTTCACCAGGAAGATCTTGGGCAGACGCTCCGGGTTGGCCTTGGCGGACAGGTTCACCCAGTGGTTCAGGTAGTCACCTGCGTCGTAGCCGATGAACGGCAGCATGGCCATCGGGTCGCGGCGGACCACGCCAACAGCACCGGCGGCAGCAGCCGTGGTTTCGGAGGACAGCGTGGAACCCATGAAGATGCCGTTTGACCAGTCGCGGGCCTCGGTGACCAGCGGGATGGTGGTCTTGCGGCGGCCACCGAACAGAATCGCGGACAGCTCAACGCCTTCCGGGCTGAAGTACTCTTCGGCCAGCATGTCGATCTGGTCGATCGGCGTGCAGAAACGCGAGTTCGGGTGCGCAGCAGGAGCGTCCGAGTCCGGAGTCCAGGACTCGCCGCGCCAGTCAGTGAGGTGTGCCGGGGTTTCCTCCGTCATGCCTTCCCACCAGACACCGCCGTCATCGGTGAGCGCAACGTTGGTGAAGATGCTGTTGCCCTTGGCGATGGCGCGCATGGCGTTCGGGTTGGTGCCCCAGCCGGTGCCAGGAGCGACACCGAACAAGCCGGCCTCGGGGTTGACGGCGCGGAGCTCGCCTTCCTTGCCGAAGCGCATCCAGGTGATGTCGTCGCCAAGGGTCTCCACCTTCCAGCCCTTGATGGTGGGGTCCAGAAGGGCAAGGTTGGTCTTGCCGCAGGCCGACGGGAAGGCAGCAGAGACGTAGTAGGTCTTCTGTTCCGGGGACGTCAGCTTGAGGATGAGCATGTGCTCGGCAAGCCAGCCTTCGTCGCGGGCCATCACCGAAGCGATGCGCAGCGCGTAGCATTTCTTGCCCAGGAGGGCGTTGCCACCGTAACCGGAGCCGAACGACCATATGGAGCGCTCTTCGGGGAAGTGCACAATCCACTTGTCGGTGTTGCATGGCCATGCGACGTCGGCCTGGCCGGCTTCCAGCGGTGCCCCCAGCGAGTGGAGGGCGGGAACAAAGAAAGCGTCGGTCTGCGTGATGCGGTCCAGGACGTCCGTACCAATGCGCGCCATGATGCGCATGGAGGCAACAACATAGGCGGAGTCAGTGATCTCAACGCCAAACTTGGGGTCCTCGGCATCGAGGTGGCCCATGACGAACGGAATGACGTACATGGTTCGGCCGCGCATGGAGCCGGCGAAGAGCCCGCGCAGCTTCTGCTTCATCTCGGCCGGGGCCATCCAGTTGTTGGTGAAGCCAGCGTCGCGCTCGTTCTCGGAGCAGATGAACGTCTGCTCTTCTACACGGGCAACGTCAGCGGGGTCAGAGAACGCCGCGAAGGAATTCGGGAACGTTTCCGGGTTCAGCCGCTTCAGCGTGCCGGCCTCGACGAGTTCGTCGGTGAGCTTCTTGTTTTCTGCTTCGCTGCCATCGACCCAGTGGATGCGGTCCGGCTGAGTCAGCTCGGCAACTTCCTCAACCCAGGCCAGCAGGCGTGCATGCGTAGTAGGTGCCTTCTCAAGCAGCGGCAGTCGCGCCAGATCGCCCATTGCGGTTCCCTTCCTCGGGTTCAGTGGTGTGTCCTAAACGATAGGGGCCGCGGACCAGACCAATCCGCTGTCAGACATCGGACAACCATGGGCGCATGAAGCTAAATCCCCTAGAAATCAGGGTTTACTGATCGAAGAAGCGGAATTTAAGTGACGAAGGTCACGTAGACCGGTCTAGTTGCCTAGATTACAGCTTTTCGATTTGGAAGTTCACATGAACTTCTGTAAAGTTTATTGAGGTTCGAGGGGGTCAGAGAAACAGACCGCCGGAAATCACGCGAATGCGCCCATAGCTCAGCTGGATAGAGCGTCTGTCTACGGAACAGAAGGTCAGGGGTTCGAATCCCTTTGGGCGCACAGATCAAGACCCGCACCGGTTCGCCGGTGCGGGTCTTTTGTGTTGCCCGGTTGAACCCAAGTAAGTAACAGTTCAGGTCGTTTCACGAGCTCAGAACGACGTCAACTGCGACCCAGTTGGGCAAGCCCCGGCGAAAGGTGACCCGCACGCAGGAACGGGAAGGGCCGCCGTCGTACTTTCTCAAAGAAGTACGACGGCGGCCCTTGCGTTCGGCGCGGGGGCCTACTCCCCTACGGCCTCGCTGATGCGGCGACGGATGCCGTCGAAGTGCCGGTTGAGCAGTTCAGAAGCCGAAACCTTGTCGCCGGCAGCAACTGCCGCGTAGATACCGCGGTGCATCGCAGCGGTTTTTGCCAGGTCCTCGTTGCCCGGGCCGATCTCCACGTGGATCTTCCGGTAGACCTTCCAAAAGACACCCATGAGGTTGATCAGGAGTTCATTGTTGAGGGGTTCGAAAAGCCGGCGGTGGAACTCGGCATCTGCGGCGACGAAGTTTTCGCCTGCTGCAGCCAGATCTTCCATCTGCTTCACGGCTTCCTCGATGGACGCGAGCTGTTCCTTGGTCATGACATCCATGGAGGAGCCAATCAATCCGGATTCGAGAGCCTGGCGTACATCTACCAACTGCAAAGCTTCAAGTCCCTGATGGCGAAGCGAAAGCCGGCCGCGGAACGTCAGCCCGTCCGCCAGGGCGTCAAAATTGCTCGGCGCCACGAACATGCCGAAGCCATGCCGGATCTCAATGACACCCAAGGCTTGGAGCACTTTGAGGGACTCGCGGAGCGTATTGCGCCCCACGCCGAGGGCGACGGAGAGCTCACTCTCCGTCGGCAACGGGTCGCCTGCCTCAAGCTCACGCTCAAGGATCAATTCCATAATGTCCGACTGCAAGGCGCGCAGGCGGGCCTGTGCACTGAACCGCGCCTGCGGAACGACACCGGAAGTTGTCATGGCTTTCTCCTTGCCGATGCACTTGCCCCGAGCCACGGCGGAGGCCAGCTTGGGAACATGTGCAGTATTAATATTGAGGCGAGCTTAGCGCCCACCCATGAACGGGTGACTCGCAACATACAATATCGGATGTCCCACCTCCCCGATAGCGAACAGTCGGGAAATCCTTGAGATTTCCAACACGGACCGGCCGCCGCCGGCAGTACTGCGGCACAGAGCGGCTAATCCGAAGCGCTTCTTCTCACTTGACGCCTCCTTGTGACCGCCCTTACAGTTTCATTACGAGCATCGGACGTCCTACATCCGATAACCCACGAAACGCGAATGGTGAGGCACCTCATGAGCAAGACGATCCAAAGCCTGCCGCTGGTCAACGACGCCAGCCGCCGGAACTTCCTCAAGCTAAGCGGCGCAGTTGGTGCAGCAGCCGCCTTCACGGCAACCCTCTCCGCGTGCGGTGGCGCTGCCAGCACCACCACCGGGTCGACCGCCAACACTGCGGCCGTCAACAAGGACCTCATTATCGAGGCAGGCATCTCCTACGCACTGTCCACCGGCTTCGATCCCCTGAGCTCGTCCGGAGCCACACCGATGGCAGCGAACCTGCACATCTTCGAAGGCCTCATTGAACTCCACCCGGCCACGCGTCAGCCCTACAACGCCTTGGCAGCTACGGATCCCAAGAAGGTCAACGACACCACCTATCAGGTGACCATCCGCGACGGCGCCAAGTTCCACGACGGCTCCCCCGTCACCACCGAAGACGTGGCTTTCTCCTTCACGCGCGTGATGGACCCGGCGAACAAGTCACTGTTCTCCCAGTTCATCCCTTTCATCCAAGACGTCAAGCCGCTCGATGCAAAAACAGTGGAGTTCACGCTCAAGTACGCTTTCCCCGGTTTCGGACCCCGTATCTCCGTAGTGAAGGTCGTCCCCAAGGCACTCGCCACCGATCTGAAGGCGTTCGACGCCGCACCAGTCGGCTCCGGCCCCTACAAGCTCGTTTCAGCCGTCAAGGACGACAAGATCGTCTTCGAAGCCTTCGCCGACTACAACGGTCCCAAACCTGCACTGGCCAAGGGCATGACCTGGCTGCTGCTCTCGGACGCCGCAGCCCGCGTCACAGCTGTCCAGTCCGGCCGCGTCCAGGCCATCGAAGACGTTCCCTACCTGGACGTCGACGGCTTGAAGTCCAAGGTCAAGGTTGAATCCGTCCAGTCCTTCGGTCTGTTGTTCCTCATGTTCAACTGCGCCAAGGCCCCGTTCGACAACAAATTTGTACGCCAGGCACTCCATTACGGCATGGACAAGGAATCCATCATTAAGAAGGCCCTGTTCGGCAACGCCAAGGCCGCCAGCTCCTACTTCCAGGAAGGCCACCCGGATTACGTCAAGGCAAAGAACGTCTACGGTTTCGATACTTCCAAGGCTGAGGAACTGCTGAAGCAGGCGGGTGTCACCAACCTGGAGTTCGAGCTCCTCACCACGGACACCGCCTGGGTCAAGGACGTTGCCCCGTTGATCCTCGAATCCTGGAACAAGATCCCGGGCGTCAAGGTCACAGTTAAGAGCATCCAGTCGGGCGCTTTGTACAGCGACCGCGTTGGCAAGGGCGACTTTTCCGTGGTGGCAGCCCCGGGCGACCCCTCGGTGTTCGGCAACGATGCTGACCTTCTTCTTAGCTGGTTCTACTCAGGCGCAACGTGGATGGACAAGCGCGCGTTCTGGACCACCCCTGAGCGCACCAAGCTGCAGGAACTCATGAACAAGGGCTCGCAGGCTTCCGGTGACGAGGCAAAGAAGATCGTTGGCGAAATCGTGGATATGGTCTCGGACGAAGTTCCGCTGTATCCGGTGTTCCACCGCCAGCTACCCAGTGCCTGGGACGAGAAGAAGCTCAACGGCTTCCAGCCCCTGCCCACCACCGGTATGTCGTTCATCGACGTCGGACGTACTGCCTAAGCAGCCCCTGCGTTGTGAGGCCTGCTCTGCGGCCTAAATCCCCCGAATAGCCCACAGAGCAGGCCCCACAACGGGTCGAAAGCACCCCAACCAACCGGAGAACAAATTGGTCACGATATTGCGTTTGCTTGGCCGCAGACTTGCAGCATTGCCATTGATGATCCTGGGCATCACGTTGCTCGTCTTCCTCGTCCTGCAGGCCGCCCCCGGCGATCAAGCAAGTTCGGCTCTGGGCGACGGCGCCAGCGAAGAAGCCAAGGAACAGTACCGCCAGGACAATGGCCTGAACGATCCCCTGGTCCTGCAGTACTTCCGGTTCCTCGGCAAACTCCTGCAGTTCGACCTCGGCGTCACAACACCGCCCGCCAAGTCGGTAGCTTCCATGATCGGCTCAGCATTCCCGCTGACGTTGCAGCTCACCTTCCTGGGTGTCCTCATCGCGATAGTGCTCTCGCTCGCATTCGGCATCCTCGGCGCCCTTTACCGCGACAAGTGGCAGGACCAGTTGGTCCGTGTCTTCTCCATCGCCGCGATCGCTACGCCATCGTTCTGGCTGGGAATCCTGCTGATTCAGTGGTTCGCGCTCGGTGCCAACCCGATGTTCCCCTCAGGTGGAATTGCGACGCCGGAGTCCGGCTTTGGCGGTTGGCTCAACTCCATGGCCCTCCCGGCTTTGGCGCTCGGCATCCCTGTGTCAGCGTCGCTGATCCGCGTGGTCCGCACCTCGATGGTGGAAGAACTGGACCGAGACTATGTCCGCACCGCAATCGGCAACGGCGTCCCCTACCGCGAGGTTGTCTCCAAGAACGTCCTCCGCAACGCGCTCGTCACCCCGGTGACCGTTCTGGGACTCCGCGTTGGCTACTTGCTGGGTGGCGCCGTCGTGATTGAAATGATTTTCGCCCTGCCGGGCATGGGCCAGCTGATCCTCAACGGGATCACCAACCTGGACGTCAACCTGGTCCAGGGCGTGGTGCTCACCATCTCGGTCACCTTCGTTCTGGTGAACATCGTGGTTGACCTTCTCTACCTGCTCATCAATCCCCGAATCAGGACGGTATAGCTCATGCGCAGCAAGCTCGCAGAACGGCTAAGTGCCCCGGGCATTCGTTTCAAGGCCCTGCCCTGGGGCTCCCGTATCGCCCTGCTCTTCCTCATCATGATTGTCCTGGCGGCATTCTTCGCGCCGGTCATCGCCCCGCATGATCCGCTGGAGACCTTTATACCGGCCACGCCGCCTGGCGCTGAGCACTTCTTCGGCACCGACCGACTGGGCCGCGACATCTTTTCGCGACTCCTCTTCGGTGCACAGTCATCGCTCTTGATCGGCCTCGGCGCGGTTGCGCTGGCCATCCTTGCCGGCGCGCTCCTGGGGTCCTTCGCCGCGACGTCCAGCAAGTCCGTGAACGAGATCATCATGCGGCTCATGGACATCCTCATGGCGTTCCCGGGCATCGCGCTAGCCGCTGTGTTACTGGCCGCTTTCGGCAACTCGGTCCCGACAATCATCATCGCGATCGCCATCATCTACACTCCCCAACTGGCACGTGTGGTCCGCGCCAACGTGCTGGCACAGTACGGCGAAGACTACGTCCGTGCCGAACGCGTGATCGGTGCCGGCCGGTTCTACATCCTGGTCAAGCACATCGTCCGCAACACCGCAGCTCCCGTGCTGGTGTTCGCCACGGTCATGGTTGCCGACGCCATCATCCTCGAAGCCTCGCTTTCCTTCCTGGGCGCCGGGGTGCAGGATCCCGCGCCGTCGTGGGGCAACGTGATTTCCTACGGCCGTAACCTTGTCCTGTCCGGCGGCTGGTGGGCAACCACCTTCGCTGGCGTGACCATCCTGCTCACCGTACTGTCCCTGAACATCCTGGCCGAGGGCCTCACAGACGCAATGGTGAACCCGAAGCTGAGGCGCGCGCCGGTAGTGAAGGACGACGACGGTGCTTCTGCCGCCGTTGCTGTCGACACCGAGGTTGCAACGTCCGTCGCCCAGCCCTCCGTGGTTGAGGAACACGAGCTCGACGGCGTCCGTGCGGCTCTCGGCGACACCGTCACTTCCGATGTCGGCACCTCGCCCGTCCTCACCGACGTGAAGCTGGCTGCCGCCAACCCGCACCTCCTCCTGGACCATGAACTGGAACTCCTGGCAGCCATCGAAGCGAAGCGCACCGACCGTCTCCCGCAGGTTTCGGCAGATTCACGCAACGTCCTTGAAGTTAAGAACCTGTCCATCAAGTTCCCGGGCCGCTTCGGCGACATCGCAATCGTGGACGACGTCTCCTTCACCGTTCGCGAAGGCGAAACCATGGGACTGGTGGGTGAGTCTGGGTGTGGCAAGTCCATCACGTCGCTGGCTGTCATGGGCCTTTTGCCTAAGACAGCCCAGGTCACCGGATCCATCAAGTTCGATGGCAAGGAACTGCTGGACTCCACCACCAAGCACAGCAATCCCAAGGCGTACGAAGGCCTGCGCGGCGAGCAGATCGCCATGGTCTACCAAGACGCCCTGAGCTCCCTGAACCCGTCCATGAAGATCAAGGACCAGATGCAGCAGCTCACCAAACGCGGCGGCCGCAAAACTCCTTCCGAGCTGCTGGAAATGGTGAAGTTGGATCCCGTCCGTACCCTGGCCAGCTACCCGCATGAGCTCTCCGGTGGCCAGCGCCAGCGTGTGCTGATTGCCATGGCGTTGTCCCGTTCGCCGAAGATTGTTGTGGCCGATGAGCCCACCACTGCCTTGGATGTCACCGTCCAAAAGCAGGTCGTGGATCTGCTCAACGAACTCCGCGAACAGCTCGGCTTCGCGATGGTGTTCGTCAGCCACGACCTCGCCCTGGTGGCCTCGCTGGCACATCGGATCACGGTCATGTACGCCGGCCAGGTGGTGGAATCCGCACAGGCCTCCGAACTCCTGCAGAACCCCAAGCACGAGTACACCCGCGGCTTGCTCGGCGCCGTTCTTTCCATCGAGGCAGACGCGGTCCGGCTGCACCAGATCCCCGGCACTGTCCCGTCCCCGCGCGACTTCGCCACGGGCGACCGGTTCGCGGCCCGCTCGTTGCGACCCGACGCCGATCCCCGCCAGAAACTGGTACTCACCACAGTTTCCTCGGCGAACGGGGACGATGCCGACCACTACTGGGCGAGCCACTTGAAGGAGGACGCGAAATGAGCGATTCAACCGGAAAGCCGGTCATCGAGCTCAAGGACGTCAAGGTCTACCACCATGCACGGACGGGTGGCCTCTTCCGGCCGAACATGGTCAAAGCGGTGGACGGCGTGGACTTCACCATCAGCCGCGGCGAAACCGTGGGCATCGTCGGTGAGTCCGGCTGTGGCAAGTCCACGCTTGCTTCAGTGCTCGTGGGACTCCAGCCGCCGACGTCGGGCAAGGTCCTGTTCCATGGAAAGCCTGCCATCAAGCGGAACGCGGCCATGCGCAAGCAGTTTGGGCGCTCCGTTTCCGTGGTCTTCCAAGACCCGGCGACGGCACTGAATCCGCGTATGACCATCCAGGACATCCTCACGGATCCGCTGCAGATCCACGGCATCGGCAATGCGGCCTCCCGCGCTGCCAAGGTCAAGGAACTCTTGGCGCTGGTTGGCTTGCCGCAATCGGCAGCCGAGGTGACGCCGTCGCAGGTTTCCGGAGGTCAGCGCCAGCGTGTGGCGATCGCCCGTGCACTGGCGTTGGATCCGGACATCATCGTGGCGGATGAACCGACGTCGGCGTTGGACGTTTCCGTCCGTGCGCAGGTCCTGAATCTGCTGTCCGACCTGAAGAAACAGCTCAACCTCGGCATGGTGTTCATCTCGCACGACATCCAGACCGTCCGCTATGTCTCGGACCGCATCTGCGTCATGTACTTCGGCAAGATCGTCGAACAAGGCACAGCCAGCCAGGTTTTCGACAACCCCAGCAACGAATACACCAAGAAGCTGCTGGGCGCCGCGCCAAGCCTGCTCCACATCTAGTTTTTCCCTTCACAAGCTACAAACAACGGAGATTTCTGTGTCCACTCAATTCCAGGGCGTCATCCCCCCGGTCATCACTCCCCGCCACGCCGATGGCAGCATCGACACCGCGTCGCTGAAGAACGTCACCAAGCACCTGATCGACGGCGGCGTGTCCGGCCTGTTCGTCCTGGGCTCCTCCGGCGAAGTCCCCTACCTCACCAACGACGAACGTGAGCTGGTGGTCTCCACCATCGCCGATGCCAACGCAGGTGCTGTCCCGCTGATCGTGGGCGCCAACGAACAGACCACCAACCGCGTCATCGAGGAAGCACGCAAGGTGATTGACCTCGGCGCCGACGCGATCGTTGTCACCTCTATGTACTACGCCATTGGCAACGCCGCGGAGACGGAAACCCACTTCCGCAGCATCCACGACGCCATCGAGAAGCCGATCTTCGCCTACGATGTCCCGGTCCGCACGCACTTCAAGCTGTCCACGGACCTACTGGTCCGCTTGGGCCGCGACGGCGTGATTGCCGGCGTCAAGGACTCGTCGGGTGACGACGTTTCCTTCCGCCAACTGCTCCTCGCAGCCAAGGACATCCCCAACTTCGACATCTTCACGGGTCACGAAGTGGTGGTGGACGGTGCCCTCCTGGGCGGCGCGCAAGGTGTAGTCCCGGGTCTCGGCAACGTTGACCCGGCCGGCTACCGTCGCCTGTTCGACGCGGCCCAGTCCGGTGACTGGGCCACGGCTTCGCGCGAGCAAGACCGCCTGGCTGACGTGTTCGAGATCGTCTACGCCCCCAACGGACGCGTCTCCGGTGGCGCTGCAGGCTTGGGGGCTTTCAAGACCGCCCTTCAGATTATGGGCGTGATCGAGTCCAACACCATGAGCTCACCGATGCTCTCTTTGAATGACTCCGAGACAGCTCTGATTCGTTCAATCCTGGAGCGGAACGGGCTGGTCTAGCTTTCATGACCGCTTCCATGACCCACGTGATCGGCGTTGACCTCGGCGGCACCAAAACTGCCGCCGGGGTTGTTTCCCCAGCTGGTGTTGTGCTGATGTCGGAGACCATTCCGACGTTGAACCTGGCCGGTGGAGATGCAATCCTCGACGCCACCGCTGCGCTGATCGCGGGCTTGGTGGAGCGCGCTGCCGACGCCGGAATTTCGGTTTCCGGCGTCGGCGTCGGCTCCGCTGGGGTGATTGACGCTGTTGTTGGGTCCGTTGTTTCTGCGACCGATGCGATTCATGGTTGGGCCGGGACTGCGCTGGTTTCGGGCTTGTCCTCGCGACTTTCCCTCGCTCCTTCGATGATGCGCGCCATCAACGACGTCCACGCACATGCCCTAGGTGAAGCGTGGCTGGGTGCGGCCGCCGGCTCCTCAAGTTCGCTCATGGTGGCGTTTGGAACGGGAGTTGGCGGAAGTTTTGTGCTGAACGGCGCTCCGGTTTTGGGGCACCGCTTTGTTGGCGGGCATGTGGGGCACTTTGCTTCTGCCTATGCCTCTTTTGACGGGTCACCGCTGCCCTGCGTGTGTGGTGGTTCCGGGCACGTTGAGGCGATCGCTTCCGGGCCTGCTTTGTATGAGTCTTTCCTCCGGTTTGGAGGGTCTGCCGTGGAGGCTTTGGACACGCGAGGCGTGTTTGCGCTTGCCGCTTCCGCTGCTGACGCGTTCGACGGCGGTGCTGCCACAGCCTCTGCGGACAGTCGCGCCGCCGCGTTGCGGGCCATTGAAGTTGGCGCAGCAGCCGCGGGCCAAGCCGTGGGCGGACTCATCAATGTCCTCGACCCCGAAACCGTGGTGATCTCCGGTGGCTTGGCCGACGCCGGCGAACTCTGGTGGAAACCCATGGAGTTTGCCTTGCGACAGGAACTGCTGGCTCCCTTGGTTTCCGTGCCCGTTGTTCGGGCACGCCTCGGCAACACCGCTGCCATTGTCGGCGCCGCAAAACTCGTCCTTAAGTAAAGGGAGACATCATGATCCTCACCACCGAAGGTCTCGAAGCACTCCGCTCCCAGTTGATCGTCTCTTGCCAGGCTTATCCGGGAGAGCCCATGCGCGATCCCCGGACCACAGCGCAGGTGGCCGCGTCAGCGGTCATCGGTGGGGCTGCGGCGATCCGCGTCCAAGGGTTAGCCGACGTGCAGTTCACGCGCACCGCCGTCGAGGTTCCTGTCATTGGTCTCTGGAAAGATGGTCATGCCGGGGTCTTCATCACACCAACGCTGCGGCATGCCCTTGCCGTGGCGAACGCCGGGGCTCATGTGGTGGCCATTGATGGAACCCGGCGGGAGCGGCCGGACGGGCTGTCCCTTGCCGAAACGGTGGCCCGTATCCACGCGGAATCCCACGCACTGGTCATGGCTGATTGTGGTTCCTTCGACGACGCCGTGGCAGCCGTGGAGGCGGGTGCGGACTTGATCGGGACCACATTGGCCGGCTACACCGGCGAGCGCCCCAAGACCGACGGCCCGGACCTTGAGTTGCTGGAGCACATCGCGTCGGCGGACCTTGGCAAGCCGCTCATCGCTGAAGGGCGGATCCACACGCCCGCCCACGCCCGCCAAGCACTCGACGCCGGCGCCTTTGCTGTGGTGGTGGGCACCGCGATCACGCATCCGGCGAGCATCACGGGCTGGTTCAAGGGCGCGATGCACGCGTAGTTCCTGCGTTGCGGGGCCCACTCTGCGCCCCAAAACCCACCCAAAGCGCGCAAAGCGGGCCTCACAACGAACGAGGAGCGCGTTGCGGGGCCCACTCTGCACCCCAAAACCCACCCAAAGCGCGCAAACCGGGCCTCACAACGAACGAGGAGCGCGTTGCGGGGCCCACTCTGCACCCCAAAACCCACCCAAAGCGCGCAAAACGGGCCTCACAACGCTCGGGGAGCGGCGTAGGCTTTCCCCATGACTGCCGAGAGCTCCCGGGAATTCGACGTAATCGTGATCGGCGCGGGCGCCGTAGGGGAAAACGTGGCGGACCGGGTGGTTCGCGGCGGCCTGACGGCGGTGATTGTCGAGAGCGAATTGGTGGGCGGGGAGTGCTCTTACTGGGCGTGCATCCCGTCCAAGGCGCTGCTCCGTCCGGGGAGTGTGCTCCACGCCGCCCAAGTGGTGCCGGGCTCAAAGGAAGCGATCACGGGAACCATTGATGCAGGGGCCGCGCTGAAGCATCGGGATTGGTTCACCAATAATTGGCAGGACGGCAGCCAGGTCGAGTGGCTGGACAGCGCTGGCATTGAGTTGATTCGTGGACGCGGGCGTATCACAGGCCCGCGTGAGGTCCAGGTGGATGGGCTCGATGGCAACAGCTATGCACTGAAGGCCCACCATGCCGTGGTGATCGCGACCGGATCGACCCCTACCATTCCGGACATTGACGGCTTGGAAGACGTCCCGTTCTGGACAACCCGCGGCGCCACGGCTGCCAAGGAAATTCCCAAGCGTTTTGTGGTGCTCGGCGGCGGCGTTGCTGGCGTGGAAATGGCGCAGGCATTCGCCCGGCTCGGTTCGGATGTCACGCTGATCGCCCGAGGCCGATTGCTGAGCAGCTACCCGGAGGAAGCCGCGAACCTGGTCTTGGCCGGGCTTCGGGCCGACGGCGTCACTGTCCACGTCCACACGGACGTGGAGAAAACGGAGAAGAACGACGACGGCTCGGTGACAGTTACGTTCGACGACAAAACAACCACTGCCGACAAACTACTGGTCGCCTCGGGACGGCATCCCGCTTTGGCCAATTTGGGCCTGGAAAATGTGGGCGTTGAAGCGCAGGACGGCAAGCCCCTGCGACTCACAACCGAAGCCAGCGGTTTGGTGGAAGGCCCCGCGAGTGATGGCACCAGCGGACTATGGCTTTACGCTGCCGGCGATGCGGCCGGCAAGGTGCTCCTGACCCACCAGGGTAAATACGAGGCCCGTGCCACCGGTGACGCGATCGTCGCCCGCGCCAACGGCAAGCTCAAAGGAATTCCCCGGCCTTGGAGCCCTTGGGCCCAGACCGCCAATCAGCATGCCGTCCCCAGTGTCGTCTTCACCGATCCCGAGGTTGCCTCGGTGGGTCCAAGTCTGGAGCAGGCTTTGTTGCAGGGCAAGAACGTCACCGGCGTGGAGCTGCCCATAGATGTGTCCGGCTCTCAGCTGCACTCCCCCGACTACAAAGGCTGGGCGCAGATCGTGGTGGATGAGGACCGGAAAGTGATCCTCGGCGCCACCTTTGTGGGCCCCGGCGTCGCTGAGCTCCTCCACTCTGCAACCGTCGCAATTGTGGGCGAAGTCCCGCTGGACCGTCTTTGGCATGCAGTTCCGTCATACCCCACCATCAGCGAAGTGTGGCTGAGGCTCTTGGAGAAGTACGGCCTCTAATTCCTATTTGAACTGACCGGTCAGTTTAGTTAGACTTTCAGCAGACACCATTTCTGCGAAAGGCTTCATTGTGCTGTCCGTACAGCAACTCCAGATCAACGGCCGCCGGGACGCTCTCCTACCGGCAACATCACTCCAAGTCCGGCGCGGCGAACTCCTACTCGTCGCTGGAGAGGGACAGGACCAGCGGACCGCTTTGGCGTTGGCCTTGAGCGGCCGGATGAAGCCAAGCAACGGGGTGCTGAGTTGGGACAACACCATCAAGACCAAGAAGATCCGCCTCGCAAGCGCCCTGGTGGACTCGCCCGGCGTCAATGAACCCGAGCAACACCTCAGCGTCCGCGACCTGGTCACCGAAGACCTCTCCCTCATCCCCCGCCGTTACCGCGGCGCACTGCTGAGCAAGCCTTGGCTGAAGGTCAACAGCTTCGAGGACATCGCCGGACTCTGGATAGAACAAATTCCGGCCACCCGCCGGCTCGAACTCCTCACCGCGCTCGCCCTCGCGGATCCAGCCACCGACCTCCTTGTTGTCGACTCCCCGGATCGCCACAGTGCTGATTCCGCGTCGTGGTTACCGCGACTTCAGGCATTGGCTTCCGACGCCGGGCGGCCACTTGCCGTCGTCGCCGTCGTGGGTGCCCTCCCGGAGAACTGGACCGGCCCCGCGGCGGTCATTGGCAATTCCGTCTCGCACCCGCCTGAACCGCAAGCGGAACCCGCGCCCGCCCAGCCCAAGCCAGCGGCCGTCGTCGAGCCCAAAGCCAAGTACGCTGCCGAACCGGCATCTGAAACATCCGCAACCGCACCCGACGTGACCGAAGAACCTGAATCCGTAAACCTGCAAAGGACTGCAAAGTGACTGTTCTGCGGCTCGCCCGCTCCGAACTCAAGCGCATGACCGGCGGGCTCCTGCCCAAGCTGACCATCCTCGCCCTGACTATGGTCCCGCTGCTGTACGGCGCCGTGTACCTTTATGCGAACTGGGATCCGTACGGCAACCTGAACCAGATCGACGCCGCCCTGGTGGTCCAGGACACGGGGGCAACGTCGTCGGACGGCACCGAACTGCAGGCCGGCAGGAAGGTGGCAGACAGCCTGGTTGAGGGCCACGTCTTCAATTGGAAGCAGGTGTCCAGCGCCGAGGACGCCGATGCGGGTGTTCGTACGGGTGAGTACGCCTTCGCGCTGCGCATTCCCAAGGATTTCTCGGCCAACCTGGTCTCCCCGGGCAGCTTCGACGCCGCCAACCAGGCCATGCTGCACGTCACCACCAACGACGCCAACAACTACCTCCTGAGCACCATCGTGGACAAGCTCACAACAGCCGTCCACTCCACAGTGGCCAAGGAAGTGGGCGAGGAAACCGCCAACCAGCTCCTCACCGGCTTCGGCACCATCCATGCGTCCATTGTGAAGGCTGCTGATGGCGCCTCGGAGTTGGCCACGGGCGTCGGCAAACTCAGTGACGGTGCCGCAACCCTGCACGACGGCACCACTCAGTTAGTGAGCGGCGCCGACCAACTCGTGGCCGGCCAGACCCAATTGCGGGATGGCGCGGTACAACTGAACACCGGTGCCGGCCAGCTGAGTTCGGGACTGACCGAGCTCAGGAACAAAACCGCCACCCTTCCAACTGATTCGCAGAAACTCGCCGACGGCGCAGCACAAGTAGCCGCCGGAAACGCCGAGCTGAACGCGAAAGTCCAGGACGTCGTCGGGCAGCTCGAAGCGGCAGACAAAGGCCTCCGCAACCGCGTGGTGGAATCCAACGCACGACTGGTGACTGCCGGTGTCCTGACACAAGAGCAGGCCGACAAGGTTCTGGCGGACTTTGACGCCGCCGCAGCATCAAGCCCGGTAACGGATGCGAAGACCAAGATCACTGGCGATGCTGCCAAGATCCAGCAGTTATCAGACGGTTCAGCTGCTGTCAGTGCCGGAGCATCCAAGCTCGCCGCCGCAACACCAGCCCTGACCGACGCGATCTCGAAGGCTTCCGACGGCGCGGGGCAGCTAAGCACGGGCGCATCAACGTTGGCCGCGGGGCAGCAAACCGCCCTGGAAGGGGCCGGCAAGCTCGACGACGGCGCCCGCCAACTGGACAACGGCGCCAGCCAGCTCGCCAGCGGCGGAGTCACAGCCTCCGACGGCGCCCACACCCTGGCCAAGGAACTCGCCAAGGGCGCGGGAGACATCCCCAACCCAAACGATGAACAAAAGAGCAGCGTGTCCAAGGTGATCGCGGATCCAGTGGCGGTGGACAATGTTTCCCAGGCGAAGGCAGGTTCCTATGGAGCCGGGCTGGCACCGTTCTTCCTGACGCTCGCACTGTGGATTGGCGTGTTCATGCTGGTCCAGGCCATGCGCCCCATCACCCAACGGGCACTCGCCTCGAACGCCCCCGCGTGGAAAATCGCCGTCGGAGGCTGGCTGCCGTTCTTCGTGGTCTCGGTCCTGCAGGCCACCATCCTCACCCTGGTAGTGAACCTTGGCTTGGGCTTGAACCCCGCACACCCCATCGGAATGTGGCTGTTCATGTTGGCCGCGGTGATGGCGTTCAGCGCGATCATCCAAGGCATCGTGGCGCTCATGGGGACGCCCGGCAAGTTTGTGGTGCTGATCCTGTTGGTCCTGCAGCTCGTTTCCTCGGGCGGAACGTTCCCGTGGCAGACCACGCCCATGCCGCTTCATGTTGTTCACGAGGTCCTGCCTATGGGGTACGTGGTGACCGGTATGAGGCACCTGATCTACGGCGGGGAGCTCAGCATGATCTGGCCCACCGTACTTGGCCTGCTTGGATACACTTTGCTGGGAGCGGCACTATCAACGCTCGCCGTCCGCAAGCATAAGATGTGGACCCTCAAAACGCTGAAGCCGGAGATCGCAGTATGAGCACCACGGAGCCGGTTCCTTCCGAGGCAGATCCGCAGGAACGCGGCCCAGCAGAGAAGAAACTCCGCCCGGGCCGCACCAACGCAACTAAACAACGCCTGTTCGAGGCCTCCATGGAGCTGATCGGCGAGCGCGGCGCTGCGGGGGTGACCGTGGATGAAATCGCGGCCGCCGCCGGGGTGTCCAAGGGAACCGTCTACTACAACTTCGGCAGCAAGTCCGACCTCATCGCGCAGCTCTTGCGGCACGGTGTGGACATCATGCTGGTCCGGCTCCAGGACGTCCGCGGACAGGCCAATGACCCGCTGGAGTCCATGACCAACATGGTGGGCCAGGCCATGGAGTTCATGGACGACTACCCTTCCTTCGCCCGCCTGTGGGTCAGCGAAAACTGGCGCACTCCCGGCGAGTGGAGTGCTGTGTTTGCCGAGCTCCGCGCCGAACTCCTGGCCGTGATCGGCTCTGCGGTGGAGAGCGTTGCGGCCGGGTACAAGGTTGACGAGAGCATTGCCCGCGGCTCCTTGGAGGCAGCGATTTTCGGTGCCATTTTCGTGGTGGGCCTGGACCGGCAGACGTACAACCCTGAACGCACCCGTGAGCAAAGCGTCGCTGCTGTCATGACCATCATGCATGGGTACCTCATCAAGTAGGTCTGCCTGGCCCGTTGTGAGGCCCGCTCTGCGTGTTCTTTGTGGCTTTCAGGACGCAGAGCGGGCCTCGCAACGGTATCCAACTGCAATGTACGACGGCGTGGCGTGGCCACTTAGTCGGCGATGATTAACCTCATGCGTCACATGGGGAACAGTGGGAAGCTTGCGGTGGTGTCCGCCTTCGTCTCGCTCGGGCTGTTGGTGCTGGCCGCTGTGGTTCTGGAGGAACTGGTGTTGTACCTGTTCCTGGGTGCCGTTCTGATCTGCTATTTGGCGTCCGTAGTGCAGGTCTTCAACCGACGACGCTACTTTGTGGTCCTCCTTGGCGCAGTGGGCACCAGCCTTTTCATCGGTTGCAGCATCGCCTTCCTGCGGATGTGGGGCATCGCGTTCAATCAGGACGCCAATGCTCTGGGCAGTGCCGTGAGCACCCAGGATTCAGACATCTACTTTTACTTGGCAGCCATTGCAGGGTTTGGGACGCTGGGCGTGCTTTTTCTAGGTGCGGTGGTGCCATCGTTCGGTTTGCGAACCGCGGCTCCCGCTCGACTTCCCTCAGCTGTAAAGCGCACCCCCGCAGCGCGCAAACCGGCTTCGCGTGCTGGGCTCCCCACCAAGCGCCCTGCCGCTACGGTCCCGCGGTCGTCCGGCGCGGCGAAGGCGTCCGCCGCAGCAAAGGCAACTCCCGTGAAGCGTCCCGTTCCTCGTACGCCGACAGCGCCGGCCAAGCGTCCGGCGTCGAACACTTCCACCCAACGAAAGCCGGCCCCTAAACGCTAATCACCACAACACCCCTGCGTTGCCAGGCCCGCTCTGCACGCTAACACGGGATCTAAACGTGCAAAGCGGGCCCCACAACAAAACCACCCCGCGTTGCGAGGCCCGCTCTACACGCTAACGCAGGACCTAAACGCGCAAAGCAGGCCCCACAACAAAACCCGCCCTGCGTTGCGAGGCCCGCTCTACACGCTAACGCAGGACCTAAACGCGCAAAGCAGGCCCCACAACAAAACCCGCCCCGCGTTGCGAGGCCCGCTCTACACGCTAACGCAGGATCTAAACGTGCAAAGCAGGCCCCACAACAAAACCACCCTGCGTTGCGAGGCCCGCTCTGCGCCCTAACCCGGGACCTTAACGTGCAAAGCAGGCCCCACAACAAAACCCACTCAACGTTGCCAGGCCCGCTCTACACGCTCACGCGGGACCTTAACGTGCAAAGCCGGCCCCACAACAAAACCCGCCCTGCGTTGCGAGGCCCGCTCTACACGCTAACGCAGGATCTAAACGTGCAAAGCCGGCCCCACAACAGGCGGGTCAGGAGTCGAACCCCAACCCGACGGCGTCGAGCGCTTTGAGGATGAGGTTCCGTTTTCCCTGATTGTGATCGGCCCGGTCCATGGACCAGCGCGTCAGGTTGATGCCCAGGGAAGCCAGCGGCTCAGGAGGGAAGGGCAACGGGCGTTTCCGGACCATCTCCACCCGGGTGCGCTCGGTGTCCAAGCCGGCCAGGAGATCCAGGAGGACGTCGGCTGCAAATGCCGTGGCTCCTACGCCGAGTCCGGTGAATCCTGCCGCATACGCCACCCGTCCCTTCCGCGCCGTGCCGAAGAACGCGCAGAACTGGGTGCTCGAATCGATGGGTCCGGCCCACTTGTGGGTGAACTTCAGGCCCTCGAGCTGCGGGAACGTCGTGAAGAAGTGCGAGGCGATCTTCTCCCACGTCGCTGGCTGGTGCTCGTGCCGCTGGTCCACGCGCCGGCCCCAGAAGTAGAGGGCGTCGTAGCCACCGAACAGGATCCTGTGGTCCTTGGTAATGCGGTAATAGTGAAATTGGTTGGCAACATCCCCGATCCCTTGCCGCTGGGACCATCCGATGGACTCCAACTGCTCGGCAGTAAGTGGCTCGGTCATCAGCGCGTAGTCATACACGGGCACCGTCATCAACTGGTTCCGCTTGAGCAGTGACGGAAACACGTTGGTGCCGAGGACCACGTTGTCCGCTTCCACGTTGCCTCGCTCCGTAACAACGGTGACGCCCTGTTCGTGGTCCTTCAACTCGCGCACGCGCGTGTCCTCGTAGATCACCACGCCCAGCTCCGTTGCCACCCGAGCCAGCTCAAGTCCCAGCTTGTATGGGTGGACCATCGCCACGGAGTCTTTATGCCAGCGGCCGGCCAGGTAGGTGGGAGAGTTGAGCTCTGCCCTCACTGCTTCCTGGTCCAGAAAGACGCTGCCGGGGCTTTCGTCCTCCTTGAGCCAAGCCACCTGGTGCGGTTCCACCGCAACGTTCAGTTCACCGGTACGCTCCCACTCGCAATCCATGCCGTACTTCTCCACGGCTTCCTGCATGCGGTCCAGGTTCTCCATGCCCAGCCGGTCGAGGGTCTCCAGCTCATCAGGCCAGCGGTTCTTGCCATTCTCATGGCCGTGGGTGAGGCTCGCCTCGCAGAAGCCGCCGTTGCGGCCCGAAGCTGCCCATGCCACCCGCTCCCCTTCCAGCAGGATCACTGTCCGGCCGGGATCGCGTTCCTTGGCACGCAGCGCCGTCCACAATCCGGTATAGCCGCCACCGACGATCACGAGGTCCGCGGCAGCGTCGCGGTCGAGTTGCGTATAGCGTGTGGCTGAGTCCTTGAGGTGGTCGATCCAGAACGGCCGGTGGGCCGCGCCTTCCAAGGCACGGGATACGACGGCGGCCTGCGGGACATTCCGTTCGAAAACGGTGGTATTCACGGAAATTCTCCTATTTCAATGGTCAATCTCTCACCGGTCAGGCAGTGACCGGCTCGGCGTCCCACAATGGCCGGGGACGGGAGGCTATGAGGTTCCGCGTGTAGTCGTCCCCGGGGTCCTCAAGGATTCGAGCCGTTGGCCCCTGCTCCACGATCCGTCCCTGATGCATCACCAGGAGCTCGGAGCAAAGACGCGAGACCACAGCCAGATCGTGGGTGACGAACAAGATGGTCAGTCCGAGCTGGTCGCGCAGTTCCTCCACGAGCTCCAGAACCTGGGCTTGGACAGAGACATCCAAGGCACTGGTGGCCTCGTCCAGCACCAGGAGGCGGGGGCGGGCAGCGAGCGCTTTGGCCAGCGCAACCCGTTGCCTCTGCCCACCCGAGAGTGCGCGCGGCCGTGCGTCGAAACGTTCCTGTCCGATTCCGACCCGCCCCAATAAGGCTCGGGCGCTGTCTTTGGCTTCCTTGCGTCCCTGCTTCTGATGCAGTCGGAAAACATCTGCCACAGCGTTTCCTACAGGGATGCGCGGGTCCAAAGAGAGGTAGGGATCCTGGAAGACAATCTGGACGTCCTTGGCCAGGACTTTCCGTTCAGACGCTTTCAGGGCCCGGTTCGGCCGGGGGAGGTTCCGCAACAGGAGTTCGCCCGATGTGGCAGTTTCCAGGGCCACCACCAGCCGGGCGAGGGTGGACTTTCCGGAACCGGATTCTCCCACGATCCCCAACGAGCCACCCTCAGGGAGGCTGAAACCGGCGTCGTCCAAGGCGGTGATGATTTCGCCGCGGGGCAGTTGGTACGTTTTTGATAGCCCCGAAATCTTCAGCAGAGGGGGCCCCGCGACCACAGGCGCAGCCAAGCCGCCCACTTCAATAGCGGGGGTAGCCTCAACCAACTGCCGGGTGTAGTCCTGCTCCGGCGTCAGGAAAACTGTTTGGGTTTTCCCGTGCTCCACCACTTCGCCCCGGCGAAGCACGTAGACGCGTTCACACAAGCTGGCCGCAAGATTGAGGTCGTGCGTTATGAAGAGCATGCCCATTCCCCGTGACTGCTGCTCATCGCGGAGGAGCCTCACGATCCCCGCCTGGGTAGTGACATCCAAGGCCGTGGTGGGCTCGTCGCACAGCAACAGATCCGGTGAATTCAGGAGGGCTGCTGCGATCATGACACGTTGGAGCATGCCGCCCGAGAGCTGATGCGGGTGCTGTTCCATGAGCTCCTTGGCCCGCCGCAGGCCCACCTGTTCCAGTTGCGTCACGGCCCGTTCCGTGGCCTCGGCCCGAGACAAACCATCCAGTCTCACCAAGGTTTCAGTGAGGAAGTCCCCCACGGTCCGGACGGGATTGATACCCGCCCGCGGGTCCTGGAAGATCATGGAAGCGTGTCTCCGCCGCAGTTCCATGAGCTGTTTCCCGGTGGCCGTCAGAGTGTCCAGACCCCGAACCGACACGCGGCCGGAGGACTGCGAACCATCTGGAAGCAAACCCAGGGCGGCACGGGTAGTCAGCGATTTGCCTGAGCCGGACTCCCCCACCAAGGCGACCGCTTCGCCGTCGTTCACGTGCAGGGAGACGCTGTCCAGCAGGGGCGGCCTGCCCGGAAAACCGAGCGTAAAGTTTTCGATCTGCAAGAGCTGGCTCATGAAAGTTTTCCTCCGATGCGGTCTGAGAGTTCCTCGCCGATGACGTTGACGGCCACTACCACCAGGACCACTACCAACGCGGGCCAGAAGGCCGGCAGGATGTAGCCGCCCAGCAGCGCGCCGCGGGATTCCTCGATCATGGCGCCCCAGTCGCTGGTGGGTGGCTGGACCCCGAGTCCGATGAAGGAGAGTGCAGCGAGGTCGGCCAGCACGTAGCCGAAGTTCAGTGTTGATTGGGCGCCAACAGTGGGAATCAGGTTGGGAAGAACCCGTCCCAGCACCACCCAGGGCGTCCGGAATCCGAGCACCCGGTACGCCTGGACATACGGCCTGCCCCGCTCAGCCACCACCAACGACTGCGCGAGCCTTGCAACATACGGAACGTAGGCGATGGTCATGGCCAAGATCGGCGCGAGGAGCCCCTTACCGAACAGCGCGATGGCAAGCATGGCCATGAGCAGCGCGGGGAAAGCAAAGAGGAGATCGAAAAGGCGACCCAAAACCTTGCCTAGCCAGCCCTCGGACCAGCCGGCGACCAGGCCAAGCAGCAAGCCCAGGACAGTGGAGCCGATCACCACGACGGTAGGCCCCAGCAGGGAGGTCCGCCCGCCGTGCATGAGCCGGCTAAGCAGATCGCGGCCCAGCGCGTCGGTTCCCAGCAGGTGTTGGCCACTAGGACCGGCAAGGACGTTGTTGAGGTCCACATAGTCGGGGTCGTACGGCGCCAGAACCGGGGCGAAAAGAGAGAGAAGTACGACGGCGGCGGCAACAGCGAGCGCGCCCCATGCCATGGGTGACAGGAGGCTGCCGTAACGGCGAAGACCTGCCTGCGGCAGTCGGATGGCTAACGTCATCGGGACTCCGTTCCGGCCGCGATACGCGGATCAATGAGTGGTTGGATGAGGTCTACCACGGTGTTGACCAGGACGAAGGCCGCCACCACCACCATGACGATCGCTTGGACAACGCCGAAGTCGAGCCTGTCGATGGACTGCACCAGGAGCTGCCCGATTCCTGAGAGGCCGAACGTCCGCTCGATGATGGCGCTGGAGACCAGAAGCCCGGCCACCAGTACGCCGCTCACGGTCAGGATGGGTCCCAGGGCATTGCGTAGGACGTGACGTGCCACCACGGATCCGCGGGTGAGGCCCCGGCTGGTGGCCACTTCCACGTGTTCGCGGAGCAGTTGCTCGTTCATGGAGGAACGGGTCACTCTGGCCACCATGGCGATGTAGGTGATGCCCAAGGCGAGCGCCGGGAGGGTGAGATGCCAGATCCGATCCCATCCGCCGTCGCCGCTTCCAAAGGAGGGGAACCAGCCCAAGCCCACGGAGAAGAGCGCTACCAAAGCGATGGCTGCCACGAACGGCGGCACTGCCCCCGCAGCGGTGAGCGTGATGAGGATGAAGCGGTCACCGAAGCCCTTGTTCAGGCTGGCCGCAATGCCGGCGAACAATCCCAGGACTGTGATGAAAACTGCCGCGAGCGCCACAAGTTGCAGGGTGGTGGGCAGCCGTCCCAGTAAGACGTCGGAGACGTCCTGGCGGTAGGTCAGCGAGCGGCCCCAGTCCCCTTGGAGAATTCCACCTAGCCAATTCAGGTATTGTTCCCATGCCGGTTTATCCAGGCCGAACTGCCGGGTGATTTCTTCGAGTGCCTCAGGCTTGGGGCTGCGTCCCCTTAGCAGGAAGCGTGCCGGGTCGCCGGGAACAAGGAATCGTGAGAAGAACACGGCGAGTGAGGCAACAAACAACGTCAGCACCAGGGCCAGCAGTTTCTTCACGATGTACACCGCCGGTTGGACTGCGCTGCGTTTATCCCGCTGGCGGGTGGGAGTGCCCGGCGCGGTGGTGGCTTGGACTTGATCTGTAGCGGTCATGTCAGCGACCTCCTATCTGGGCTGCCCACGGGAAGTACATGTAGTTGATGGAGGGGTCCGCCCCGGTGATGCGTTTGCCCAGCCACATGGACGTGACGGTCTCGTAGAGTGGCCCCCACACCACTTCTTCGCTGGCCAGTTTGGCGGCCTGGCCCGTCAGTTTGCCCCGGGCGTCGGGGTCCTGCACGGTGTAGGCGGAGTTCACCAGGTCATCGAATTCCGGGTTGCTCCAGCCGCCGTAGTTGCTGAAATCCCCTGTGCGCAGCACGCTGTACATTTCCAAGGGCTCGGTGCTGGAGAGATACCAAGAGGTCACCAGGAGGTCTACGTTCTTGCGTGCCTCGGGGTCTGAGAACAACGTGGTGTATTTGTCGTTGGACATGGTCTGGATTTCGGGCTCCAGGCCAATCTCTTTAGCCGCGGACGCGATAGCCCGTGCCGTGATGTCGAAGGCTGCGTTCAGTGAGGCAGTGGCAAAGACAAACTTGCTGCTCTCGGCCCCTGCTTCCTTGATGAGTTTCTTGGCTTCTTCCAGGTCATAGGGCGTGGACAACAGACCGTCAAAAGCCCCGTCCGTAGTTTGCGATGCAACGTCCTTCCACACACTCTTGGTGGTCAAGGCGTCCGTCCTCTTCGCGTAGCCCTGTTCAGCCGCCTTGATCAAGGCTTCACGGTTGATGGACATCATCAGCGCCTTGCGGACCCTGACGTCTTGGAAGGTGCCGGCGAGGTTGGTGAAGACCAGGCTTTGCACCGACGTGTCCTCACCGAAGTACAGGTCTCCGGCGTCCCTATTTGCTTTCAGGATGTCCATGGCATTGGAAGGGATCGCGAAGCCGCCATCGATTTCGCCGGTCTGGAACGCATTGATACGCGACGTGGCATCGGGCAGCATCTTGAAAGTGACCTGTTGGGACTTGGCTTTGAGTTCCGGGTCCCAGTAATCATCGAAGCGTTTGAGGGTGATGCTTTCACCGGCTTCCCATTGCTCGAATTGGAAGGGGCCGGTGCAGTTCACGCCGGTGCTTGAGTTGCCATAGTCCTTGCCGGCATCTTCCAGTGTTTCGGCGGACTCCACCACACCTGTTGCTCCCACCAAGGAGCTGTTGAACACGTAGTCCGGCCGGGTGGTGGTCACCGTGACCTCGAAGTCGCCGGTCTTCTCGATGGACTCCACGTTTTGGTAGGCCGATGCCCAAAAGGAACCTACTTCGGGATCGACGTGGCGGCTCAGGGAGGCCACGACATCGTCAGCTGTCATCTCGGTTCCGTCGTGGAACTTTACGCCCTGCCGGATGGTGTAAATCCAAGTCAGCGGATCCGGGTTCTCCACTCCCGTGGCCAGGCCCGGCGCCGTGGACAGGTCAGCGTTCCAGCGGAACAGCGACTCGCACACGTTGGACAGGACAGTGTTGTCCGGGTAGTCGAAGGCGTACGCATAATCCAGTGAAAAGGGCTCCGCGTACATGGCCCAGTTGAAGTTATCGATCTCCTGAGCGGGGGCCGGCGTGGAGTCGGACATGGTGAACTTGGCTCCGCCGGCGGCGTCAGTAACGCTGGCGGGCCGGACACCGCAGCCGCCCAGGACCAGCCCGGCCACGACGGCGGCGACCCCAGCCGCGGTGATGCGCGACGGCGTCGTCCGCTGTTTGAAACGCACGGCACCGCGCTCTTTGGGCGGCCTCATGGCATTACCGGGGCGGGTTGAGCTTGACTGTCTCGGGTGAGCGCGCGGTCATAGACGCATTCGCCCCCAATCCACGTCTGCGTCACCACCGCCCGATGCAGTTCTTCTGCGGGGAGGTCGAAAACATTGAGGTCCAGGACGGCGAGATCGGCGAGTTTTCCCGGTTCCAGGGTTCCCGTTTTCGTGTCCAGGTGGTTGATCCACGCTGATCCCTGCGTGTAGGCATCCAGGATCTGCTTGACGCTGAGCTTTTGCGATTCCGGGCCGAGCGGGGGCAGGTCCTCCCCGGGCGCTATACGGTTTACTGCGACGTGAATGGCCGCTACCGGGTCCGCCGTGGAAACAGGCCAGTCGCTCCCGGCCACCAGGCGCGCTCCTGCGGAAGCAAGCTCACCAAAGGGGTAGTGCCTGTCCTCGGCACCCGGCGCCAGGAACGGGAGGGTCAGGGTGTCCATCTGTTCTTCGTGGCATGCCCAGAGAGCCTGCACGTTGGCCGCTGCGTTCAGCCCGGCGAAACGGGGAACATCTTCGCTGCGGACCACCTGAAGGTGCGCCAGGTGGTGCCGGTTATCGTTGGCCCCGTTGCTTTCGCGCGCTGCCTCAAGTGCGTCCAACGCGTCAGTCACGGCGCGGTCGCCGAGCGCATGGAAGTGGACCTGCATGCCGGCCGCATCTATCGCGGTGACGAACTCCTTCAGCTCCTCGGGCTCGAAGAATTCGATGCCACGGTTATCCGTGTGGTGGCCGTGGTGATCGAGGTAGACGTGATGCATTGCGGCTGTGTAATTCTCTGCCACACCGTCCACCATCACCTTCACGGTGTTGGCGTTGAGCTGATGGTGGTCGAAGGAATCGGCCACCCTGTCCCGGCGATCCGTGATTGCTTCCAGCTGGGCCATTCCGGCTGTCCTGTCCCACCATTGGCATGCGGTGACCCGGACTTTCAAGTCTCCCGCCTTCGCCGCGTCCGTGTAGACGTCCAGATGATCGGCATGTTCGCCCTCGGGAATGGGAACCCAGGCGTCCTGCCAGGCCGTGATGCCCTGCGCTAGCAGAAGTTGCTGGGAGGCGAGAAGGCCTTGGTACGCCAACTCGTACGGCACCGCTGGCTTGACCGCATTGAACAGATCCATGGCCCCCTCATGAACTGTGCCGGCAGGCGTCCCGTCTTCTTCGCGTTCTAGCCGTCCGCCCTCAGGGTCAGGTGTTCCTGCGCCGATTCCTGCTGCTTCAAAGGCGGCCGTGTTGGCCCACGCCCCGTGATGGTCCCTATTGAGGAGGTAAACGGGCCGGTTCGGCACCACGGCGTCCAACAGTTCCCGGGTTGGAGTGCCGCCCGGGAAGAAATCCAAGGACCACCCGGCCCCCAATATCCAGGGTTCGTCCGGGTTATCAGCTGCATAGCGAGCAACAGTTGCCACGGCTTCTTCTGCGCTGGTGGCCTCCGTCAGGTCACACTGAAGCAATTCGATCCCGGCGAAGATGGGGTGGATGTGGGCATCCTGGAAGCCTGGCACCACCAGTTGCCCTTTCAGGTCCACCCTGCGGGTCTCCGGCGTGAGCGTTCCGTTGATGGCGTCGGGTGTTCCGACGGCGATGATGCGGCCTCCGGTTATGGCAAGGTTTGCGCGGAGGGGGCCGGCGTCATTGCCGGTGTACACCCATCCGTTCTCAAACAAAATCTCGGCGTGCACTTTCGAGTCCTTTCGTGGGGAAATTCAACTCTGCGAGACACACTATGAGCCGGATCACACTTAAGTCAACAGTGTTGACATCACTGCTGACAAACACTTTGACTGGACCTTGAAAGGAGGACGCCATGAATCATGTAGGTTGATAATCAACCCGGGATCGCATGGAAGGCGGACAACTGATGGTGCAGCCAGCACAGTCGACGGACCGCCGAACGCGCCTTGACCCGGCCACCATCATCGACGCCGTACTGCGAATTTCCAGCCAGGAACTCGGGGAACGGCTGACCGTGCGGCGATTGGGACAGGAACTTGAGGTGGACGCGACTGCCGTCTACCGGCATTTCAGGAACCGCGACGCGATCATCAGGGCAGCATTGGACCAGTTATTCATGATGTCCGTCGAGCGCACACTGGCCACGGCCAGCGGCAAGGACTGGCGCGCAAGGCTGGAGGCTTACCTTGACGAACTCCTCAAAGCCTTCATGCAGCACCCTTCACTGGGCAGCGAGTCATTCGCCACGGACACCTACGGCCCCGGCGAGCTGAAAGCGATCGAGTTCGTCCTGCAATGCCTCACCGACGCCGGGCTGGAAGAGGACCGCGTGGTGCACTACTACGCGGCGCTGGAAAGCTACACCCTTGCGCTCGGGGCCGGCATTGCGGTCGAAATCCAGCGGCTCCCGGACTCCGAGGGCCACGATCCTTGGCTCAACCCACGAGTTTTCACGCGTATCACCGGTCGCCCGCTCCTTGAAAAACACCACGCTGCACTGCAAAACCTCGACTCCCTCAAGGCGTTCCAGGCCGGTCTCTCGGCCATCCTGGACAGCGCCGAACGCGAGAGCACCCGCCGACCGCAGGCCTGACCACCTGCCTCACAGTCTGCTGGCCAGCAACGCAACCCACCTTCCCCGCACGACGCCACCATCCGGCGTCGTCCATTCAGCACTGCCCGGACAGCGACGCCCGGCAGGGAAAGCACGGCACTCTCATGCATCAGTTCATCAACGGAAAACTGCTGTCCGGAACCTCTGGAAGCAGCCTCGACGTCATCAATCCGGCTACCTCGGAGGTGGTGGAAACGGTGGAGTTCGCTTCCCTTGCGGACCTGGAGTCGGCAGTGGCAGCGGCCCGCGGCGCCTTCCCGTCATGGTCCCGCATCGCGCCGGCTGAACGCGCCGGGATCCTGCAGAATTTCGCCCGCATCGTCGAAGACCGTGCGGAGGAGTTCGCACGGGTTGAGAGTTCACAAACGGGCAAACCTCTGCGGTTGACCCGTGAATTCGACGTCCCCGGCACCATCGACAACATCGACTTCTTCGCAGGCGCCGCACGACACCTCGAGGGCAAAGCGACCGCCGAGTACTCTCCCCAGCACACCTCCTCCATCCGAAGGGAAGCGATTGGCGTAGTGGGATCCATCGCACCCTGGAACTACCCCCTGCAAATGGCCGCATGGAAGATCCTTCCCGCCATTGCCGCAGGCAACACAATCGTTCTCAAGCCTGCCGAGATCACTCCGTTGACGTCGCTGATGTTCGCACAAGCGCTCAGCGACGCCGGACTGCCCGACGGCGTGGTGAACGTGGTGGTGGGCGACGGCGCCACGGTTGGAGCTGCGCTCATGCGGCACCCCGACGTGGACATGGTCTCTTTTACGGGGTCCACCGCGGTTGGCCGCACAGTTTTGGAGGCCGCAGCCGTCAACGCCAAGCGCGTGCACTTGGAGCTGGGCGGCAAGGCCCCCTTCGTGGTGTTCGACGACGCCAACCTGGACGCCGCCGTTCATGGCGCCGTGGCCGGTTCAATGATCAACACCGGTCAGGATTGCACCGCGGCCACCCGGGCAATCGTGCACCGGAGCGTGTATGAGGAGTTCGTAGCTGCGGCCGCCGCCCGCTTTGATGGGATCGTCCTGGGTGCACCCGGGGATACTGATGCAGACCTCGGCCCGCTCGTTTCCTTCAAGCAGCGCGACCACGTAGCCGGGATGGTGGACCGGGCCCGCACTTACAGCAAGGTGGTGGCAGGTGGCTACGCTCCTACGGATACGGGCTTGGAAAACGGCGCCTTTTACCGCCCCACGCTGGTTGTTGACGCGGCGCCGGACTCGGAAATCGTGAAGGACGAGGTGTTCGGCCCGGTGCTGGTGGTTCTCCCCTTCGAAACGGACGACGAAGCGATCCAGCTGGCCAACGACACCGTCTACGGGCTGGCCGCCTCAGCCTGGACGGACAATCTCCAGCGGGCCTTGCGGGCAACCCGCGAGATCAAGGCCGGCTGCGTGTGGGTCAACGACCATGTCCCGATCATCTCCGAGATGCCCCACGGCGGCTTCAAGCAATCCGGCTTTGGTAAGGACATGTCGGCCTATTCCTTTGAGGAGTACACCCAGGTCAAGCACGTAATGTTCGAGCTGGACGGCGTTACCGAGAAGGACTGGCACCGGACCATCTTCAAGCTGCGCTGAGTCTTCGCGTTGCGGGGCCCGCTTTGCGCTAACGCCCAGCGTTGCGGGGCCCGCTTTGCGCGCTTGCGCGCGATCTAGAGACGCAGAGCGGGCCTCACAACGGGCGTTTCCGGAGGAATTTTACGTCCAGCACCGAGCACCGCGATGCCAACTCCGAGGAGCAGGATCAGTCCGCCCAGGATCTCGGTCAGCGTGGGAATCTCGTTCAGGACCAGCCACGCGGCCGTCATCCCCACCACGGGGACCAAAAGCGTGAAGGGCACGACGTCGGAGCTCGGGTACAGCGACAACAAACGGTTCCAGATGCCGTACCCAATCAGCGACGCGAACACGGCAGTGTAGATCGCGCTCAGTATGGTGGCGGGTTGCAGGTCCGTGAGCGTAGTCAGCACAGTGTCGGGCCCGTCCACTACCAGCGATAAGCCAGCCAACGGAACCGGCACCACGGCGCCGGACCACACCACCAACCCCAAACCGGAAGCGGCCTTCGTATGCCGGGCCACCACATTCCCGACGGCCCACGACAACGCCGCGGCCAGAACGATCATGAGCGGCAGTACCGGAGCCACGGCACTTCGCCCCAATGCCACCACCGCCAAGCCTGCGATGCCCAAAGCTACGCCAGCCAATTGGCGCCGGCCCGGCCTCTCGCCAAGGAATCCCGCCGCAAGCAAGATCGTGAACAACACCTGCGCCTGAAGCACCAACGATGCCAAACCGGCCGGCATGCCAAGTGCCATGCCCAGATACAGGAGACCGAATTGGCCGGCACTCATGAAAAGCCCGACGCCGACAATCGCCTTCCAGCCCACGTCTGGTTTGCGGATGAACAGGATGAAGGGAAACACCACCAGCAAAAAGCGCATGGCGACGAAGAGCAGGGGCGGGACTTCCCTGCCATTGGTATGCAAACCGAGGTCGATTGCGACGAAGTTGATGCCCCAAAGAACAGCAACCATGAGGGCGAGGGCAGAGTGGCGAAGGTTCACAAGGACACTCTGGACCACTTTTGGTTGAAGCACCAGCGTTGAATTCGACACAGAACAGCGTAGATTTGCTTCATGATCGACATCTCAGCACTTAGGGCCTTAGTGGCCGTCGATCAGCACGGCTCAGTGGTGGCGGCATCGGGCGCCATGGGCTTCAGCCCTTCGGCCATTTCGCAACAAATCAAGAAACTTGAGAAGCAAACCGGCGTCGCCGTGTTGGAACGCAGCGGCCGTGGGGTGCTCCTCACTGAGCGTGGATTGGCCCTTGCAGGTTACGGCCGGCGGATCATGGGTGAGCTTGAGGAACTGCAAGCCACCCTGCTCGCTGACCCCTCGAAGCCTTCAGGACTCCTAAGGCTCGTGGCATTTTCTACGGCATGCCGCGGTTTGGTGGGACCCATGCTCGGGCGCATAGCCGCTGCCCACTCGACTCTGGGCGTCACCGTCCTGGCCGAGGATCCTCGTGAGGCGGTGCAGAGGGTCGCCTCCGGCGAGGCCGAACTCGCGGTGGTTCACAACTGGAATTCTGTGCCCTTGGTAATCCCGGAGAACCTGGCGCATGAGGAACTCTGCATCGACCAAGCCGACGTCCTCGTCAACAGCACCCACGCACTCGCGGCGCGAACCGCCGTCGAGCCTGAAGACCTGCTGGACGAGACATGGATCAGCACCCCGGCAGGAGCCATCTGCAACGAAGCGCTCTTGCAGATTTTCGCTGGACTTGGCAGGGTCCCCGACATCCGTATCTACGATCCCGACTTCTCCACCCACATCGCCATGGTGGAACAGGGTGTGGCCGTGGCACTTGTACCGAGGCTCGGCAGGCCTCCGCTCCCTGATGGCGTCATAGCCATCCCCGTGATCCGCCCAGTCCAACAACGGTCCGTTGGTGTTGTTTACCGCAAGACGATGACAGCCAGTCCCAACATCCGACTTGCCGTGGCCATGTTGGGCGAAATCGCGGCTGAGCTACCGCTGCCGCGAAGCTGACCAAGAGCGATCAACGTCACACAGGGGAACATTCGACGTCAAGAAGTCTGCTAGCTTAGGCTAGCCTTACCTAACCGCGCCGCTTGGGGCGCGGGACTGTCGAATCTCTGAAGGGGCCCTACTGTGGAAGCAATCCTCTTTCCCACGGACATGAACCACCATCACGCGTATGGCTTGGTCAGCTACATCATGATCGACGACGGTCTCTATCCGAGCGCACACAACCGGCGCGATCCGTACGCGCTTCCTGCATTCGACATCCGTGGTCAATGGGTCTACCCCAGCCGCTACAACGAATACATGGCTCCGCAGTTACCGGTGTACATGTTCGACGGCGAATACCTCATCGCAACAGGTCACGGCGAAGAAGCGGCGGGCCTGCCGGTGTTCGAGATCCGCTGCATGTGCATGCCGCAGCTGGCCTACGGGGACTCAAACAACCCGAAGTGACTATTTACGGGGCACTGTGAAGTGCGTCAGCCTGGCATCCTGGCCATCAAGCTCAGCCCACGACTTTTCCGTTTCCATTACCGTCAACGCACTCGTTGGGTACCGGGTAGCAGCATCCATGTAAGCGTCATGGTCTGAATCACGGGAAGCCAGATGCATGGCAAGATCCTGAACTCCGGGCATATGCGAGATCACCATCAACGTGGTCACGGTGTCGGGGACGTGGTTGATCACCGTCAACATGCGGTTGGCTGAGGCGGAGTACAAGCCGTCCTCAAGCTTGGGCGTCGGCGCCTTGTCTCCCAACTCATCACACACCCAAGTGCAGGTCTGCCGGGTCCGAAGCGCTGACGAACACAGGATGAAGTCGGGCATCACGGCATGTTTGAGTAACCATTTCCCCGCCAACGGGGCCTCACGGTGCCCGCGCTCCTCCAAGGGGCGCTCATGATCAGGCACGCCCATGGGCCAATCAGCCTTGGCATGGCGCATGATTACCAGGCGCCTTATGTGATGGTCACTCATATCCCAACCCTATCCGCCGCACACCCCAGGGGCTTCCACCGGTCCGCCGTCACCAACGTTGAATTCGCGGCGCCCTGGACACGCCGTGCGGCGGGCGTGCCTACGGTATGTGGCGGCCAATGTGGGTGGTGGCCGCACACGGTTTCCGCAAAACAAGATGCCCGTGCCATCGCAGTTGCGGCTTCCCGACCTTCTTTGGGAGCAGATCAATCCTTGAGCAACCTGATGCGGTTGCGTAAGCGCTGTTGGCGTCTCAAAGAGGGTCGCGACCCCTCGCGTGCCGGTCCGCCGTCACCAACGTTAAATTCGCGGCGCCCTGGACACGCCGTGCGGCGGGCGTGCCTACGGTATGTGGCGGCCAATGTGGGTGGTGGCCGCACACGCTTTCCTCGAAATTAAAGGCCGAAAGGCGGCATATCCCAACAGCGCCGTTGTTGCGTGAGGAACGAGCGCAGGCGCAGAGGGATGATGCCGCCTTTCGGCGTAGTGCTACTTAGATCGAGTATTCCGGAGCAGCCCAAACAATAACTTCGGGGTGCTCGTAGAAACGGTAGCCCTGGCCTCGAACCGTACGGACGGTGTTGGCGAGGCGGCCGAGCTTGGAGCGGAGGCGGCGGATGTGGACGTCGATGGTGCGCTCGTTTGGCACCTCTTCGGCGTTGCGCCACAGGCCCTCAAGGAGTTCGTCTCGCCCCACGGTGCGGGTGCCGTTCTCGACGAGGTAGTTGAGGAGCTCGAATTCCTTGAACGTGAGGTTCAGCGATTCGCCGTCGAGGTGCACTTCGCGGCGGGCGAGGTCGATCAGAACGCCGGAAGGACGGGCTTCCTGTTGGGGCGCCGGGCGGGCGGCTTCGGTGCGCTGACGTGCGGCGACTGTGGGGTCGCCGAAGGTGGAACGCACGACGTCGAGCGCGGACCCGGGTGCCCCGGCGGGGGCAACTGCGACGGCGGCATAGCTCTCGGCACCGGTCACGAGTGACTGGGCGTAGGCCCGGATTTCCTGGGCAAGCTTGGCAATGGAGGTTCCGGCGGCAGCTGCGGTTTCTTCGTCAATGCCCATGTAGAGGACGAATCCGCGGGCCACGTTGTCGTTGGCAACAGGGCGGAGCTTGTCCGACTGGGCGATCACAGGGGTGGGCGCGGTCATGGGCGCCGGCTCTGCTGCGGGGACTGCGCGCAACTGACCATAGGAGTTGGGGTTGTAACCCTGCGGCACGTATCCGGGAGCCTGCTGACCTGCCCCTTGCGGAGCGGGCGAGTAACCGGGGCGGCTGCCGAAGCCGGGGCGGAGCCCAGCGTTTGACGCGGCCTTGTTGGCGTTACGGACGGAGATGTGGACGTATCCAGATGCAACTGACATAGAGTGCTTACCTCAAAAGTGAATAGCCGTCATCGCGGCTTCGAATGCTGGTTGTCCCCGCAATGAGTTTGGGGAGGGGCGCCCAACGCTGGGCTAGGGGGCGAATGCCTGAAACTTCTTTGGGGTGGAAAGTTAGGCTTGCATTCGACAACAGCGGTCATCATGGCCAGCGGGTGCGCTGGGCCAGGTTGCTGCGGCTGCAGGTGCTGTTGAGTTCTTGTTCACATTGGAAGTGTGCAACGTAACAATGGCAACACGCAAGTAACAAAGCGTCGAACCGTCCACATTTTGAGACACGGGGGTCTATTGTGTCGCAAATCACAATTCAGTAGGTCCTGTAAATGAACGCCATTTCATTCGGTTCGATCAAGAAATATTCGCCATCCGCTGAATATTCTTCGGCATAGGGCGGATGATGTGCATGCCCGTTCCTCCCAATCCTCTCCCGACGGAATCTCACGAACTGAAACACTTGTTGTCCAATCGGGGCCAACCTTCAGGGCCACTTTTCAGCACAAAATCTGCTACAAGCCGTAGAACGCCCTGAACCGGGGCGTCAAAAGTCCTTGGGCACGGAAGCGTGTCCAGTAGCCCCCTCCTCGATAGTCTGATCTCACAGCTTCCTCACAGGATGGGCAAAGTGTTGGCAAACCAGCAGAACGGAGAGTTATCCCATGGCCTCCTCGCACTCCACGACCAACAACCTTCCCCAGCTCTCCCATCCGGACGGCTCCCCCATCCGTGCTCTGGTGGTGGATGACGAACCCAGCCTTGCCGAGCTGATGAGCATGGGCCTGCGCATGGCAGGCTGGTCTGTTGCGATGGCCGGGGATGGTCCGGAAGCAGTGAAGCTGGCCAAGGATTTCCGCCCTGACGTGCTGGTCCTGGATGTCATGCTTCCCGGATTCGACGGCGTCGAGGTCCTGAACCGCATCCGCACCTTCGCCCCGGAGGTTCCCGCCCTGTTCCTCACGGCCAAGGACGCCGTACAGGACCGCATTGTGGGGCTGGCAGCTGGCGGCGACGACTACGTCACTAAACCCTTCAGCATGGAAGAAGTCCTCCTGCGCCTCCACCGCCTGGTCCAGCGCTCCGGCGTAGCTGCCATGGACACCGCCGAGCTGGTGGTAGGCGACCTCACACTCAACGTAGATACCCGGGAAGTAACCCGCGCCGGCCAGGACATCCCGCTGACCGCCACCCAGTTCGAGCTGCTTCGCTACCTCATGGAGAACCCAAAACGAGTGGTCAGCAAAGCCCAGATCCTGGACCGCGTGTGGGATTACGACTTCGGCGGCCAGGCCAACATCGTGGAGCTCTACATCTCTTATCTGCGCAAGAAGATCGAAGCCAACCATCCCCCAATGATCCATACCATCAGGGGTGCCGGATACGTCATCAAGCCTGCGGACTAGGCATTGAGCACCCTCCCAAGAGTGGCCGGGAAGTCCGGCCGCAGTTGGCTCGACCCCTCCACCTGGCACTTGCGTACACGCCTGGTCCTGGTGGCCATGGCACTGCTGATCGCCATTTGCGCTGCGGTGGGAGTTGTCAGCTACGCGTCCATGGACATGGTCTTCAACAGGCAGCTCGACAGGCAGTTGGAGCAGGCGTCCAGCCGGGCAAACGACTTCGGCAGGCCGCCGTCGAACTTTCCGTTATCCCCAGGCAGGCCGGATCCTTTGGAGGCGCGCGGGCAGGCTGCGGGCACGCTCAACGCAAGGATCGACGGCTCCCTGGTGCGTAGCTCGGGTTTGATCGACGCCCACGGTAACCGCGTCTCGCTCTCAGCCGACGACGAACAGGTCCTGGTATCGCTCCCCACGGACAATCAACCCGTGGATCAATCACTGTCGAACGGCGACTACCGGCTAGTGGCAGTCGAGACTACTTATGGCGACGTGATTGTGACCGGCCTGCCCCTCGCCGACAAACAATCTGCCCAGGCGTCCTTGGTGTGGACCATGGTGCTGGTCTCGCTGGCTGGGCTGGTAGTGATCGGGCTCGTAGGAACGGTCATCATCCGCCGGACCATGCGTCCGCTGGAGCAACTCTCCGAGGTTGCCATCAAGGTTTCGCGCCTACCCCTCGACGCCGGTGAGGTGGCACTGGCAGTGCGCGTACCGCCGTCGGCATCTCACCCTGGAACGGAAGTGGGCAGTGTCGGCTATGCCTTGAACCAGATGCTGAACAACGTTTCGAGCGCACTGGAAGCACGTCAGGAAAGCGAAACCAAAGTGCGGCAGTTCGTGGCGGACGCCTCGCACGAGCTGCGGACTCCCCTGACAGCCGTCCGGGGCTACACCGAGCTGCTGAGGATGACGGAGAATTTCACCGAGGATGGATGGAAGTCGCTGGCCCGAGTCCAAAGCCAGGCCGAACGCATGACCACTTTGGTGGAGGACCTTCTTCTGCTGGCGCGGTTGGACGAGGGTCAGCCCGTCAAAGTTGAGGACGTGGACCTGACACAGCTGGTGGTCGAAACGGTCAGTGACGAGAAAGTCATGGCACCGGACCACATTTGGCAGCTCCAGCTCCCCGATGAGCCCATCACCATGCGCGGCGACGCCACCCAACTTCACCAGGTACTGGCCAATTTGCTGTCCAATGCCCGCAAGCACACCGATCCCGGCACCACTGTGGTCACAGGCGTGATGCTCTCCGCCGATGGCAGCGCCGTGGTCACAGTGACGGATAACGGTCCCGGAATTACTGAAGACTTCCAAGGCAGGATCTTCTCCCGGTTTGCCCGCGCCGATGCGGCGCGATCAGGTAGCGAAGGCACCTCCGGACTCGGCTTGTCCATTGTGGAATCCATCATTTCAGCGCACGGCGGCAGCGTGGAGATGACCTCGCGGCCGGGGCATACCGAATTCGCCGTCCGACTCCCGGCGGTGAGCACCGAACGCCCATAACGAATCGGGCAAGGCGACTCACCGCCGCCGTGATCTCTGTTACCTAAATGTGACTTCTGCGGAAAGCTCCTGTACCGTCGAAAGGGTGGGTCGCCCCAACTGGCCCGCATCCGGGATGCGCCGAGCTCTGCCACTTCCCGGAGTCCGTTCTTTCACCGAGGCAGAGACGGGGGACCCAGAGTCTCCGGGCAAGGCCTTTTGGTCGGCCCTTGGGGTGAAGCCGCAGCGTGATGCGCGGCCGGATGACCTCATCCGAACCCGACAGCTAACTCCGCAGGCGCTGAGAGGTAATCACATGTCTGAATTTAACGATCAGACGCGCCCTTCCGCGCGTCACCGCGACGAACACAACGCACCGCACACCAAGTCGCAGTCCGTCCTCAAGAACGCAGCCCGCCAAGGTAAGTCCGGCCACCGCATGTCCGTAGTCGCCGGTGTTGTGGCAGCTGCACTGGGCGTTGCGTCGCTCGGAACCGCCGCCAACGCCGCGCTGACCCTCCCCGAGGCCAGCCGCGTAGCCGGAACCCAGGCCAGTGCGCAGGTCAACACCAACAAGTCGGCTGAGATCTCTGCTTCCCTGAATGCTGCCGCCGAAAAGGGCGCAGCCGACAGGGCCGCTGCGGATAAGGCAGCTGCTGACAAGGCTGCCGCCGAAAAGGCTGCAGCTGACCAGGCCGCCGCCGCGCAGGCCGCCGCCGAAAAGGCTGCAGCCGACCAAGCTGCCGCCCAGGCCGCAGCTGAGAAGGCTGCTGCTGACGCTGCCGCCAAGCAAGCCGCCGACGCCGCCGCTGCCGCTGCCGCCGCGGAAGCCGCAGCAGCTGCTGCCGCCCCCAAGGCCGTGGATGACCCCGCTGCTGCCAAGGCGTACGCCGCCAGCATCCTGGGCAACTACGGCTGGAGCCAGGCCGAGATGACCGCCCTGAACACGCTGTGGGAGAAGGAATCCAACTGGAAGACCACAGCTACCAACCCCTCCAGCGGCGCCTACGGAATCGTCCAGTCGCTGCCTGCTACCAAGATGGCCACGGCCGGCTCTGACTGGCAGACCAACTACCAGACCCAGATCAAGTGGGGCCTGAACTACATCAAGGAGCGCTACGGATCCCCGTCCGCTGCTCTGGGCTTCCACTTGGCCAACAACTGGTACTAAGCCAGACTGCTTGATTGCCGCGCCCGTTGCTGCCGTTCGCACCAGTACACACTGGAGCGGATGGCGGGAGCGGGCGCGGCTTTGTGTAAGCCGGGCTGCCCTTGCCTATGCCTCCGGTTCCGCCTCCATCGCAGCCCGCACGGCTGCGATGGAGGCGGCCACATCGCCGGCATCCGTGGACCAGTTGCTCACCGAGATGCGGAGTATTTCGCGGCCCCGCCACGACGAACCGGACATCCACACCGCACCTTCCGCCATGAGCCTCTGGGTGACGCGGTGCGTACGATTGTCGCTGCCGAAGCTCACCGAAACCTGAGTGAAGACGACGTCGTTGAGCACCTCCACACCCGGGATCGCCGCCAGTCCTTCTGCCAGGGCACCGGCGTTCGCTGCGAGGCGCTCCACCATCGAAATAACTCCTGAGCGGCCCAGTTGCCTGAGCGCAGCCCACACCGGGATGCCCCGGGCGCGGCGAGACATCTCCGGAACTTTCTCGAAAGGGTCCCCTGGCCCCGCATCAGTGGCAATGAGGTAACTCGTGTGAACGCTGAAGGCACGCCTCAAAGCTTCCGGGCGTGCCACTATTGCCAGGCCGCAGTCGTAAGGGACATTCAGGGTCTTATGGGCATCCGTTGCCCACGAATCTGCGTCCTCCACACCCGCCAACCGACCGCGCAGCTTCGGGCTCACGGCGGCCCACAGACCAAAGGCACCGTCCACGTGCACCCACGCGCCGCGATCGTGTGCCACGGCTATGGCTTCCTCCATGGGATCGAATGCCCCGGAGTGGAGGTTGCCGGCTTGCAGGCAGACCAACGATGGGCCGGGTTGCTGATCCATGGCATCAGCCAGGGCGTCGGGACTGATCCGCCCTTCGTCGTCGGCGTCTACCGGAACACAGGCGCCCAAACCGAGGTAGCGCAGCGCCAGATCCACTGCGGCATGCCGTTCCCTGCCGGCAAAGGTAGTGATCCGGGGCGCGCCGGTGAGGCCGAGCGCTTCGAGGTCCCATCCGGCCTCGTCCATCAGGTATTGGCGGCCCGCTGCCAAGCCTACGAAGTTGGCAGTCGTGGCGCCCGTGGTGAATCCGACGTCGGCTGTCGCAGGCAGGTGCAGGAGGTCCAAAAGCCAGGCGGCGGCGGATTCCTCAATGGCAGCGGCAGCGGGGGTGGCGAACCGGAGCCCGGTGTTTTGATCCCAGGCAGAGACGAGCCAATCGGCGGCCATGGCGGCGGGCAAGGTTCCTCCCATGACCCAACCGAAAAACCGTCCGGACTGGATCGCCATCAAGCCGGGCTCAGCCAGCGCGGCGAGTTCGTCCACTACCTCCGCGGCATCGGTTGCTCCGTCCGGGAGACGCGGCAGGATGGTCTTGGCCACTTGGTCGGCATCGGACGAAGGGCGGACAGAACGGGTGGGCACCGACGCAAGCCACTCACCGGCGTGGACCATGGCCCGCTCCAATGCAGCACCGTACGCCTCCGGCATCGCAGACATGCGCACAGCCTACGCCCGGTTCACCGCTTGGAACAGCCTTTAGCCGGGCGGTACTAGAGGGTGAGCGTCAGGAGGTGACCGCCGTCGTGATCCTTCACTGCGGTGACGGTGACCGCCGAGTAGTCCGGGATCCGCCACATGCCCGGCTCCAGCTCGCCGCCGGAGTCGCCCACCACAACGGTCCGCATCCCCGCCGCACGCGCAGCAGCGATTCCGGCAGGCGCATCCTCGAAAACCACGACGTCGGCCGGGTCGGCTCCCAAGAGTGCCGCCGCCTTCAGGTAACCCTCAGGATGCGGCTTACCGCGGGTGACGGACTCAGCAGTGACTGTTGTTGATGGCATGGTCAGGCCGGCAGCTTGCATGCGGATATCGGCCAAGATGCGGTCCGCAGAGGTGACCAACGCAATGGCGCCATCCGGGAGTCCCGCCAGCAGGGCTTCGGCCCCGGGAAGAGCGATGACGCCGTCTGTCCGGGAGCGTTCCATCTCGCCCAGCTCGGCGGTCAGGGCTTCGAAGTCAGCGCCGGCGGGCGCGTAACGGCGAACAGTGTCGCGGGCCTGGACGCCATGTGAGTTGCGCAGGATCTCATTGAAATCCAAGCCGTAGCGCTCGGCGAACTCAAGCCACACCTGCTCAACGATCGCCGTTGAGTCCACCAACGTGCCGTCCATGTCGAAAAGGACGGCCCGGACGGTCAAAACTGATGACTGGGACGTGGTAGCGGCAGGATGGCTCATGGTTCCATCCTGCCGCATGCCCGTGGGGTGGTGCTGAAGTGTGACTTAGCCGTTGGGTCGCTGAGGTAGGTACTGCACGGCCCACTGGTTGCCATCGGGGTCAGCAAAGTACACAAAGTGACCCCAATCCTGGATGTCGACGTCGCTGACGTCCACGCCGTTGGCCTTGAGGTGCTCGTGGGCCTTGTTGATGTCCGCCACCACCACTTGCAGGTTGGGCGCCGAACCCGGAGGGGCTTCGGTGAGACCCTCGCCGATAGCGATGGAACACGCAGAACCCGGCGGTGTCAGTTGAACGAAGCGGATGCCGTCGGTGGGACGCTCATCGAAATCGGCGTTGAAACCAACCTTGTTGACGTAGAAGTCCTTTGCGCAATCGACGTCGGAGACAGGGACAAATACCAGTTCAAGTTTCCAGTCCATGCGCCACAGGCTAACGGGGCGGGCCGGAAACCGGTAGGGGTCTTTGATTTCGGCGGCCTAAGCCTCCCGACGCGGTTTCTTTATCTTGACTCCGAGGGACATGACGAAAGCGCAGGCCAAAGCCCCCATGCCGCTGACAATAAGAAACTCGACCACGGGCGAATGCAAGACAGTGTCGTCTGTGAACGCCCGGACGTGCGAAACGGCGAAACCCATGGCTGCGTCTGGAAAAACCAGCAGGGCGGACGGAGTGCCGTAGCAGTACAGTGCGTGAGACGCGGATTGAATCGCTCCGACGGGGCCCGGTTTTCGTACCAGAAACCAACACACCGCAGCAGAGATCCCTGTCCAAAGAAGGAACCACAAGGCATTGCCCAGGTTGGAGCCGGCCTCAAATGCCCGATAAGACTCGAAGATGCCGAGACCGGAATACTGCGCCGAAGTGACGTAGACGGCGAAGGATCCGAGTGCCCACGGAAGCAAGACAGTTCCCAGCAGGGCCCACTTACGCACGGCATGTCTCGGCATCGTCGAGTCCTCTCTGGTTACCAGTTACAGGTCTGGGACACGGGCCACATTCCAATCCGACTACGCCAATTTGGATTTGAGTAACGCTCGTACTCTAAGTCGAAGGTTCCCCATTCTGCCAAGCCCCCGAGGACGTGGCATTCCCACTGCTGCCGCATCGAGGGTGTAAACATCCACCAAGAATGCTTTGACTGCAGGAGAGACCACCCGGAGCTCAAGAATTGTCCGGCGTTGAAGATCGCGTCGTACCTTCCCCACCCCGAGAGCTCCATGGAAAGCTGATTCATGCCGTAGTAGCTGTTCCAACGCCATTCTGACCAGGTGAACAACTGCCACCAGGCGTAGTAGACCTTCGGGTCGGCGACCACCGGGTATGCGAGACCTGGCGTGTTATGTTCCACGACTTGGGTCACAATATTCCCGGACACCTCATAGTGGGTACTCACAGCGGTGCCATTGGCATCCACTGCCCAAGCTGGAAGGATCATGCCCTGATCCGACCCATCCAGGCTCTTAATTGAAATAGCACCACCGTCAGCCGCGTGAGGACTACACCCTCAGGAGCATCAATTTTGTAGTCATAGCGGGTAGGCGCTTGCGGGTCATTTATGACGGTCGATTCCCTGACATTAGTTGTTACAGAATCGGACGACTCTGCGTCGGGTTGGACGACCGCAGCCGAGTCTTGACCCGCGGAGACCACAGCCTCCTGGATAACAGCGGCCGCCGTCTCGGCAGTTTCTTTTGCGGTCCTATCATGTTCCTTGGCTTGCGCGGCGGCTGGCACCAGAAGAGAAATGGCTATTGGCCGAAGCACTAGCGAGCGCAACGAATTGTTTCAATCTCATTCGTCCCCATCACAATTCGGGCAGAGGGTCCGCCCACTATGGAAGTGGACTCAGGACACGAAACCTGACGGGAACCACATTCAGGACCACTTAGTCTGCTATGACCAGACACAAGTTATAAGGCTCAGAATGACGAGGGATTGGCCGCCGCTTTAGGGTCATGGCACTCCCGGCGTGAACCGGCCAGCAAGAAAACGTCAGAGCATTGCTGCCGTAGGCCCACTGCAGTTACTACAAGCGGGCACAGCTAAAGATAGGGGAAACCAGGCCGAGTATGTCCTAGCCGGCCACACCGTACAAGCGGTCGCCGGCGTCGCCAAGGCCGGGCACAATGTACGACTTTTCGTTGAGTTTCTCGTCAATCGAGGCCAGGACGATTTTCACGTTGGCGTCGGAGAGCTCTTCTTCCAGCTTGGACAGCCCCTCCGGAGCAGCAAGCAAGCAGATGCAGGTAACGTCCGAGGCACCGCGCTTGAAGAGGAACTTGATGGCCTCGCGCAGGGTGCCGCCGGTGGCAAGCATGGGGTCCAGGACGAAGATCTGCCGGCCGGTGAGGTCCTCAGGGAGCCGCTCGGCGTAGGTGATGATGTCCAGGGTTTCTTCATCACGGGCCATGCCCAGGAAGCCCACCTCAGCTGTGGGGACCAGCTTGGTCATGCCCTCGAGCATTCCAAGGCCTGCGCGCAGAATCGGGACTACCAGCGGAGTGGGCTTGGTGAAAGCCGTGCCAATGGTGGTGGTGACGGGGGTTTCAATCTCGACCGGCTGCGTCTTGACCTCACGGGTGGCTTCGTAAGCCAGGAGGGTGACGAGTTCTTCAGTGAGCTGCCGGAAGACCGGAGAAGGGGTGTTCTTATCCCGCAGAACGGTGAGCTTGTGAGCGACCAGCGGGTGGTCCACGACGAGTGTGCGCATTCCCCAAAACTATCATTGAGACATGAGCGCCACGGAGCCGTATCACGCAGATCACCTGGCCTGGATGGGCCTTGCCCTGGACGAAGCCCGGTTGGCGCTGAAAACTGACGACGTTCCGATTGGCGCAGTCGTGTTGGGGCCCGACGGCGGAGTGCTGGGTTCCGGACGCAACGAACGGGAAGCGCTCGGAGACCCGACAGCCCACGCGGAGGTGGTGGCCATTCGCCAGGCCGCTGCTTCGCTTCGTCAGCGTGCTCACGATGCGGGCACCGACGGTGACGGCTGGCGGCTCGAGGACTGCACTTTGGTGGTCACCCTTGAACCCTGCGCCATGTGTGCCGGGGCGATTGTCCTGGCCCGTATTCCCCGCGTCGTTTTTGGCGCGTGGGACGAGAAGGCCGGAGCCGTGGGTTCTGTGTTCGATATCCTCCGCGAGCGCCGCCTCAATCACTGGGTGGAGGTGTACGCGGGCGTCCGCGAGGAGGAGTGCGCAGCGCTGCTGAGGGGCTTCTTCGCAACGCACCGCGTTCCTCTTTCTCCCCCGCGAGTTGGCACTTAATGCCGATCCGGGTGCCCGGGATGGGCTTTTACTGTCACCTTGGTGGGCGTTCCAGGGCTCTCAGGACAGTGGCCGCGGTGGTGTCCCAGCCTTGGAGACGCTCCCTGGCAGTCATGGCTGCGTTCCGCCAGGTTTGTTGCTGGGCGTGATCGGAGAGCCAGGTCCGGAGGGTGCCGGCGAGGTTGCCAGGGTCGCTGAGATCCAAGGCCGTGCCAGCCCGCGAGTCACCGAGCGCTTCCACTGCTCCCGTTCCCTGCCTCACAAGCACGGGGATGCCATGAGCCAACGATTCCGTGACGGACATCCCGAAGCTTTCGGAGCGTGAAATCAGAACACTCAGGTCTGCCCTGTGCCATTGCTCTTCGAGGGCATCGCCGGTCAGCTCGCCAGTGATGCTGATTCGGTTTTCGAGACCGTAATGCTCGACGGCGGCCCTCACCTCGGCCGCATAGCTCGGATCAGCGTCGTGGGAGCCTATGAGAGCTGCGGTCCAAGCGAGATCTTGTATTTCACTGAGCGCCTGCACCAGGATCGTCTGGCATTTATTGCGCAGCAACGCGGCAACCGCCACGATGTGCTGTGGTTCGGATCCTTTCGCCGGGTTTGCCTTCTCAGCACCGGGCGTAGCGACGACGATGTTTTGCATCCCGTGCTTTGCTTCAAGCTCCGACGCTGCATGGGCGCTCGGGCAGATGATCCCGGTTGCTGCTGCCAGAGCCTTCGCCTCAAGGTCGTGGTGGTCCGCCAACGCCATGTGCGACAGGACCCAGACCTTCGTCCCGGCATTGACCGCTGCGGCGATCTCGTCCGGCGCCCCACTGGCTACCAAGCCGTCGGCAATCACTGTTGTGCCGCCGTCGAGCATGTCAGCGAACCGCTGCCGGTCCGCCGGGCTCCCAACGGGCCAATCGCCGTCGACCGTTACTATCACAACGTTGACGCCGAGGGCAGTCAGATGCTCGGCGAGCTTGGCGTTGTACTTGTTGCCGCCGGAGCCGTGCCGGACATTCCCCGGGACCAGGAAGCGGATGGGCACTTACTTGACCGGGAGCTCCAGCGAGTAGCCAGCCCAGGCGTCGGGGTTCTCGCGGAGGACGACGTCAATGCCAGTGAGGGCCGGACCGTCCGCCGTGTCCTGGATTTGGGCGGCCATGGCGTCGGCGATGTGCTTCGCGAGAGCCTCCGTCGTGGAGAGCTTGCCCTTGAAGGCGGGGTGTTCGTCGAGGTTCTTGTAGTTCAGGTCGGCGAGCACTTCCTCAAGGATGCCGCCAGCGGCACCTATGTCCAGGACGATTGCGTCGTCGTTGAGGTTGGGCCGGCGGAAGGTGACTTCAGCAACGAACGTGGCACCGTGGAGGCCCTGGGCTGGGCCGAAGGCTTCCCGGGGAAGGCTGTGGGCGACCATGAAGTGGCGTCGGACGGTCAGGCTGAACATGAATTAATCCTCCGAGTTTGGGTAGGCGACCACATGGCAGAAACCGCCGGGCCGTTCGAACAATTGTGTGAGTGTGGTGGGCAGGTTCCGGAACAGGCATTCGCTGGTCAGGAAAGTGTCGAACAGCGGATCCCGCAGTTCGAGTGCGGCGTGTTCCAAGCGCTGGGCGTTGGTTCGCCGGTGCCGTCTGGGTAGGGCGACAGCACCCACCTGGCTCGAGCGGATGTTCAGCCTGCGGGCGTGGAAGTCCTCGCCGAGCGGCAGGGTGACTTCCTTGTCGGCGAACCAGGAAAGTTCGATGACATCGGAGTCGTCGCCGGCCAGCTGGAGGCTCAATTTGAGGCCCTCATTGGAGGCGGAACAGTGGAAGACGATGTCGTTGTCGTCCTTCGCTTCCTCCGGGAGGGCGAATTCGATGCTGAGCTTTTCGGCGAGGTTTCGCTTCTCCGGATCCGCGTCAACCAGTTGCAGTCGACCGAGTGGATACTTCCGGAGGAGCGTCGCCAGGACGCCACCCACCAAGCCACCACCGACGACGGCGACGCGGTCGCCCAGCCTCGGTCCGGCTTCCCAAAGGGCATTGATGGCCACCTCAACTATGCCGGTGAGCACAGCCCGACGTGCTGGTACGCCCTCAGGGATTGCGGTGAGGTGGCTGGTGGGGAGCACATAGAAGTCTTGGTGCGGGTGAAGGCTGAAGACGGTTTTTCCTCGCCATTCGTCCGGGCCTTCTTCAACAATGCCGACGTTCAGGTAGCCATATTTGACCGGGCCCGGGAAGTCGCCTTCCTGGTGCGGCGCCTGCATCAGGTCAGCCACTCGCTCCGGAACGCGGCCCTCGTGGACAACACGCTCAGTGCCGCGGCTGACCCCCGAGTACAGGGTCCTGACCAGCACTTCTCCTTCTTGCGTTGCTGGCAGGGCCTCCGGGCGCAGCTCGCCACTGCCCGTCTCCGTGACCCAATAGGCCTGGGCTTCGTGTTCTTGTTCGCGCGAGATAGTCATGGTGCTTACGAATCTATCGGTGGGGGGCTGCTGACGGAAGTTGGCTGTGTTTTGGCTTGTTCTTCCCCTTGGTCCGCGGGGCCTCGTTTTGGGGAACCGGGCTGAACTCCGGTACCCTATTTCAGTTGGTGACGTGTCCGAGCGGCCGAAGGTGCAACACTCGAAATGTTGTTTGGTGTAAAAGCCAACGTGGGTTCAAATCCCACCGTCACCGCCAATGAGAAAGGCCCTGCTTCCCTTTGTTTATGAGGGAGGCAGGGCCTTTTGCTTTGCCGTAATCAGGTCCAGCAGCCAGTCGGCAAACGCCACTCCTAATGCCGGGCGTGAGTAGCGCCTTGACTGCGAGCGACACGGCCAGAGACGCGCTCTCCGCACCCCAGCCTTGATTTCCTCGTCACGGTTTACCGTTCTGTCCCGCCACTCGCAACGGGGATCAGGGAGCCGAAGTGTACATGCTTTTTTGGATATGAGAGTGTCATATCAAAAGTTAGTCAATTCCATTGACTAACCCAGTAAAGCTCTCCTAGCCTTCCTCAGAAGGGTTTCATGGCTTTCGTCAACGGGTAGGAGCGACATGATAGGCGTGAGGGACCACACCGGCTTAAAGCGAGAGCTGGTGCAACGGCAGTTCTTCCCGTCTATGTGGATTCGCACACCGCCCCTTACTGTTCGTCACGCCGTCGGCATCATGCCTGGCCCGCGAATTGGACGGAGACTCACTGGTGATTCCTGAATCCGCGGTACAGAGGGAATATGAGAACCGCTACGGTGATCAAGTCGAGGTACCCGTTGCGGTGCAGCACACCGTAAGCCAATTGCTCAATGATGCCTGTAGTGACATCACGCCCTTTGACTTGGGGCCCAAAGCTGACGACCCTCCATTGGCACGACGTCGACGATGGGGTGTGCACCTGCAGTTGGCTCCCCTCGTTGACGATTCCACGTGGGGAATCGGCGACTACGGATCTCTCGTTCGTCTGGGACAGGAGGTGGTCACGCATGGCGCCGACTTCGTGGCCATCGGCCCTACCAACTGGGAGTCGATACTTCCTGATGGTGGACTTGATCCTTCTCCCTACTCACCGGTGAGTCGCCTGCTGTATAGCCTGCTGCATGTTGAGGTGACGACCGTGGCCGGATGGTCCTCAATCCCGCCAGCTGACCGCAAGGAGCTATGCCGCCGCGGTGCTCAACTAAGCGCAGGCTCCGCGGCAAGTCGCGATGACTTGGATGTATTGAAACTCAAGGCCGAGGCATTGCGACTCATCTTTGCGCATTACGAGGCCCCGGTATCCGGGATTGATCCACACTCATCGGATGGCATGCTGGCCTTCGCACTCGTGCAGTACCTACAAGAAAGAGGTGTCGCTGAACACTACTTCGGCACGCTTGACGAAAAGCAACACGTCGAATTCCTGGTTTGGTTACAGCACGTTGTCCTGGGTCAACTCACTGCTGCTCACGAGGAGCTCCGCGCGGCCGGCATGGATATCGGAATTATTGCAGATCTTCAGGTTGGTGCCTCTCAAGACGGGATCGACCACGAAGTTTTCCCTGGGTGCTATTCCCGTACATTGAGCATCGGTACCCCACCGGACGACTACGTTCCAGATGGTCAGAATTGGCGACTCGCCTTTCCCGTGCCGCATGGTGATCAACACCGTCCCTGCGCTCAGACGTTGGCTTTAGCCACCGCCGTGGTACCGGTCGGGGGCGTCCGCATAGACCACGTGTTGGGAATACAACGACTGTGGGCACGCCTCCCGGACGGGGCCGGGACCTACGTCCGCTTCGATGTTGGGGCCCAAATGGAATCCATCCGCGAGCTTGTTGACCGGGGAAAGTTGGTGGTCGGGGAGGATCTCGGCAATGTTCCAGACGGTTTGCGCGAAGTGCTTGCTGAGAGTGGCGTGTACGGCACCGATGTAGTTTGGTGGACCCGCGGCAGTGACGGATCGCTACGGACGGGTCTCACCACCGAAGGCCGTGAGCAATCGATGTTGCTGATTGCCTTCCACGACACGAGTTCCACGGCCTGTTTCATCACCGGCGAGGATTTACGCCTCCTGGACAGCATGGGTCGGTTGGGAAGGGACCTCACGCAGGCGGAGAAGCAGCGATTCAGCGACCTCGCCGAGTTTGGGGTTGGACCAAACAGTGATGTCGAGAACGCGCTGCTCTCGATCTATACTTTTGCGTTCTCCTCACGACCAGAGCTCGTCAGCATCTACTACCCAGACCTTCTTGGTCTTGATTGCACTGAGAACGTACCTGGTACCGGTCCCGAGGACCATCCAAACTGGGTGCTTACCTACGGCGATCCAGATCTGAGCATTGAAGAGCAACTAGGCGGAAAGTTGGCCCGTCAGCTGCTCGCCCTCAAACGATGAAGATTCGCGACCGCGGCTTTGCGCCCTTGGTGATCACGCAGGCTGCATCGAACGTCTGCACCAGCACGAACACGTTTATTGCCATCTGGCTCTTAAGCACGCCCTCGCTACCCACTCTCCTCCTCGGAGTGAATCAAGGCGTATTCCTGGCCACACTCATGCTCGGCACCCGGCTCAATCCGCTGGTCGTTAACTGGCTCGGACTGCGGCGCAGCACTCTCTTGCTGCTCCTGCTCGAGGGGCTCGGATTGGCTGGCCTTGGAGTTTGGATCGCCGGGAAGGCAACGCCCGAACCCAGCTTTCATGATGCTGTCGGCATTGTGGTGCTCGCCGGTATCACGACTTTTGCGGGCGGCCTGAACGGGCCATCTTGGGTCACAATTGTGGCCCGGTGGGGAGGCGACCCGGCAGGACGATCACGGCGTCTGATGGCCGACAGCGCGGCGTTCCAGTTCGCGGCGGCTGTCGGGCCCCTGGTCGGCTCGATCTTCGTCAGCAGCGCTTCACTCCTCTGGTTGCTGCCATGCCTGAACATGGCAACGAATGCGGCGGCGGCCGCCGTCGTCGGTTGGGGTACACGACGGTACCCCCTTACCGCGGCCACGTTGCCGGAGGAATCACAGTGCGCGAAGGCCAGCCCCGCGCGAACCAACGCAGACGACTCTTGGAAACCGAACCAAGGAGGTTTGCTGATAAGTGTTCGGTCGCTGCCGCTGCTCGCTTTGCTCGTACTTGCCGCATTTGCCGATCCACTACGAACCGTCTTACCTCTAATTGTGCGGGAGGCGGGGGGCGCGGCGGGGACCCTCGCTTCTACGTCGGCTGCGCTGGCGGTGGCCGCCGCTCTGGCAACGGCGCTGGCCGCTGATAGCGTCTGGGCAATCCGGATAAGCGCATGGATGCGGGCTGGCGGAACCTTCTTAGTACTCAGCCTCGGAGCGTTGACATGGCTGCTCGGGGGCAGCACCGTCGCTTTCGTCGCGGGAGCACTTCTGCTCGGGCTGGGGTCTGCCACGCTCTACGGTCAGTTTATGGCCGCTGCTTCCGAGGCCGACCAAGCCGAGGGCCGGGAGACGCGCTATGTTGCCGACGCCATCTTGCTCCGAGCTCTGATCTCATCTCTCTTCGCATTCATACTTACCAGCGGTTGGGGTGACACGGCACGCGTGGCCGTCATCGTCGGAGCCTCAGCGCTGTCTGTGATGGGCGTCTACGCCGTTGGTCGGAGCATTCAACGGAGGCTCACCTCATGATTCTCACCGCCAACGAGATCCGCACCCAAGTAGAGGGAGGCAATATCACTATCTCCCCCTTCGAATCTGCGATGCTGAACCCGAACAGCTACAACTACCACCTAGGCCCGACATTGCGCGTCTACCCGCCGGGTGTTCACGACTCCCTGCGTCCGCCGTCGCCCGAGGAAGTCGTCATTCCTGCAGAGGGTCTGGTTCTACAGCCGCGGCAGCTCTACATTGGCAACACCGTAGAACGCATCGGGAGTTCTTGTTACGTCCCTTCACTGATCGGTCGATCCAGCCTTGGCCGACTTGGGATGTATCTGCAACTGTCTGCAGACCTGGGCAACCTAGGCGCGTCACACCAGTGGACTCTCGAGATCACCGTCGTTCAACCTCTGCGTGTGTATCCAGGGATGGCGTGTGGGCAGGTCTCGTTCTGGGTTCCACTCGGAGACGTGTCCCTGTACGAGGGACTTCTAGGGACGTTGTCCCCGCCCACTGTGCCCTCGGCCACCACGATGAGGAAGGCGTTCGACCGATGATTCTCACAGGACCTGCGATCGAGCAGGAAGTACGCGACGGGACGATTCGAATTGCGCCCTTTGCGGCGAACCAAGTCAATCCCAACAGCTACGACTTGCGATTGGCACCTCAGCTCCTCGTGTATCGCGACCGACTGCTTGATGTTGCGCAGGATAACCCGGTGGACAAGATCACAATCGGCCCTGACGGCGTGGTCCTGCAGCCGGACCGCATCTACCTGGGTGGCAGCATCGAGCACGTCGGCAGCGACCATTACGTGCCGATAGTACGAGCAAAATCAAGCATCGCTCGCCTTGGCCTGTTCGTCCACGTGACAGCTGATCTGATCGACCTGGGATCGCACGGTCCTACCACCTTTCAACTGCACTCGGTTCTGCCGCTGCGCGTGTACCCCCACATGCGGATTGCACAAGTCACCTATTGGGTCCCGAGAGGAAGGATCGAACTTTACGACGGCAAATACAGCCTTGCCAAAGCGCCAATGGCCTCACAGGCCTACCGCGATTTCACCACAACAGGAACCGAGGAGAACACCGTTGATGACAAATCAAACCGTTGACAATGAGGAACGTGCCCGTTACTGGATGTCTGTGCTGGGAGATGACTACCTCCGCAGCCATTTCAGCACCGATCAACCACTGGCGATCCAGCAGTTGACGCATAATCGCTACCGAACCAACCCCCGTACCCTTGTGGACCATACCTTGGCCTGTCTTGATCTCGACGGTACTGAGGCGGTCCTCGACGTCGGGTGCGGCAACGGATTTGTCTTGCGGGATGTCGCTTCGCGAATGCGCTATCCCGGGAATATCACAGCTATAGACCAGTCGGCGGAGATCCTCAACGTCGCGAAGGAGAATGTGAACTTCACTTGGGTTCCGGTGGATTACATCAATGGCGACGCCCGGCAATTGGATACCCTGATCGAGACGCAGTTCGACTGCGTCATGGCCAATTTCCTCTTTCACTACATTGATAACCCGGCTCAGATGGTGAGCCAGTTGCGAAGGGCCACCGCCGAGGACGGGCTGACCGTAGTGACTGTTGAGGGTCTGGACTCGATGCCCGAAATGTACCAGCTGCATGAAGAGGCGATGCACGCGGTGGGCATTCCCGCAGACGTTATCGAGCGTGCGCCGAAAGGCCGACGCGGCACCCTGTCACCGCATAACGGCAGGGCCATACTGGAGCAGGAGTTTCCCCACGTGGCTGAGCACCCCTATGAGGACTGGTTACGCTTCGACGAAGCACGGCCCTTCATGGAGTTCTATGCCTCGGGTCACCGGTACGCAGGTTTGGAGAAGGTCGCCGGGGATAGCGTCAGCGAGGAGCAGTTCACAGCACTGTTCCTCGACGTGCAACGGCGGGTCGAGGAGATTATCGACCAGCAGGGGTTCTTTCGGTTGTCCAAGGTGAACGTCGTATTCGTGGCCCGGGCCTCATGACCGCAAGAGTTGCTCTGGTAGGGCGGCCGGGAGCGGGAAAAACCTCTTTGGCCGCCGCTTTGAAGGCAACGGATGGTCACTGGTTGCAGCTCAGTATGGCGAGACCGCTCTATGCCGCACAGGCTGCGCTTTTCGATCGGATGGGTGTTCCTCATCACGAGCTCGGACAGGACGGTGAGCTGCTGTCCTTCCTGGGCGGGCACATCCGTCAGCGCGATCCACAGGCACTAACGCGGCGGGTGATTGAACGAGCGGACTGGTTACAGGCACTCTCGAGCGAACGATCGGTTGTCATAAGCGATGCCCGACCTGTGGACTTGGATGAGTTGCGCGACGCCGGCTTCACCGTAGTGCTGGTGCGGGCACCAGAAGAACTTAGGCTTGCCCGCTTGCAGGCCCGTGATGATCTAACGGAGAATCCGGACTCGGCGGGCGTGGAGCTCAAAGCTCAGGAACCTACCGCCGACCTCTATGTGGACACTGCTGGATCGCTCGCAGATCTCGAGGCCAGCGCCGAGACTCTGCTGAGAGACTTGCCCGCTGCTCCGTATCCGGCTCAGGCCGGGGCGGTAGCTCTGAAAGAGCTCGGACGAACTCTCTACAGAGAGGCGAGCGCGGCAATCACGGGTGTTTACCGGCCATCGCGGCATCAACTCGGATGCGCGATGCTCGGCGATGACGGGGAGTTGGCCACCGGCGTTCACGTAGAGGCTGAGGTGGGTCGTGCATCGACTTGTGCCGAGAATGGTGCACTGGCACAAACCATTGCCCGTGGGGCCAAACCCGTCGCCATGATGACGGTGCGTCATCCTCGTCCGGAGGAGACCCGCGATGTGGAGATCATGCCGCCCTGCGGCCTGTGTCGCGAGCTGCTTTGTGGTTATGGGCCTGACGCCATGGTCTGGTTGCCCTCTGGACAGGTCCGTCTGAGAGATCTACTTCTGCACAGGTACATCGGAACGAAATGGAGAAATCATGGTTGAGCAGCTAGTACTCACCAACGTCTATGCGCTGGTTCGCGACCGCCACAACCCAAGTCGCATCCTGCTGCAGCAACGGTGGAAGCCCGAATCAGATCCGGTAAACAGCGGACGTTGGGAGTTGCCGGGCGGTAAATGGCGCGCCTTCGAGCCTTTGGCCGCATGCGCCGAGCGTGAGGTGGAGGAAGAAACCGGCCTCAGCGAGGTGGAGGTGCAGGTCAGCCAGACCGACCACGAGCTGCTGGGGGACAGAGTACAGGTCAGCGAAGCGATTCAGCTGGTACAGATGCTCCAGGGGCCGTATCCCTCACTCCTGGCGATTGTGGACGTCCTGGCCTCCGGGTTGCCCCACTCGACTGGCGACGGATCTCGTGAAGTGCAATGGATCGATCAGGAAGCGCTGATAGAGATGATGCAGAATGAGCCTCACACGTTTACAGCGCTCAGCTTCGCAGCCCTTCAGCACCGGCTCTTGGCGCAATGACGGTTGGCTCTGCCTGGCTGGGGCGTGTTTCGGCGGCGGACGTAGCCGACTTGGCGTACGTGCAGGCTTGGTCACCCAAGCAGCGCGGTGTCACCGCAGAGATTGCCGGGGAGCTTGCGTTCTTCGGTCGACAGGCTCCTCAGCGTCGTAGTGTTTTGGGGTGGACCAGCACACGGGACACTGCCCTGGTTGAAATCGACGATTCGACCTGGATTGCTCCCCAGGTCCGTCTGCGACAACAACTGCTTTCGGCTGCCGCCGGAGGCGATCTCCTGGAGGAAGGTGGTGTACCAACAAGCAACGTTCCCAATATTGCTGCCGTCACAGCATCGCTGGTCGCCCAGCGCCGCTGGGCGCTTGTACCATCGGGGCGCCATGATTTTCGGAGTCCGGACAGGCGGGATCCGGAGGTCTCCTGCGCGGTGCCTGTCAGTAGTCGGCTGGGGCGGATTTCGGAGTTCGGGGCCAGCTACGGCCTGTGCTTCAACAGCGGCTACTACATCTGGCTGGAGGAAGAGTTCGCCGACGGATTTGCCAGTAGCGGCGACCCGATCGGACTGGAGGTGGTTGACGGCGTGATTACGTCGCCGCCCACGGCCTCACGCTCGGCGCTGCTGAGGGTGCTGGATGCCTCCGGCAGGGACAAAATGATCATAAGTCAGGTGGACGTGTGTGACCTCACCATCACCCTCCCCGGGGGACTTGTCATCCATGGCGAAAGGGCTGTCTGCCGGTGTGTTCGTTCAGTTGACTGCCTCGCCGCCGCTGCAGGCGAGGTTCACATCCTTACACGGACACGGGGTGCTGACGCCGCCGTCCCAGTGCCCCCGGGTTTCGTCGGGCTGACACTGTACGGGCGCCAAGTGGTCCAGATTAGTCGCCAGAGCTCACCCTGCCCCGCCAATGGGCTCGTCCTTCTCGTTCCAGTTCCATCTGCCAAGCGTTTGTTTGAGGAGGTTGGAGACAGTGCTTGGGTAATTTATGACCTCGAACTGGCTGGTTCCCGCGTCTTATCAGGTACTCAAGTGGGGCCCACCGTGCTTCGCGGCTCTGAACCCATCGACGTCGCCCGTGAGGTTGCCGACGGGCACGAGGTGTACCGCCCGACAGAGGAGTTCGGCCACGAGGCTGTACCGCCAGTGGCTCTGACAGTTGAGAAGATTGTGGACGAGCCGCGTGGCAGGGCCGCCGTCGGACTTACTCCTGCGGGAGACGTGTGCGTGCTCGTTGCCGAGGGCTGTGAGCCTCGCTCCATCGAGCCTGGTTTTGACATCTTGGGCGCAACCTCAGCGGATATGACGACGGCACTCCTCGAAGCGGGGTGTTGCGACGCCGTTTTGCTCGACAGCGGCGGAGCGGCAAACATCTCACAATTCGGACGCCTTGCCCTACCGCCTGCTGACCGTAACGATGTGGTCGGAGTGGCCTTCGAGCGCTACGTCCCCGGGGCATGGCGCCTCGCGACGTCGGCCGAATCCGGCATGTCGCGAGCTTGGTAGTTAACTGCCGTTGGACGCTGGGATGTAGCGCCATCTGGCGTGTACCGTGTGGTCCGCTGATGGCTGCATATCAGAGCGAGATTGATCTGATACGCAGCCATCAGCGGACTTGTTCCGGTGGATCTCTTGCAATGACGGAGTGATTCCGCCAAGTGCTAAGAGCTGAGATCCTGGCCCTCAGCGCACGAGATTAGAACTTGTACTCAAAGCCACCCTTGAGGCCGGACTCGAAAACCAGAAGCCCGGTGGCCGCTGGCACGTCCAGCACAACTTTTCCGGTGACTTTCTCGCCGGGTCCCATGCCAGCGCTGGGGAACTGCTCTGCGTCAGGAATGCACGAATACGTCGCGATACTGGCAAGGGAGCCATTGAAGGTGGTGCCGTTGGCTGCAATGTACTTGAAGTCGAAACCGCTCAAGGTGAACTTCGGGTAGGCAGACTGAGCCAACTCAGGCGTGGTCTCAACAGTGATATCAACCGCCACCACGTTGCCATTCTCGGAGGGACGAGCATACGGTTCGGTGCAAGTGACCGGCGTGATGCTGTTGACGGTGAACTTGGTGTGGACGTCGCCGCTCTTGCCGTCACTGATGGTACCGATATCGCCAAAGGCCATCACGAGGTTTCCACGGCTGTTGGTTTCCACATCGTCCGCAGGTGCGGGCGTCGGGGTTGACTTGGTGACAGGTTCAACAGACGGAGCAGTTACCGGGGCAGTGAGGGCTGCGGTTGTTGCGATGCCCTGGCTTACGTTGAACGCGATGCTGGCAAGGATCACTACAGCGGAAACGATGAGGGCGACCAGCTTGTGCCGGTCGTAGCCCTCCAGCGGGCGACGATACTTATCAGTCTGCTTGTTGGCCAGAACCAGGATGAGGTCCACCAATGCCCAAATTCCGAGGCCACCAAAGGTAAGAAGCTTGGCAATACCGGTGCCGATCTTGCCAAGGTAGAAGCGGTCAACGCCGAGGACGCCCACCAGCAATGCCAGGAGCCACGTCACAAGGAAGGACTTGGGCGGCGTGGATGGAGCTTCGTATTGCTGCGCGAATCCCTGTGGCGGTTGGAAAGGCTGGCCGTACGGCTGCTGGAAACCCTCCTGCGGCTGCTGACCGTACGCCGGCGGCGGCTGGTACCCCTGGGGTGCGGGGGGCTGGTAGCCCTGGGGCACGGGTGGTGGCGTGTAGCCAGGCTGATCTTGACTCATGAGGGTCCTTTCAAACGCCGCGCTTTTAGGCGCGGCTAAACACAAGTGGGTTTGATGCGAGTGGGTTGCCTTTATGCTCTGGCAATGAGTGCGAGCTAAAACTGCGACGCTAGCCTGTCTAACGCCCCCAAAGTTGCTCCCCAAAGCACCGGCATATGCACGGTAATTCGGATTTTACAGGGTGGGAGAAGATTAGATTGAACACGACCGGGCTAATGAAACCCGGCTGCCAGGACGTTTGAGGGGCGGGATCTCAGCACTTTCGCAAATCCAAAGCCGCGAGACCTAACCCTTCGGCGAAGGCAGGCGTAGATTGAGCCCGGATGCCGTAAGACACCCTCGGAACCCCCACGGACCGCGGAGGCAGCAATGGCAAAGCGCACACAGAAAAGCACCGACTACGCGTTCGTCACGGTGTGGCGGGTGGCGGGCACACGCGAGGAAGTAGTGGACGTCCTGGGCGACGCCGCGGCTCTCAAACAGTGGTGGCCCTCCGTCTACCTCACGGTCACGCCCGTAGCCCAAGGCGGACCGGATGGAGTTGGTGCATGCTTTGACCTTCATACCAAGGGCTGGCTCCCGTACACCTTGCGTTGGCGACTCACCATTACCGACCCCGTGACCCTCGACGGCTTTGCGCTCACAGCCGAAGGTGACCTCAACGGCACTGGCCGCTGGACATTCGAGACTGACGGTCCGGAGGTCGTCATCACCTACGACTGGCGGGTCAGTGCCACCAAGCCCTTGCTTCGCCGTTTGAGTTGGCTCTTCAAACCGGCCTTCTCTGCCAATCATCACTGGGCCATGGCTCGCGGTGAGGAAAGCCTGAAACTTGAGCTCCGCCGTCGACGTTCCGGGTCCGCAGCGAATGTGCCCGAGCCACCGAAGCCAACTTTCGTTCGCTCCTCGAGGCGTTAAGCGGAGCTATCCACATAGGCACGCATCCGGGTCCTGCCCGGCACCGAACTCCCGATAGAATCAAGACGCCGATAATCAAGCAGCAACAGATGAGGGAGGGGCCCGTGCGCACATCGCAGTCCCGGGTGCCCTTTCATGCGTTGCGGTCGGCCGCCATCTCGATTGTGGTGGTTCTCCTCGCTGCAGTGGCCCACCTCGTGGGTGGCGGAGAACTTCCCAGCGCACCGGTCCTGCTGGCGCTCGTTGCGCTGACGGCTCTGGCTGCCACACTCGCCACCCGGTTCAAGCTGAACTTTCTCACCCTGACGGGACTCCTGGGCGCCGGACAGTTGGCACTTCACGAAGCCTTCACGGCTTTGAGCCCGATAGCCGCCAGCAAGCAGGGAACCAACCACCACCTCGCCGGCGAAGCGTTCAGCCCCGGGCTGGACATTGCGGCGACCCACACCCATGAGCTCGGCACAGCCTTTGGCACCATGATGTTTGTGGGCCACGTCCTGGCCACCATTGCGTCTGCCGTCGTCCTGGCAAAGGGTGAAGATGCATTGTGGCAGCTCGCTGCCTGGCTGCGGCCTCTGCTCGCCCTGCCCTCGTTGGTGTTCAGGCCCGACGCCGGTGCCTCGCCTGCCGCAGTAGGGGCACCCTACGTCTTCATCCCCCGCCCTTGGCGGAACCTTAGGCAAGACAGTCGCCGCGGCCCGCCCGCCGTCGTCGTACTTTCCTAGTTCCGCCCGGCACCTGCGCGCCACAAATCGAGCGCGCAACAGCAAAACCTTTGCATGGTGACGGGCTCCATACCCGTACCCCGCGCCGAATATAGCCGGCGCCCCCGAAAGGCAATTCCCATGAAAACCTCGACTCGCCGCACCCTGTCCGCAACCGCCGTCGCCGGTGGAACCGCTGTCCTGATGATGGCCGGCCTGGCCGGAGCATCCGCGCACGTTTCGGCCGATCCGAACAAGACCGCGGCCAATTCGTACGCGCTGGTGACCTTCGGAATCCCTCACGGTTGCGACACCTTCGGCACCACCAAAGTTGCCATTTCACTCCCCGAGGAACTGAACGACGCCCAGCCGACGGTCAACCCCAACTGGACCGTGGAGAAGGTCACGGAGACCCTCGCGGAGCCCAAGAAGCTGGATGACGGCACCTCCATCACCAAGCGCACAAGCCAGATCGTGTACACGGCAAAGGCCCCTTTGGACGCGCACCTGCGTGACGCCCTGGTTTTGTCGGTCAAGCTCCCGGACGCGGCGGGCAAGACCATCTACTTCCCCACGCTGCAGACCTGCGAACAGGGCCAGACCGACTGGTCCGAAATCGCCAAGGAAGGCCAGGACCCGCACGATCTGAAGGCTCCCGCACCGTCGGTCACCATCACTCCGGCAGATGCCGCAGGCGACCACGACGCTGCGACGACGGAATCCACCGAGCCGGCCTCCGCCGTAACTGACGACGGGTCGCAGGCGCGCAGCTGGGCCGGCCTGATCGCGGGCATAGCGGGCTTGGGCTTGGGCGGCGCTGCGTTCTTCCGCAGCCGCTCTGCCAAGCCGGCAGTGGCCAAAGCCGACACGAAGTAGTTGACATCGGATTGGTGCCCGGAAGATCACAATCCGGGCGCCAATCCGTGCTTCCAACCGTGGCTGAATTGACTCGCATCACGGCCGGAACAAAGCTGGTGCCCATGTGGACTCAGCGCATCAAAACCGGTCTTGTGACGACGACGGCAGCCGCTGCGCTGCTGCTTCTTGCTGCTTGTGGGCCAAGCCCCAGCCCGTCGGGAACCAGCAGTGCCCCGCCAACCTCCTCGACGCCGTCGGCCTCGGCGACGTCAAGCTCTCCTTCTGCCACGGCCACGACGACGCCCTCACCGTCGGCGACAGCAACGTCTGCGGCACCCGCTGCACCCGCGCTGTGCAAGGCCGCGTCCCTCAGCGCCGTAACCGACCCGACCGGCGGCGGTGCGGCCGGTAGCGTCTACGAGAAGCTGATTCTGACCAACACCGGCGCAGCCCCTTGTGTCCTGGAAGGCTTCGCCGGCGTCTCCCTGACTGCCGACGCCAATGGTGAACCAATCGGCGAACCCGCAACCCGCGAAACCACAACTCCGGTGACCAAGATTGAACTGGCCCCGGGAAAGTCGGCGTGGGCCGAAATCCGCTACACCCAAGCCGGCAACTACGGCGACTGCACCAAGGTGCCCGCCGCCGGTTTCCGGATCTACCCGCCGAACGACACCGCGTCGCTTTTCATCCCTGAGACACATGATGCGTGCAGCAACGCCGGTATTAAGCTCCTGACCATCACAGCATTCCAGGCAGTCTGACCGTCTCCCCACGGCTCCGGCTTATTCTGTCGGAGCCGTGGGGCATGATGGAGGAATGCAGGAGCCGCAGGCGTCGGATGGCGCCATCAGCCGATTCAGCCAGGCAACCAGGGAATGGTTCCTAGGCGCTTTTTCCGAGCCAACACCCGCGCAGGATGGGGCATGGAACGCGATTTCTTCTGGTTCTCATGCGCTGGTCGTGGCTCCTACTGGTTCCGGCAAGACACTTGCTGCTTTTCTCTGGGCCCTCGATCGCCTGCATTCCAAGCCCAGTGACACGCTGCCGGGACTGGAGACCGTGCCGGCCAATGGCAAGGGGCGGGCGAAGCGCCCCAAAACCAAGACGCGCGTCCTCTATATCTCGCCGTTGAAGGCCCTGGGTGTGGATGTGGAGCGAAACCTCCGCGCACCCCTGATCGGCATCACCCAAACCGCCAAACGTTTAGGGCTTCCCGCGCCGCTTGTGACAGTCGGCGTGCGTTCAGGAGATACGACGGCGGCAGATCGCCGCACGCTCTTGACCAACCCGCCGGATATCCTCATCACCACCCCGGAATCCCTATTCCTCATGCTGACGTCCCGTGCACGGGAAACGCTCAGCGAAGTGGACACCATCATCATCGACGAAGTGCATGCCGTAGCCGGCACCAAACGCGGCGCGCACCTGGCCGTTTCCCTGGAGCGCCTGGACGCCCTGCTTCCAAAGCCCGCCCAGCGCATCGGGCTCTCCGCCACAGTCCAGCCGCGAGAGTTGGTAGCCCAGTTCCTGGCAGGGCAAGCCCCAGTGGAAATTGTCGCTCCGCCATCCAAGAAGAACTGGAACCTCACGGTCACAGTCCCCGTTGAGGACATGTCGGATCTGCAGGGCGCTGCGGGAGCATTCGATTCCGGGCCGGCATCGGGCCTGCAACCCCAGGCTTCCATCTGGCCGCATGTGGAAGAACAGATCGTGGATCTGGTCCTGTCCAAGCAGTCCACCATTGTCTTTGCCAATTCCCGTCGCTTGGCGGAACGTCTCACAGCCCGACTCAACGAGATCTACGCTGAACGCCAGTTGATGGCGGTGGGCGGTAGCGAGTGGGCGGCTCCCGAGGCGACCGAAGCCAACCCCGGAATCCCGGCCTCCACGGCAACCCCGGCGCACATGATGGCGCAGGCCGGAAGCACTGCCGGAGCCGATCCTGTGCTGGCTCGGGCGCACCATGGTTCGGTTTCCAAGGACCAACGGGCCATGATCGAGGACGATCTCAAGTCCGGCAGGCTCCGCTGCGTTGTGGCAACCTCGTCGCTGGAGCTCGGCATTGATATGGGCGCCGTGGATCTGGTGGTCCAAGTGGAGTCACCCCCGTCCGTGGCCAGTGGGTTGCAGCGCGTCGGGCGTGCCGGGCACCAGGTCGGCGAGATCTCCGAAGGCGTGCTCTTTCCCAAGCACCGCGCAGATCTCCTGCACACCAGCGTCACCGTTGAGCGCATGCTGAGTGGGCAGATTGAACGCCTGAGCATTCCGGCGAACCCGCTCGATATCCTGGCTCAGCAAACAGTGGCGGCTACCGCCTTGGGCAGCATTGACGTCGAGGACTGGTTCAGCACTGTCCGTCGGTCTGCACCCTTTGCGAGCCTGCCACGCTCGGCTTTCGAAGCCACGCTGGACCTCCTTGCCGGAAGGTATCCTTCGGACGAGTTCGCTGAACTACGGCCCCGCATCGTCTGGGACCGGCACGCCGGGACCATCGAAGGCAGGCCCGGTGCCCAGCGCTTGGCAGTGACTTCCGGTGGAACGATCCCGGACAGGGGATTGTTCGGCGTGTACATCATCGGTACGGAAGTCGAGGGCTCAGCTTCCCCCAGCAGTGGGGACGGGAGTGAACCGACCGCCTCGGCCCGTGCCGCCAAGGGAGGACGCCGCGTTGGTGAGCTCGACGAAGAAATGGTCTACGAATCCCGGGTGGGTGATGTCTTCGCCCTTGGTGCCACCAGTTGGAAGATCGAGGACATCACCCATGACCGTGTGCTGGTGTCCCCCGCCTTTGGGCAACCCGGCAAGCTTCCCTTCTGGAAGGGCGATTCCCTCGGCAGGCCCGTAGATCTGGGCCGCGCGCTGGGGGCCTTCATTCGGGAACTCTCGGCCGCAGACGAAGCCCCGGCCATGGAACGTTGCCAGGCCAGCGGATTGGATGCCTTCGCCGCAAGCAACCTGATCCAGTACCTCCGTGAGCAAAAGGAAGCCACGGAAATTGTCCCCAGCGACCGAACCCTGGTGGTGGAACGCTTCCACGACGAACTCGGCGACTGGCGGGTAGTCCTCCACAGCCCGTTCGGCATGCCCGTTCACGCCCCCTGGGCACTCGCTGTAGGGCAACGACTTCAGCAGCGATACGGCTTGGACGGATCGGCGATGGCTGCGGATGACGGGATCGTGCTGCGCGTGCCCATGATGGAAGACGAGCCACCCGGCGCTGAGCTCTTTCTCTTCGACCCGGAGGAACTCGAACAAATCGTCACCGCGGAAGTAGGCGGCAGCGCCCTGTTCGCATCCCGGTTCCGCGAATGTGCAGCCCGTGCGTTGCTTCTCCCTCGGCAGAATCCGGCCAAGCGCCAGCCGCTGTGGCAGCAACGCCAGCGCTCCGCCCAGTTGCTGGATGTCGCCCGGAAGTATCCCTCGTTCCCCATCGTGCTCGAAACAGTCCGGGAATGCTTGCAGGATGTTTACGATCTGCCCGCACTCAAAGACATCGCGGCTTCCGTGGTGCGAAGGGAACTGAGGATCGTGGAGACCACCACGCAGCAGCCCTCCCCTTTCGCGAAATCCCTGTTGTTCGGTTACGTTGCACAGTTCCTTTACGAGGGCGACTCACCCTTGGCGGAGCGCCGGGCAGCTGCCCTCGCCCTCGACTCCACACTCCTTAACGAACTCCTGGGCCGCGTGGAACTGCGCGAACTCCTGGACGCCGCCGTCATCGATTCAACGGAGTTGGAACTGCAGCGCCTCGCCCCGGACCGACGGGTTCGTGGCATGGAAGGCGTCGCGGATCTACTGAGGCTGCTCGGTCCGCTCAGTGTTGAAGAAGTAGCTGAGCGGCTCCAAGGACTGGAGCAAAGTGAGCTCCAGGGAGTGGACGACCTCGAAAAGACCCCGGCGACTCCACATGGCAGCATCATGGACGCCGGGTCCCACCTCACTGCACTGCAGAAAGCCAACCGCGCCCTCAAGGTAACCATCGGCGGCGTCGAGCGTTTTGCGGCAATTGAGGACGCGGCACGGCTCCGGGACGCCATCGGTGTTCCGCTGCCCATGGGCGTGCCGCTCGCGTTCATTGAACCCGTTCACGATCCCTTGGGCGACCTCGTTTCCCGGTACGCGCGCACCCACGGCCCGTTCACGGCCGCCGAAGCTGCGGTGAGGCTGGGATTGGGCGTCGCGGTGGTCAATACTGCCCTGAAGCGCCTGGCTGGCGATGGTCGGGTTGTGGAAGGCGAATTCCGACCACACGCCGTCGCAGAGCAGCCTTTGCAGGCCGCCGACTCGGAGCTTATGAGCGTGGACGCCCCGCCGTCCAGCGAGTGGTGCGATGCCGAGGTCCTGCGGAGACTGCGGCGTCGCTCGCTCGCTGCGTTGCGGGCCGAAGTGGAGCCCGTGGACACCGCAGCCTACGGCCGGTTCCTGCCGGCATGGCAGAACGTGACCTCGCCGGGTAAGTCCCGAAGCCAGGCGTTGAGGGGGTTGGACGGCATCATCACGGCGGTGGACCAACTGTCCGGAGTGCCCATCCCGGCATCCGCTTGGGAGCCCTTGGTACTCGCGGGCAGGGTGGCTGACTACAAACCGGCCATGCTGGACGAACTCATGGCCGCCGGCGAACTCCTTTGGTCCGGCGCAGGATCGCTGCCCGGCAATGACGGCTGGATCAGCCTCCACGTAGCCGATTCCGCTGAGCTGACGCTCAACCCGGACCCTGAATTCGAACCCGGCGATGCCCAGCAGCGGCTCTTGGAACATTTCAGCGCAGGCGGTGGCTACTTTTTCCGGCAACTGACGGATGTGGCTGGTGGGATGGACGCGGTGCTGAGCGACGACGCCGTGGTGTCTGCCCTCTGGGACCTCGTCTGGGCCGGCCGCGTCACAGGTGATACTTTCGCTCCCGTGAGGGCCATGATCGCCGGCGGGAAAACCGCGCACCGGCAGGTCGCCAAGGCACCGCGGGCCCGGGCACCGCGCATGAGCAGGCTTGGCCGTTCCCACGGGACGGGCCTTCTGGGCTCGCCGGGGCTAACAGGTGGTCGCTACGGCTCGGTAACAGGTGGCATTGCGCCTGCCCCGCCCTCGGCAGTTGGCCGATGGTCGGCGCTTCCCGCGCCGGAGCTGGACCCAACCATCCACGCCCGCGGTACGGCTGAGCTTCTGTTGGACCGCTACGGCGTGGTGACGCGTGGTTCGGTCATGGCGGAAAACATCATCGGTGGATTCGGGCTCATGTATAAAGTGCTGGCCCGATTGGAGGAAGCCGGGCGTTGCCGCCGCGGCTACTTCATCGAGCATTTGGGGGCCGCCCAGTTCGCCGTCCCCGCCACGGTTGACCGGCTCAGGTCCTTCACCGAGGACGCCCGCATCTCCAAAGCCGAGCCCTCCGCGCTCGCACTTGCCGCGACTGACCCCGCCAATCCTTATGGCGCTGCCCTTCCTTGGCCTGCGCTCTCGGTCGACGCCGGATCCGGGCACCGGCCAGGGCGCAAGGCCGGAGCGCTGGTGGTAATGGTCGACGGCGCATTGGTCCTTTACGTCGAACGCGGCGGCAAGACGCTGCTCACCTTCAGCCAGGACGAAGCCGTGCTGACAGTTGCTGCCCAAGCGTTGGTGGACGTGGTGCGCCGTGGGGCCGTGGACAAACTCTTCATGGAGAAAGTCAACGGCCACGACCTCCTGGAAACCCCGATTGCTGTGGCCCTCGCGGCCGCCGGCGCCTACTCCACTCCGAAGGGACTCCGCATCCGTGCCTGAAGGCGATTCCATTTGGCGGGCCGCGTCACGGCTGCACGAGGCATTGGCTGGGAAGACCATCAAGACCTCCGACTTCCGCGTGCCGCGATTTGCCACCCTGAACCTGGCGGGCTGGACCATGGCCGAGGTTGTCCCCAGGGGAAAGCACCTGCTCATGCGCCTGACTGGACCTGCTGACGAGGAACCCGGCGCCAGCAGGAAACCCCGGGCCCTGACCATCCACTCCCATCTCAAAATGGAAGGGAACTGGATGATCTACCCACCGGGTGGTCGCTGGACCAAACCTGGCCACACTGCCCGGTGCGTGCTCCGCACGGACTCCGCGGACGCCGTCGGATTCTCGCTGGGCATCCTGGAAGTCGTACCCACAGCTGAGGAAGACAAAATCGTCGGACACCTCGGGCCGGACTTGCTCGGCCCCGACTGGGACGAGGAAGAAGCGCTGCGCAGGCTTCGCACCGAACCGGAGGTCACCGTGGGATTCGCTTTGCTGGACCAGCGGAAACTTGCGGGCATTGGCAATATCTATCGATGCGAGGCGTGCTTCTTGTCCGGCATTCACCCTGCCCTGCTTGTAGGGGACGTCCCTGACCTTGCCAAGACCGTCAACGACGCCAAACGGCTCCTCGGCGAAAACCTGGGTCCCGGGCGGAGGACCACCCTGGGGCCGCGCGCCATGCGCCCCGGGTATTGGGTGTACGGCCGGGAACGCCAACCCTGCAGGCGCTGCGGCACTGCTGTACGCCGCGGCCTCCTTGCAGGCCCGGACGGCACAGAAGAACGGGACATCTACTTCTGTCCGCGCTGCCAGCCGGCTCCATAGTCCAGCATAAAGCTCAACAAAAGGGCCGGACCTGGCCACTGAAAGCCAGCCAGGTCCGGCCAACAGCCGCCGCGACGGCTGCGCGCACCTGCCAGCCCGGCCCGCTACTCCAGGAAGCTCCCCAGCCGCCCCAGCAATAGCCGCCGGACACCGCAAGATGCGCGCCGCCGTCGGACGTTTTCTACGCCATCCGCCACCACTTTTGGTTGGTGGAACCGGCGCAATCCCACAACTGCAGCCCCGCACCGTTGGATGAATTCCAGTCAGTCACGTCCACGCATTTGTCCGCCTGCGGGTTCACCAGATCCCCGGCATTGTTCAGGACGAATTGCTGCGCCGGACTGCCATTGCAACTGGTGAGTTGGACTTGTGCACCGTTGGCCGTCGATCCCCACGCCACGTCCATGCACTTGCCCAATGACTGGATGGTGCCGTTGGCGGCGAAGGTCCACAGCTCTGACGCCGCTGTGTCGCAGTCCCACAGTTGCAGTTTTGCGCCGTCAGCCGCCTGCCGATCGGCCACATCAATGCACTTGCCGGCATAGCCCTGAATACGGGTGCCGGGTGCAGAGGAAGGCGTCGCCGGAACCGAAGCAAGCTCATAGACACGGACATAATCAACCAGCAGGGTCTGAGGAAGCGCCGTGCCCGAATCCGGCGCTCCCGGCCAGTAGCCGCCCACGGCAAGGTTCAGCAGGAGGAAGAAGTCGTGGTCGAACACCCACGGACCGGGGGTAGTGGCCTTGGTCTTTTGTGAGTAGGGAATTCCGTCGATGTACCAAGTAATGGATTCAGGCCCCCAGTCCACCGTGAACGTGTGGAAAGCATCGCCCAGAGCTTTATCGTCGGGCAGGGTGTAGCTGGCGTTGGAGGCGTTGGCCCCGGAGTAGCCGGGGCCGTGGATGCTTCCCCAGACCGTTCCAGGTTCCCTGCCAACGTTTTCCATGACGTCGAGTTCGCCGCTGGCGGGCCAACCTTCGGTGAAGACGTTGTCGCCGAGCATCCAGAAGGCGGGCCACATGCCTTGCCCCTTGGGCAGTTTGAGTCGGGCTTCGAACCGGCCTTGTGTTCGACTGAACTTGCCGGCGGTCAGGAGGCGCGCGGAGGTGTACTGGCACGTCCCGTAGTGGCACTCATATCCGGCAGGATTTTCCCTGCGGGCAGTGATGGCCATGTTTCCCTGACCATCTGCTGCAGCATTATTCATGCTGTTGGTGTAGTACTGCAGTTCGCCGTTGCCCCAGCCGGATCCTCCGGTGTCGTGAGTCCATTTCCCGCGGTCCGGTGCCGTGCCGGCGGGGCCATTGAACTCGTCGCTCCAGACCATTGCTCCGGGCGCGGGCATACTCGCGGCTGCCAGTGCTGACGGTTCCGGAGCTATGAGGGTAGCTGCGATGGTCAAGCCGGCGACGAGCATCGTCAGGGGCATGAGTCTTCGCTTCATGGTGCCACTCTGAAGGCGCATCCCTGATGCGCGCAAGCCTTTTCGGGGCGACACGCAAAACGTCACGGCAAGGAAATAATCAACGCGAATTTACTTTTCAAGTTTGTAACGAGAATGAAATGTCGGCGGGAGAAAGTGTAACCAGGAACCAATTGGCTTGACAGATTTCCTTCAAGTCCGTTGGCAAAAGGATATTCCGTTCGCAGCCGAATTCCTTCCCCTTTGAGCATCGACGATGCAGCTCCAGGCGCGTCAGCCGTGTCCTCCCGAACTTCGCTCTGAGGAGCGTTTGGACATACTGGCGTGCCTTGGCCTTTTCCCCAGCAGTTACCGGAGGCTAAAGATGGGCGTTTACAAACAAATACTGGTAAGGATCCTTGCAGTTCTTGTAGTTTCCTTTGGATTGATTTACATCAGCTGGCGTTGGTCGAGCACTGTCGCGTGGGATGCCTGGTGGATTTCGCTGCCCCTCGTGGCTGCGGAAACCTACAGCCTTGGCGAATCAGCGCTTTACGCGGTGACCATGTGGAACGCCCGACGACGACCACCTCCCCCACATGCCCTGCCGGGCAGATCGGTGGACGTGTTCATCGCCACTTACAACGAGCCACTGGAATTGGTGCTCAAGACGGCTATCGCTGCAAGGGATATGGAGTATCCGCACGAAACGTGGATCCTTGACGACGGCGATCGGGCTGAATTTGCCACCGCCGCCCGGCAGCTCGGCGTCGGGTATATCACCCGCGGTCCTGAGTGGGATGGTCGGCAGCGCTTCGCAAAGGCAGGAAACGTCAACAACGCCCTGTCCATGACAACGGGCGAGTTCGTGGCCATCTTTGACGCAGACCAAGTCCCTGAACCGCGTTTCCTGGACCGCGTCCTGGGCTATTTCGATGCCGAGGAAGTTGCTTTCGTCCAGACCCCGCAGCACTTTTGGAATGTTCCGGAAGCGGATCCTCTAGGAAGCCAGGCGGAACTCTTCTACGGCCCCATCCAACAGGGCAAGGACGGCTGGGACGCAGCGTTCTTCTGTGGCTCGAATGCCGTCCTTCGCCGTGAGGCCCTCATGGCCCTGGGCTTGACCCGCTACACGCGGACGGCAACTGAGCAGACCTGGCGTGCTTTGCGTCGGGGCCGATCGCGTTTGCAGGACCTTCACGGCGAACTGGGTAGGCGTCATCCCGCGGCCATGATCGTGGCAGAGCAGGCTTTGGAGGCAGTGGCACGCGCGGAGCACCAAGTCCGCAGGGGCGATGTCCTCGCCGAGATCACTTTCGAGCTCCGCGTCGCCTTCCATACAGCCGCTTTGGCAATCCCGGATGCCGTGGAGGACGTGGCGCCGGAGCTGGACGCCGTTCTGGAATCAGTGGATGTGGCCCACACGGACCAAGCACTGGCCATCCACCCCATGGACACCACCACCATCACCGAGGACATGGCAACGGCCATGCACCTTCACGCGATGGGGTGGGGCAGCGTCTACCACCACGAGGTCCTGGTCCACGGGTTGGCCCCTGAGGACGTGTCCACCATGCTCTCGCAGCGGCATCGATGGGCGGCCGGCACCATGCAGGTGTTTTTCAGTGACAATCCGTTGTTTCTTCGGGGCCTCACCGTGGCTCAGCGACTGATGTATCTGGGCACTATGACGAGTTATCTGAATGGCTTCGCGGCCCTGACCTATATCGCTGCGCCAGTGGTGTTCCTGGTGGCCGGTACCTACCCGCTGACTGCCAGCCCTGTGGTGTTCTTCTGCCTCTTCCTGCCCTTCTTCATTTCGTGCCAGCTGCTCTTCCAAGTCGCGGGCAACGGGTCGAAGGGATTGTGGCGCGGCCAGCAATGGTCCTTTGCGCTGTTTCCCACCTGGATCGCGGCCACGTGTTCAGGTGCGGCAGCGGTTTTCCTTGGCAAGCACCTCGCGTTCTCGGTGACGGCCAAGAGTAAACAGGTCACGGGCCGTGGATTCCAGCACGTCAGGATACAGGTGGCTGCCATGGCGTTGCTGGTCGCGTCCTCGTTCATCGGCGTTGCGCGCGTGTCGACCGGGGAAGCGCCGCTCTATCCCACCCTCATCACGTTGGCCTGGGTCGTCTTGGACCTGGCGCTTTTGAGCGTGGTGATCGGTGCCGCAAGATACCGGGGTCCCGGCGACCACCTCGTTGAACCGATGCCCACTCCCAAGGAACTCACCAGCGTTCTGAGCGCTCCGCCCCAAGCCGCACCCTAATAGCACATCAGTAAATGCCGTTCCAACCCCCAGCAAGGAGCGACCCCATGTCCATGCTCTCCCATGCCCCGAACACCACCTCCACCGCCTTGAAATCGTTGGAACTGACCATTACCGGCGCCTTGGACGCCGCTACCGTTCTCGCTATTCGCCAAGCATCGGCCCGAGCCGCCGCGGACGGCCCTGTCCTGATCCTGCTGGATGTCGCGGAGGTGACATCAGTGGGAGCATCAGGCGTAGTAGGGGTGCTTGAGGTGCTGCACCTGCTCCGATCGCGCGGCGGCGATCTCCGCCTCTTCGGCGATTCCAGCGAGCTTCAGGAAACCCGCCTCCAAGCCCATCTGGGTCACGTCGCGCGTATCTACGCAACGCGCCAAGATGCCATCGACGGCGGCGCAGCGCTCGTCCGGCCACGCGGGCTTGCGCCTCGCTTCAGTTGGCGGGCTCTCTTCAGACGTCGTTATCGCTCCATTGGATGGGGCTGACCGTGGCGCAGACTCCTCCTACCTTCACAGGGCATCCAAACAGAAAACGTCGGCGGGCCAGCCTGCTCATCCCCTTGGTGGTGACGGCCCTGGCCGCCACTGGATTGAGTTTTGCTTCCAAGGAGGTGGTGCCCGTAGTCCAGGCTCTGTCTCTCTGCCGGGCCGGAGATGCTTCCACCATGATCCCCAAGGATGGTGTGCTTCTGGGCGTAAACCTCGATTGGGACTCGGAGACTTTGGCCGAGCACCGGCAAAACCTCGGCCATGACCCGGCGGTGGTAGTGCAGTTCTCGGATATCCCCTACGACGACGAAACGTGGGCTCACACCACCAATGCCGTCACCCAGGTCCGCCCAACAGGCGGCGTGTTGCTCCTGACCTTGGAACCGCACGGTGGCCTGGAGACCATGAGCGAGGAAGTGATCGCCAAACTGGCTACCGACTTACGGGTCATCAACGATCAGGGGACGCCCGTCGTCGTACGTTTTGCGCATGAGATGAACGGGTCATGGTATTCCTGGGGCCAGCAACCGCTGCGTTATGTGGAGGTATTCCGCAAAGTGGCCGCTGCAATTCACGCTGGAGCGCCGGGCTCGTCCATGATGTGGGCCCCGAACTATGGTGGTGGCTACCCGTTTACGGGAGGCCAGTTCGCGGCCCGTCCGGGCACCGGCGATTTCGCTGCCCTCGACACGGACCATGACAGCACGCTGACCATGGCCGACGACACCTACGCGCCCTACTATCCAGGGGACGACGCCGTGGATTGGGTGGGAGTTTCCCTGTATCACTGGGGCAACCAGCGGCCGTGGGGAGACAACGACATTTCTGAGTCCGGCAAGTTCCTCGCCATGCTGACCGGCACCTATAGCGGCACCGCCGGCGACGACAGTTCCGTCCCGGATTTCTACCAGGTGTACGGGGTGGACCACAACAAGCCGGTAGCCATTCCGGAGACGGCGGCTATCTTCACCCCGGCCCGCGGTGGGGCGTCCGAGCTGGACGTCAAGCAGGCATGGTGGCGTCAGGTCTTCTCCACTGATACCCACCGGAAGTACCCGCAGTTGAAGATGATCAACTGGTTCGAATGGAAGAAGTACGAGATCGAGATTAACGACGACGTCGACTGGCGGAGCGCTGGATCGCCCGCCATCCGAGACGCCTTCAGTGAGGACCTGCCGGACTGGTTGCAGTATGGCGAGGACTTGGAGGCATGCCGCTAAGCGGCGCCAAAGTGGCGGCCGTCAGGCGGCCGGCGCGGCCTCCACGACTTCCGTGGGGGCCGTTGCTTTTGCCCGCTCCGGGACCATGAACTTCGGCAGCAACACCTGCACGATCGGGCCGATCGCCAGGGCGTAGACCACCGTGCCAACACCGACAGAGCCGCCCAGCAGGAAGCCGACAGCAAGGACAACTATTTCGATTCCCGTGCGGACCAGGCGGACTGACCAACCGGTGCGGCGGACAAGTCCAGTCATCAGGCCATCCCGTGCACCCGGTCCAAGGCGGGCACCGATGTAGCAAGCGGAGGCAATGCCGTTGAGGATCACGGCACCGGCGAGCATGGCGATCTGTCCGCCCAGATGTGAGAACTCCGGGATGAGCCACAGTCCCAGATCGGCGAAGAGACCCACAAGAACCGCGTTGGCGATGGTTCCGATCCCTGGCATCTGCCGGAGCGGGATCCACAGGAGAAGAACCAGGAAGCTGACCGCGATCACCACAACACCCATGCTGAAGCCGGTCTTTTCGGATACGCCTTGGTGAAACACATCCCAAGGGTCCAAGCCCAGGCCGGCGCGGATAAAGATGGCCAAGGAGATGCCGTACATCGCGAGGCCAATGAGGAGTTGAGTGATTCTTCGGGTCATCATGAAGTACATCATCCAAGGAAACTGGCCTTGTATTCCATAGCCAGTTTGGAATACTGGTCTTATGTCCGGCTCTCTGAATCCCACCGCACTCGTTCGCCTCCTCGGCTCTTGGAACTCCGGCGCCCTTCCCGCCTACCGTGAGCTGGCCGACGTCGTGCGTTTGCTGGTGATGGACGGCCGCATTCCGCTGGACATCGCGCTGCCTAGCGAGCGGGCGCTCGCCCAGACGCTCGGGCTCAGCCGGACCACGGTCACTGCCGCGTATGCGAGCCTGCGCGAACAGGGATTCCTCACGGCAGGTCAGGGTAGCCGCGGACGGACATGCATCCCCCACCGCACTGCACCAGTGAGCGCGCCCGGGCTCGCGGTCCCCGAGGGACTCCTGGATCTCGCCTATGCATCACTACCAGCGGCCGGCGAGGTGGTGCATCGCGCCTTCGCTGACGCGCTGACCGAGCTGCCTGCCCTCTTGCCCGGATTCGGGTACGACGCCGTGGGAGTGCCGGCCCTCCGCGAAGCCATCGCAGAGAAGTACACAGCGGAAGGGGTGCCAACGACGCCGGACCAGATCCTCGTCACGTCCGGTGCACAGCATGCCCTCAACATTGTGCTGCGCGCCTTGGCCGGAAAGCAGGACCGGGTCCTAGTGGAACACCCTACGTACCCCAACGCCCTGGACGCCATCCGGGCCGCGGGTTGTAAACCGCTGCCTGTGGCGCTGCCCTCGGGCACCTCGCCGGCCTGGGACATCGATGCGATGGTGGCCACAATGAACCAGCAGCGCCCCGCCATGGCCTACTTGGTGCCGGATTTCCACAATCCCACCGGGCGCATCATGTCCGACCTGCAACGCAGACGCCTTACGCGGGCGGCCGCTGCTTCCGGAACCGTGCTGGTGGTGGACGAAACGCTGCGTGGGTTGAATCTCGACGGCGTCCGCACCGCGCCGATGTCGTCGTTCAGTCCTGCAGTGGTTTCCATCGGGTCGCTGAGCAAATCGCATTGGGCGGGCCTCAGGACCGGGTGGATTCGGGCGGACGAATCCCTGATTACCCGCTTTATCGCGACGAGGACAGTTATGGATCTGGGCGGGCCCGTGGTGGAACAACTGGCGGCGGCGCGCCTGGTGCAGTCGTTCGCGGAACCGCTTGATGCCCGACTTGAGGAGCTTCGACATAACCGGGAATCACTGCTGGGGTTGCTCGCTGAGCACTTGCCGTCGTGGGAGGTGGAGCGGCCCCGCGGCGGACTCACTGTGTGGTGCCGCCTACCGTCTGCCTCAAGCACCGCGCTGACCGTGCTCGCGCCCGACTTTGGCGTTCGGTTGGCGGCCGGACCCCGCTTCGGCGTGGGTGGCGCGTTCGAGCACTACCTGCGTGTTCCCTACACCTTGTCCGCCGCACAGTTGGAGTTCGCCGTTGGTGCGCTCCGCGCCGCCCAGGACAAGCTCGACGCCGCACCCCACCTCCGCCGGACGCTTAAGACCGAGCGGCCAGCCGCCGTCGCGGTCGCCTAAACCGCCGCCCGTTTGGTCCCGCCCACCCCACCCAAGTAAGTCGCAGTTGAGGTCGTTCTGAGGGCTCAGAACGACCTGTGCTGCTACCTAGTTGGGGCTGGGTCTGCGGATCATGCCCGCCCGCCCATGCGTTGCTTCGCCGAGTTGCTGCCGGGTCCCACCGGCGTATGCGAGGTCGCCTTTGCCAAGCCGAACAGTGGCATGCCGTTGTACACCACTTCAATACCCGACGCCGGGACTTGGTAAGTCTCGTGCCACACGCCAACGTCGCCGCTGCCCGCGAACTCCTTCATGAATTTCCGCCACGGGCCCAGATGCGGCGAATCCCTGTCTGCGGCAAAGCGCCTCAGATGCTCCGGACTTTCCCAGTAGCTGAGCAGGACGGTAGTCCGCCCGAACCACTGCTCGCTGCCAAGGAAACCGGCGTCCGGGTTCTTGGCAAGGTGCTGCATCATGGCGGGCATGGCCGACGCCACTTTGGCGACGCGGCCCAGTTTCCACCACCGGTTTGCCCGCATCCCGATGAGGAAGACGGTCACTGTATCGCGCCCGATATCCGCAGTGAAGCGGCCGGGAAAGATCTCCTGTGCCATGTGAATCCTTCAGTTGGGGAACTCCTGAGTTCCTGAATCCAGGTTTCATAACGTTGTTATGAAACAATGTTATGAAACACTTGAGTGCATGGCAAGACCTGTAGTTCATGATCAGCACGTCCAGGACCGACTCCTCGCAGTGACCGCAGAACTGGTAGACCGCGAGGGGCCCGCCCGCGTAACTCTCCGCGATGTAGCAGCCGCGGCAGAAACGTCCACCACCGCGATCTACTCCCTCTTCGGCGGAAAAGCGCAGCTGTTGACGGCCGCCGTCGACGACGGTTTCCGCTCCTTTGGTGCGTCCCAACGCGATGCGGCCAAGGACGGGCTGTTGGGATTAGGCCGGGCCTACCGCATCTGGGCACTGGATCACCCGGCCCTTTACCGCCTCATGTTTGGCGGCGCGCTGGCCGCTTATGTTGATTGCAGCCCGACGCCGGAAATCGCCTCCGATTCAATGCTCCCCCTGGTGGAGGCGGTAGCCGCCGCCCAGTCAGCGGGCGCTCTGCGCAAGGACGACCCCGCGCTCATTGCGATGGCCATCTGGGGACAGGTCCATGGGCTCGTCAGCCTGGAGCTTGCGCAGATGAATGATACCTCCACCGATTGGGCCTCGATCTACGAGGCCGCCTTGGAATCCGTGGCGCGGGCCTGGGCGGCCTAACCACAACTGCTACGCGTACACCTTCTCCAGGAACGCACCCCAGGCCTTGGCCGTAAGTTCGGCATCGCCGGAGCCGCTGAAGTCGTGTACCGTCATCCCGACCGGAGCGCCGAAGGCGTTCCGACCGAAGAAGCGGTACATCGTATCCACGCCCCGGAGGCCCAGGAAGTTCTCGTTGGCAAAGTCCACTACCCCAGCCAGCTGCCCCACGCCGTCGACGTCAACATCCACTGCGGTACCGGCGGCTACACCGTCCACATTCAAGGCCTTTTTCAGCTGAACGAATCCACCCACCGTCTGCGAAGAAGCAGGCGCCTGAATGTCCGTGAAAACCACGGGCTTGCCGTCGAAGTACTGCAGGTATTGACCCAACGTGTGCAGGTAGAACTCCGTGTGCTTGCTGGCGCCGTCGTATTGCTCATCCCAGTTCTCGGCAAAGATCCCGCTGTGAACGTAGTGCAGCTTGGCGCGGCCACCTTCCAGCGGCTCAAGGATGTGCTCCAGCTGGTTGAACCACCCGTCCGGGCCGTCCATGCGGGATACCAAGTGGCTGGGGTATTCCTCGGTGGTCTTGACGTCCGGCCACTGATCCGTGGGGAACATCCATGCGGGAGTGTCCTTGGTGACCGCCTGCCACACACGCTCGGGGGTGCCGGGCAGCTCGACATCCGTCTCGATTTCGAATTTCCGTTTATCAATCATTGCCTTGATCCTTTTCTGCTGATTGCTGAGTTAGAGGGGCCTTGAGAGCAGGGTGAAGCACGACGACGAGCCGGTGTTTGCGTCCGCCGCCCGCCACGGCGGCAGCACCGCCGTCGTGGTACTTGTCCACGAGTTGGGTCACCGCCACGCCGAGTTCTTCCGCGAATGCTGCGCGTTCGGCAGCCGAGCGGAAGGTGATCTCGCCGTCGATCGCAAAGCTGGCCAGTTTCTTCTTTGCCACGGCAGCCCCAGCGATGAGCTTGCCCATCTCCTGCACAGTGCGGGAGGCCAATGACAGCAACCAGAAAGCGGAGAACCGGTCAGAGAAGCGCCGCGGATCCGGCGCCACAGACGCCAAGGCGCCGGGTGAGATCAGGTACGACGCCGCCGTCGCACGCAGTACGCGCTCAGTGACGTTGCCCTTGCGTCGCTCCTCCACCAGCTCCACTAGCCCGTGCCGTTCGAGGGCTTTGAGGTGGTAGTTCACTTTTTGCCTGGGCAAGCCAACTTTCGAGGCCAGCTGCGTGGCGGACGCCGGTTCGACGAGCTCCCGCAGAATACGGGTGCGGATCGGATCCAGCGACGCTTCCGCCGCGGCCGGGTCCTCGATCACTTCGATGTCCAACATGCTTCAAGTATGCTTACCGACAACTTTTATTGTCAAGAACTTTTTTATCGTCGGTTACCTAGTCCCCCTGTGGGGCCTGCTCTGCGCGCCTCGCGGGCTACTTGGGGCGCAAAGCGGGCCCCACAACGCGACGCCGGTAGAATTGTCCAGTGATGCAATCCCCCCTCCCCGTCCGCGACGGCGTGAACGCGACCCGCCTGCGCCTGCCGGATGAGGGACCGTGGACCACCGCAATGGACTATATGATGCACCGCTGGGGCCATATCGATCCGCAAGGCATCGAGGACCGCTTTGACGCCGGCGAGATTGTGGGCGAAGGCGGCGTACCGCTTAACCGCAGCACCAAGCTGGAGGACCACACCTTCATCTGGTACTACCGCACGCTCCCCCCGGAGACCCGCCTGCCCGTGGAAATCAACATCCTCCACCAAGACGAACACATCCTGGTGGTGGACAAACCGCACTTCCTCCCCACCACGCCCGGCGGCACCTACATCCAGGAATCCGCGCTGGTCCGGCTCCGGAACCTGCTCAACCTCCCGGACCTCATCCCCATGCACCGCTTGGACCGCATGACGGCCGGCCTGCTGCTGCTCTCCACCAACCCGGAGACACGCGGCAAGTACCAGGTCCTCTTCGAGAAGCGCCAGGTCCAGAAGGAATACGAGTGCGTGTCAGCCGCGACGCCGGCCGCAGGCTATCCCGCCGTCGAATTCCCGGTAGTGGTCCGCAACCGCATGACCAAGTCCCGCAGCTACCTGCTCGCCGAGGTCATCGAGGGCGAACCGAACGCGGAAACCCGGATTGAACAGACAAAAATGTTCGACGCCGGAACTCACCAGCGCGCCTTGTACCGACTGGAGCCGCACACCGGAAAGACGCACCAACTCCGCGTGCACATGGCTTCGCTTGGGCTGGGAATCGTCAACGACGCCTTCTACCCGGACCTGCTGGACAAAGCCCCGGACGATTACTCGAAACCCCTTCAATTGCTGGCCCGCGGGATCTCATTCGTGGACCCCATCAGCAAGCAAAGCGTGGAATATCGCAGCAAACTAGAGCTCAGCGAGGCCCACCCCTCTTAAAGCGACGCGGGGTCACTCATGGCCCAAATTTCGCCCCAGCAAACGCCATATCCGACGCCGCCATGCCTCAGGCGCCGAACACCGCCCGGAAGACCGCCGTCGTCTCTTCCGAAAACAGCACGAACTCCACCAGCTCAAGCGGGCTGCCCTCAGTGCCGCGGACTGAAACTGACGACGAAAACCACCGCACGGCGTCGAACGCTACCTCGGCGACCTGAGTGGCGTCCCAGCCATAAATTCCGGCGCTGATCGCAGGAAAGGCGATGGATCTGGCACCAAGCCCCGCCGCCACGTTCAGGCTCTCGCGGACGCACGACGCGAGCAGCGCCGGATCGGTTTGACCCGCGTGCCGGTTGGGTCCCACTGTATGGATCACCCAGCGTGCGGGGAGCCGGAAGGCGGGTGTGGCGACGGCGGCACCCACCGGAAGTCCGTCCTGCAGTTGCGTCCGGCGCAGTTCGCGGCATGCCTCAAGAAGTTCCAGGCCCGCGGCCCTATGAATGGCGCCGTCTACCCCCCCTCCACCCAGCAGTGACGAGTTGGCGGCGTTGACAATCGCGTCAACACCGCGGGTGGTGATATCTCCGCGCAGAATCTCGATTCGCATGGCGCCAGTCTCACTCCCGAGCGGGGGACGCGGCAAGTGCGGTACCTTTTGCCCATGGACATCACCGCTCCAGAGACATGGGGATCCGCAATTTACCTGTGGATTGTCCCCATAGTGTTGGGCGATGCCATCTTCCCGCCCATCCCCTCCGAGATGGTGGTGATCACCGGCGGGGCGCTTGCAGCCGACGGCCACGCTAACTTCTGGCTCATCCTCTTCCTGGCCGCGTTCGCGTCCTGGCTGGGTGATATGGCCGTTTTCATGCTGTTTAAACGGCGCATCAGCCACGTTCTGGACCGGTGGTCGTGGGGCCGCCGGGTCCACCGCGGAATCCATGAGGCCATCGCCAAAGCCGGCCGCTCATCAACCTACGGCGCCATCATTGGCGCTCGGTTTATCCCCGGTGGCAGGCTCGCTACTTCATCCGCGGCAGGCATCGCCAATGTTTCGGTCCGCGGTTTCAGCCTGTGTGCCGGCCTGGGCGCAGTGCTGTGGGCAGTGTGGCAGGTCGGCTTGGGCTACTTCACCGGCTCCACCACCAAGCTTCCCTTTTGGGCCAGCTCACTCATTGGGGTGGGACTGGGACTGGTCATCGGCGTGGTGGTTGGTTTGATCGTCACCCGGCGCCGCGGCAGCCGATCCCCCGTGGACGAACCGTTCGACGCCGACAAGCCCGGCGACGTGCCGCAGCCGGAGTAGCGCTGACAACTGTTCTAAACCGGCGACCAACGACCGCGGCTTCGGCGCAACACGTAGAGGCTTCCAGTGACCGCTACACGTTCGACGGCGTCACGCATCATGGCTGCCGATGTCCGGGCTTCGTGGTTCTCGCCCGAGTAATCCCGGTCGCCTACTGTGAAGCGGAGGCTGATCTGGGGTACTCCTCCCACGATGTCGAGCTGGTTCGATTCGACATGGTGGCGTGTTTCCAGTGCTTCCACCGCTGCGGCCATCACCGATTCGGGCGCATTGCCCGGCTTGAGGCCAGTGATCTTCAACTTGGTCTGGAACGACGGCATCCCACTACCCTAACGCTCTATCACATCCCGCGCCCTTGGACGGATCCCTCTCTCCCCTGGTGAGAGAGGGAGTGCGCTCGTCAAGTTTTTGAGACAGGTTTCGTTGTTGTTGGTTAGGCTGCCAGGGGTTGCTGGCGGCGGGGGTTGTAGGTGGTGTGGGCGGTTAGTGGGGCTGCGCCGCCGGCCCTTCTGTTGGGTC